>DGIE01000096.1 GCA_002393025.1 Holosporaceae bacterium UBA3830 | reverse complement strand
TCTTTTGATAGGAGAATCGCTATATGAATGAATTTCGCTGCAAATTGAATTTTCTACATGAAATGTCTGCATTATATTTTTAAGATCTTCGAACAAATATAATTCCGTTCCCGTAAAAAAAGTTTGGATATTCAGGACTGATAATTCATCAATTAGGGCTTTTCGGCGCATTTTATCCAAATGCATCATTAAATCATCCAACAGCAAAACAGGAACTCCGCGCCTCGACTGCTGATAAATTCTCGCTACTGCCAGAACCAGCGAGATCAGAAAAGCTTTTTGTTCACCTGTAGAACAATTTTCGGCCTCTAAGTGATTTTTCCTATGATGAGCTAACCATGAACTTCTATGAACGGAAATCCTTGTCGATTGCTTTTCGGTATCCTCATTTCTGAAATTTTTCAAAAGGTCGGATATTTCAAGGACTGCATTTTCGTCGCTATTTATTGATGTAAGACTTTCGATTTTTCCTTCGATACTTACTTGTGGTTTCAAAAAATTCGAATCGCAATTCGCAAAAACATCATTTAGCTGATTAACGAATTCAAAACGAGACCTTGCTATATAAACACTTTCCTCTGCAATTTTGTTTTCCAGAATATCTAGCCAGGACTCATCCCTTCTATAAGATAAAACGCTTAACCTTTCTCTCTGTAAATTTTGGATTTTTTTCAGACGATTTTTATATTTCCTATCATAACCGCTAACCAAATGATCAAAAAAATTACGTCGATCTGTTTTAGATCCTATAAAAATCGTATCCATGCTGGGAGTAATCCATAACAACCACACAAATTCTTCTAACGCAGATAGTGAGGAAGTCACCTCGCCATCAACTTTTCCAAATCTTCTGCTATTTAAGAGACCTGTCTCCAAAAAAGTTTTATATCCCCCCTCATTTTTGAACATCAGCTCTAAATTCCAACCTTCGGATTTCGCGTTAAAATTGGTAAAATCGGATATCGACGCTCTTCTTAGTCCTCGATCGGAAGAAAACAGGGAAATCGCCTCTAGTATATTTGTCTTTCCAGCTCCATTTTTTCCGTAGAAAACAACAAACCTCGACGAAAAATTCAACGTCAAAGCCTGATATGATCTAAAATTCCGACATCCTAATTTCAGAATCGTAGGCTGCAAAATTTACCCTTAGATTCTCATTGGCATAACTACGTACAACGACTCGGGCTCAGACTCGTCAACAATCAAAATCGGCGCCAACGATTCTTTTACGTAAATCTTCAACTGTTCCCCTTGCAAAGCTTGGGCCACATCCAACAAATAACCCGAATTGAAGCCGGCAACCCAGTCATCTCCATCATACGTAATATCAACCTCATCCTTTCCACTTCCAACTCGACTATTTGCAACATAACAGGAGAGGCTGTTCTTGTTAGCTTCCAACTTTATCGCCCTACCCTTATCATCGGAAATAACAGCAACACGATCCACAACTTCCACAAAATCCGATCTCTTCACCGTGAAGAAATTAACATCCATGGAAGGAATCACTCTCTTATAGTCCGGGAAATTTCCATCCACGAGCTTAGCCATAAATAAAACGTTCCCCAACTCAAACTGAACCTGATTTGCAGTGAAAGTAACTATCACTTCCCCTTCGGTAACATCCAAAAGCTTCTTGATTTCCAAAACAGTCTTTCTTGAGATAATCACCCCCTGAATACTTTCCTTTGCTTTTAAAGGAATCGCGGAAACCGAAAGTCTATGTCCGTCGGTCGAAGCAGCCTTCAGCATATCGTCTTCTTTGTGCAGGAAAATCCCATTTAAGTTATGTCTGTTTTCTTCAGGAGAAATCGAAAATTTCGTCCTGGTAATCAATTTATTCAAATCCGAGGTTTTCAGAGTAAAATGGCAGCTGTTTTCAAGAACGGAAACCTGAGGAAAGTCTTTGGCATTCAATGTGGACAACTCAAACTTAGATCTTCCGGCAACAACCTGCAACTTTTCTCCCTTATCAATAAGGGAAAATTCTACTGAAATTTTATCCGGTATTTTTCGCAAAACATCACACAAAGTTCCCGCTGGAACTGCAACAGTTCCGTAAGTATCAGCTTGAGCCGGCACCTTTTCAATTATGGAATGATCCAGATCTGTCGCCTTTATCGTCAGACCATTGGCATTGAAGTCCAGCAGCACATGAGACAAGATAGGGACAACCGACTTCTTGTCAGCTATGCTCACCGTTCTCATTATCGCAGGCAAAATATCCTTCTTTTCTACTTTCGCTCTCATCTCTCGACTCCACTACATATCCCTTCGCTATATGTTCCTTGTTATGGCCAATCTTATTCCTACACTCTGAGGTTTGGCATCATATTTCCACGAGGCATTTCTGGACATGTGTCGACCAGAATCCTCCGAGGTGATAGAATACTTAACATCTAAACGAACATTCCAATCATAATTAATCTTATGTTCAAGCCCTACTCCGACCACAGGATAGTACGATCCAAACGTTCCCTCAACAGCTTTTCCGTCTGATCTTTTCTCAACTACTTTTCCCAAAGTGCGAGAAAAACCGACGATCGCGTAAATCATATTTCCCTGC
Organism: Holosporaceae bacterium UBA3830; assembly: GCA_002393025.1. Taxonomy (GTDB): domain Bacteria; phylum Pseudomonadota; class Alphaproteobacteria; order UBA3830; family UBA3830; genus UBA3830. Next base: position 9,823 of record DGIE01000096.1, on the reverse strand, counting down.
TTCGGAAACAAATATCCAAAACGAACATTCATATTCAGTCCAAACTGAGAATGAAATTTCAATCCCAAGGCATCGCTATCTTTTTCGTAGTGAACTCCTTTCCCATACCTATTCATCAACTCCATTTCGAGACCGATGTAATAATCTTTGTAAAAAGAAGTCCCAAATCCTCCGAGTAAAGCCAAATCCATCTGCGTTTTCGACACACTCGTCCGCTGAACCGTCCCTGTATTTTCGTTCTGAGCCGACAACTTATGCTTTACAAAAGTCGGACCAACACTCACTCCCCAGTAGGCACCTGTTACATACTTGTACGGCTCATCTAACTCCATAAAGTCACTACTATCTGAAACTTCAGCCAGAACAAATCCGTTAAACAACAGCAAACCTAATACAGATTTTTTCATAAATCACCCAAAACCAATCGCCTTCGTATTATAAAAATAAAACAACCCAATATTCAACAGTGTAATTTCAAGAATTCGACAATATTTCGTGAGCTTCTTCGTCTTTTAACCAAATTGATTTACTCATTAACTGATCCATTTGAATTTTTCCGAGATCATCTGAAAAAGGAATGCTCGAACTTATGTATTGTGACTCGAGATATTCTATTCCAATGTATTCAATTTTATTTTCATCACAAAATTCTCCGATATCCGAAAGATTTCTCAAAACGTCGTCAATAAAAATTACTTTTTTCGGAGTCAAACCGATGTATTCGAAAAAACTACGAATGCAATCCCCCTTTGAAAAAATATCACAAAATAAAATACCGTCGCGAAAAATCGGATTGTGATCTGTCCCGAAATTATTAAGCACTAAATCCTCTTTTTGATCAGGCCAAGATTTTTCGAAAAAATATCCCATCTTGTGCAGATTATCTATTCGCCATTGCATCGGATCTGGTACCTCTTTCAGGGGACGCACCGAATATGACGTCGCAACCATATGCCGAATATTTCTTCTCGCCAAATTTGCGACTAAATCTATCATCCGCTGGTTTACAATGTAGGTATTTTCATTGATCAAAATCAACCTGATTTTATCGTAAAACTCATCCTTGGAAACAGATCCTTCACGCAGATAATTTTTCAGAAAATCTTTATTCCGAACATTAAATGTCCCTACCCTTACAGTTGTCAGAACGTTGTCACAGTCAAAAATTACTAAACTGTCTTCATCCAAATTTTTCGTATAATCTTCGACAATCTTAACACTGTTTGCAGAAATTATTTTCATATTTTTTCCTCATAATTTCCCTGAATATTTTTTAAATTTGATCTCCCAACGGCCACCGCGGTCTAGGTTGAAAATCTAAAGAATTAAACTCATTCCTCCTGAATTTTTCAGCACCAAGCCATGCAATCATTGCACCATTATCCGTACAAAGTTTTACCGGAGGCACAAAAAACGGAACCGTTCCGCAAGTTTTTTTTAAACCTTCTCTTATAACTAAATTCGCAGCAACTCCCCCGGAAATTACCGCCGCATTGATTTTTATTTCCTGATCAAAACAAAAATTCAAAGCTTGTTTCATTTTGAATGACATAATTTCCGCGACGGTTTTTTGAAAAGATGCTGCTAAATCTTTTTTATCCTGCGAAGAAACACATTTTTGAGAGGCATTCAGAACTGCGGTTTTCAATCCTGAAAACGAAAAATCGCAATTTCCTTTCGAACACATCGGCTTAGGCAACGCAAATTTATCTTTATCTCCTTCATGATATAATTTTTCTATGATCGGTCCGCCGGGATATCCGAAGCCCAAAAGTTTTGAAACTTTATCGAAAGATTCTCCGACGGAATCATCCAAAGTTTGTCCCAAAATTTGAAAATGATCTATATCATGAACAACGCAAATCTGGCAGTGTCCTCCTGACGCCAAAATCAAAAGATATGGAAACTCGATATCTTCAGTCAATCGAACCGACAACGCGTGCGCTTCAATATGATTTACCGCGATAAACGGAATTTTCTTCGCGAAAGCCAAACTTTTTGCAAACGTCGCTCCGACAATAACCCCGCCGATCAATCCTGGACCACATGTCCCGGCAACGGCATCAATGTCATCCAAAGATAAATTTGCGTCAGTCAACGCCTTTTTTACCATGACATCAATCTTCTCCAAATGAGCTCTTGCCGCAACCTCGGGAACGACTCCGCTGTACGGTCTGTGTTCCTCAATTTGAGAATAAATGACATTAGACAGAATTTCCTTTCGATCAGAAACCACTGCCGCAGCCGTTTCATCGCAACTGGATTCTATCCCCAAAATATACATTTACAAAATCTCGTAATTTTCCGTACTCGCAAACAGCATTCTCAACAAAATGTTATTCAGCTTATGACTTGGACAAAAACAATTCATTCTTCCTTGAATCCAATATTGCGACAAAGATAAGTCGCCGATTATATCCAAAACCTTATGCTTTGCGGATTCATTTTCAAATCTCAAACCTTCATCATTCAAAGGAATTCCTTTATCATTGTAGACGACGGTATTTTTCAGCGATGCCCCTTGTGCTAAATTGTGCTTTTTGATGTATTCAACTTCAGAAACAAATCCGAAAGTTCTCGCCGCAGCAATTTCGGTTGCAAAATCATTTTTTGAAAAATTAAAAATCACAGGATCCGTCTTCAATCCTTTCGCTTCAAAATCACATTTCGCATTGATCTCGAAATCATCAAAAGGCTCGATCTCTTCAAATTTATCCCCGTCTGTCACTTTTATCTTCTTCAAAACTTTTAAAATTTTTCGTGGTTTAGATTGTTTTTGAATTCCAACTTCCTTTATCTTTTCAACAAACATTAAGGAACTACCGTCGAGAATCGGAATTTCTTCTCCTCGAACTTCCACAACTGCATTGGAAATTTTCATTCCGTACAACGCCGCCATGAGGTGTTCAATTGTTTTTAGAGACGCGCCATTTTCGTTAGAAATTTGTGTACACATCGTCGCATTTTTTACATTTTTGTAACTTGCGATGATTTTTTCTTCCTTAGCACCCTCATTGCTCACGTCGGATTTGAAAAATATGATTCCGGTATCTTCACTTGCAGGTTTGATCGTCGTGGAACACTCCTGCCCTCTGTGTACTCCCACCCCATTCACGGAAAAAGCCTCTCTTATTGTGGACTGCTGCAATTGTGATCTCCAACAAATTAACGCGCTTATGCTATAGTACTATTTGATTTTTATCAATCTTTATATTAGTATTTTGGCAGTATGAATTGATGCTTATTTTTTATTTATGCGCAACATACAGCTGTTTTTGAAAGGACAAATCAGATGCATTCGAGTGACGCAAACAAATTAAAGCTTTACATTGAAAAAATTGAAAATTTGGAAGTGGAAAAAGTAGAGATTCAGGAGAATATTTCCGACGTTTTCAAACAGGCTAAAGCAGATGGATTTGACGTAAAAATAATGAAAAAGGTCCTTAAGCTGAAAAAAATGAAAACAGAAGACCGTGAAAACGAAGATATGCTTTTGGACACCTATATGTTGGCTTTAGGAATGATTCCTTCTTCCGACGAAGCTTCGGAATAACCGCGTTTTTAAGAAAGTTCGGAGATGAATTTCTTTGCTGTTGATGGGATTACAGGTGCGTTTTTCGGCAGAGATTCCGGATTCAGCGAAGGACTTTTTTCTTCGTTGAACTGCAGTAAATTTGTCGGAGATGATCTCGAATCTGTCAAAAGAAATTTGGAATTCGTACGCAAATCCATCGGCACGGAAAAATTGGTAACGTTAAATCAAATTCATTCTGCAAAGTGTATAATTGTTGATGAAAACAGCGATTCTGACCAAGAAGCCGATGCGTTGGTCACGCAGTCCGAAAATATTGCTCTGGGAATTTTGACCGCTGATTGTGTTCCCGTGTTGCTGTTTGATCCGATGCAAAAAATCATCGGAGCTGCTCATGCCGGATGGAAAGGAGCGAAAGGCGGAGTTATCCAAAACACTGTGGAAAAAATGATTTCGCTCGGAAGCAACTGTGAAGATATAATGTCTGTGATAGGTCCGTGTGTTCACGTCGAAAGTTACGAAGTCGGTGAAGATTTTTTAGGTAATTTCCCTGCTGAATATTTTTCAAAAATAAACAGTAAATATCATTTTGATGTCGTGAAATTTTGTCGCGATAAATTAAAGGAAAAAGGAAATTCGAAAATCTCGGTGGTCGATATCGACACATACAAAAATCACGAAAAATATTTCAGTTTTCGTTACGCAAGAAAAAATACAAATGGAATTTGCGGACGAAACATTTCGGTAATATGCATAAAATCAACATCGTAAAAATATGGAAATAATTTATACAAGAAATTCTGAAAAACTTGCAAAATCGATAGCCGAGAAGTTGAATTTATCTACTTCACCGGCAATTGTGAAAAAATTCAGCAACGATGAAATGCAAGTGTCTTTGCAGAAAAGTTTTTCTCACGTAACCGTTATCGCAAACACACTAACGAATGAGGATTTGTTTGAGTTGTTTTTGCTGCTTGATGCTTTGAAAAATACTCGAATCGTAAATCTTTGTTTGACCTACTCAGGATATTCTCGACAAGATAAAATTAACCCGAATGAATCATGCGGAAACATGGTTTTTCTGAAATTTCTTGAAACGTTTAACGTCGCAAAATTCATATTTTTGGACAACCACAACGAACCGATTATAAAATCTCCGTTCGAACATCTGTCCGCGTTGCCTTTGTTTATTCGAGATATCAAAAACAAATATGATGCAAAAGATATTGTTATCGTGTCTCCGGATTTAGGTAGGGCAAAGGATGCTCAATTTGTTGCGGAAACATTGAAAACAGATTTAGCGGTGTGCGTTAAAACTCGAAATTTATTCAACAAGGTAACTAATGTAAAAGTACTGGGAAATGTAGAAAACAAAATTTGCGTTTTGATCGATGATATGATTGACTCCGGAGCAACTTTATGTCATGCTTCCGACGCGTTGTTAGAAGTGAAGGCCTATAAAGTTGTAGCTTACGCGACTCACGGAATTTTTTCTCAAGGAGCTTTGCAAAGCTTAGCCTCTTCGAATATCGCAAAAATTGTTGTAACCGATAGTATTCGTTGTGATGATAATTTGTCGGATAAATTTGAAAAATTATCAGTTGCAAAGTTATTGGCGGACGCAATTAGAATACTGATTTAACTTTTTGAGAGGAGCGAAAAAATGGCAACTGTTACTTTAGAAGCCAAAAATAGAGAAAGCATTGGAACGGGTTCAGCAAGAGCCGACCGCAGAGCGGGTTTTGTTCCATGCGTAGTTTACGGAGACAATCAACCTTCCGAAAATATCTGCATAGCGAAAGATTTGTTGAGCCGCTATGTTTACAAATCAAACTTTTTTTCCACGGTTTTTGAAATCAACGGAATCGGAAAGAAAGGTCAGAAGTTCGTAGCAAAGCAGGCACAAATTCATCCGGTAACAGATCAGGTGATGCATGTTGATTTTATGAGGGTCGGAAAAGGCAGCCGCGTTACGGTTCGTGTTCCTGTGGTTTTCACCAATGAAAATGCCTCTCCGGGACTTAAGTTGGGTGGTGTTTTAAACGTATTGGCTCACGAAATAGACGTTGTTTGTGATCCGGAAAAAATTCCTGAGCATATCGAAGTAGATTTGACAGGATTTGAGTTCCACCACACAGTACACTCGAACACGGTTAATCTTCCGGAAGGAGTATCATTACCGGTCAATGCGAAAGTTGTAACCATCGCGACCGTTGTTGCTCCAACAATTATGAAGTCAGATGCTCCAACTGCTGAGGAAGCGGCAAATTCGGAAGCAGGAGCTTGATGCAAAAATGCTTGACTGCCTGTTAATCGTAGGACTAGGAAATCCAGGATTAGAATACGAAAACAACAGGCATAATGTCGGTTTCCAAACAATAGAGGCGATGGTGGAAACTGTCGCTTCTGGTTCTTTCAAAAAAATGTCTCAGGTTGCGGAAATTTCTTCCTGTTTTTTCGAAAAGAAAAAAATTATTTTCGCAAAGCCACTGACTTTCATGAACTTATCAGGAAGGGCGGTTAGATTTTTGATCGATTTTTACAAAATTCCGCTAAGTAAAGTTATAGTTCTTCACGATGATATCGATCTTCCGTTTGGCAGAGTAAAAATCAAAAAAGGCGGAGGGAACGGAGGTCATAACGGATTGAAAAGCATAGATAATCTCGCCGGAAATGATTATTGGCGGATAAGAATTGGTGTCGGACGTCCCATTGAAAAATCTATGATAGTGTCTTATGTCCTCGGAAATTTTTCTTCCGAAGAATCCAAAAAGTTAGACGAAATTAAAAAAATCATCGTAGAAAATTTGTCGATTTTAATCTCAAATGACCCGAAAAAATTAGAATCATTGATCAACTCATGAAAAAATTCGTTTGTAATTCATTAAATGATATGGAAAAGGCAGCGGAATATTTTTCTAGACTCGCAAAATCGGGACAGTGCTTCGCTTTATACGGAAATTTGGGATTCGGCAAAACGACTTTTGCTCAATACTTAATAAAAATTTTGAATCCAAAAATCCAAAACGTCGCCAGTCCAACTTTTAACATCATTCAAACATATCCTAGTGATTTTGCGGAAATTTGGCATATCGATTGCTATCGCCTGAAATCCGTCGACGAATTCTACGATCTCGGAATCGAAGAAGCTTTTTCGGACTGCATAACCATCATAGAATGGCCAGAGATCATCGAAGAATTCCTTCCGTCCGATACGATAAAAATCAAATTTATAAAAACAGATAATCAAAGAATAATTGAAATAAATTAATCATCATTTCTCATTGTGTTTACTATTTGAAATCTTTGGTGATTTTAAATTTGGTTTATGTTAAACTATCTACGGTTAGTTTATTGGAAAAAGGAGCGTTGAGTATGGGAAAATTTTTGAAATCTGCTATCGTTGGGATCTGTTCATTAATTTTTTTCGATACTGGCTGTGCTACTTTGAAGATCACCTGTCGAGCAAAAGGAGTTGAGCTGGAGTTGTTCCAAAAAGCTGTAGATCAATGGATAAAGCAAACAGGGAACCAGCACAAAGTCGAGATAGTTACTCTGCCACACTCTAGTAATGAATGTTTTGCTCTTTATAAACAATGGTTAAGTGCAGAATCTTTCGACATAGACATACTCCAGATGGATTTCCCTTGGATTGGCGCGTTCGGAGATGTTCTTGCGGACCTGAAAGATTTTTACAAAGATGGAGAGATCGACGAAGATGATATTTTTTCGACCATAAAAGAGAACATGTACTTTAACGGAAAAATGGTCGCTCTTCCCGCCTATACCGATTGTGAAGTTATGTATTATCGGAGGGATTTGCTCGAAAAATATAATCGATCTGTCCCAGTTTCATGGCAGGAACTCTACGAGACCGCAAAATTTATCCAGGAAGAGGAAAGAAAAACCAACAATAGATTTTATGGATATGTTTTCCAGGCTAAAGCTTTTGAAATGTTGACCTGTAATTTCGTTCAGTTGATCGATACATTTGGGGGCGCTGTCATTAAAGACGGGCACGCAGTCGTAAATTCTCAAGAATGTGTTGATGCGTTGGTTTTATTGATTAGTTGTTTAAAAAATGCCAGCACCAGAAGTGTGCTTAATTATTCAGAGGAGGAAGCTCGCGGTCTGTTTCAGGCGGGTAACGCTTTGTTCATGAACAGCTGGCCTTATGCCTGGTCGCTGATGAATGCGCCAGGAACCGCCGTTTCGGGGAAAATAGGTGTTATGCCCATTCCAACGGGAAATGCAGCAAAGGGAAAATCTTCCGGAGTCATTGGCGGATGGTTTTTCGCGGTCTCTAAGTATTCCAAGCGTGCAGCAATCGCCGCAGATCTGGTAAAGTTTTTAACGGATAAGGTTCAACATAAAATCAGAGCAGAATTTGCCTATGCTCCTGCTTATAAGAGTCTGTATGGGGACCAGGAAATTTTAAACAAAAATTCGTTCTTTGCCGTGTTAAGCAGATCTCTGGAGAACGCTGTAGCGAGGCCGTCGTCAACATTTGGAAAAGATTATCCGAGAGCCAGTCACGAGATATTCAACCTTGTCAACACCGCACTTACCGAAAGTCTGGAAGAAGTCGATGATCAAAAGGTTGCAAAAAAATATTTGGGAAGACTGAATCGGAAGTTGAACAAAATCATAGATCACCAAAAGAGGCCGAAAAAACAGAAATCTTCGGAAGGAATCTTTCAAAAATTTTCAAATGTGTTAGAATCCTTCACTAAGTCGAACGATAAAAGCGAAACAAAATGAAAACCGTTTTGTGTTTAAGAAAAGATGAAGTACGAGAGAATATAGCGAAAGGTCAATCAAAATGCCAGAGGATTCAAAGCCTGTTTTTAGCGTAAAAAGGAGGCAGGGATTAAATAATTGGCTGTTTCTTGCCCCGTGCTTATTTGTTTTGGCTCTTTGTGCCGGATGGCCTCTGTTCAAAACGATTTATTTCAGTTTTACGGATGCAGCTTTAGACAATCTGAAGGATTTTGAATTCACCGGAATAGATAATTTTATAGATCTTGCACGAGATCAAGATTGGTGGATAGCCGTAAAAAATACCTTCGTAATTACTGTAGTCGCAGTTCCTTTGGAAACAATTCTCGGAATGATTATCGCGCTGATTTTACACAGAAATTTCAAAGGACGCGGGTGGATGAGAGCTATTGTTCTCGTTCCGTGGACAATTCCGACTATCGTGTCTGCTCGCATGTGGGCATGGATGCTAAACGACGTTTACGGAATTGTGAATGAGTTGCTAATTCGTATCGGAATTATCGACAGTCCAGTTCCTTGGATTGCGTCAAACACTCTTAGTATTGTATCGATAATTTTGGTTGATGTTTGGAAGACAACTCCTTACATGGCGTTGCTTCTGCTGGCGGGTTTACAGTCTCTTCCGCAAGATTGTTTCGAAGCGGCTGAAGTCGATAGCATTCCTTTCCGAAAAGTACTTATGAAGATCATCCTTCCGCTGATGAAACCGACAATTATCGTGGCAATGATTTTCCGCGGGCTTGAGACCTTTAAAATATTCGACTTGGTTTACATTTTGAGCAGCGGAAACAGTGCTACCGCGACTATGTCGGTATTCGCGAGAAAACATTTGGTTGACTATGCGGATGTTGGATTCGGATCCGCAGCAGCTACAGCGTTGTTATTCTTTATTGCTTTTTTGAGTATATTTTATATTTCTTTTAATAGAAAAAAATTAAATAAGTTGAGTTGACATGATCAAAGAAGAAGACAAATGGAAATACAAGAGGCTGTTGAAAAATGCAGCGTTTGCCGGGATTTGCCTTATAGTTGCGGCGTGTTGCTTATTTCCCTTTTATTGGGCAGTAGTTTCATCGTTTCGAGACGGAGCAAGCATATTTTCTACTGATTTGTGGCCATCACACATAAGCTTTGAAAATTACAAAACTGTTTTTAAAGACAAAACTTTCTTGTGTTCGTTTTGGAATTCAGCAGCGGTTGCGACTATGACAGCATTTCTTACCCTAGCCGTATGTTTATCTGCTGCGTATCCTTTAGCGAGGCACAGATTTCCGGGAAGGAAGCGTGTGTTAATGATCGCTTTGGGAGTCACAACTTTACCTCAAGTAGCGGTGTTGTCGGGAATGTTTGAATTAGTTCGCGCGTTGGATATTTACAATGAAAAAGCCGCTTTGGTGCTGTCCTATATGATCATCACGGTGCCTTTCACTCTCTGGACTATGACAAATTTCATGAGAAGCATTCCGAAAGAGATTGAAGAGGCAGCCATCATGGACGGAGCAAGTCAGGGAG
>DGIE01000087.1 GCA_002393025.1 Holosporaceae bacterium UBA3830 | reverse complement strand
CGCGACACGTCGCGTCCCTACAAGTCAGTTGAAAGTCTCGTAAGTACCATCATCGTAGAAGATGCGGATTTCAACAATCTTCCTTGGTTTTTTTTCAATAATTTTTACCACCTCCTTAACAGGTTGAGGAGTAGGTTGAGTTTTCTGAATCTGCGGATTTCGCTGTGTCACCTGACTGGCAACAGGTGAGTCGGTGAAATCGAAAGGCAACTCTCCCTGGCGTCGTTCTGGGATAGGGGGTTCAGTGGTAGATACAGAAGGTGCAGAAACACTGTTAAGTGTTTGATTATCCACGAAAAGATCAGCGCCAGGATTGTCCTCGGCTTCTTCTGTAGTGTCATCAGGTTTGAGCAACATTTGTCCTTCGCCCAGCAGCACCCATAGTGGGTTGAGATCTGGGAACGTATCTACAATGTTCTTAAGCACTGGCAGAGATGCTTTTGTTTTACCGTTGAGGATGTGCGATAGCGATGCAGGATTGATTCCTGTGATCTCACAGAAATTTTTGGCAAGCATTCCTTTATACCTCATGATCTCGGCAATGCGATCCTTGTCTTCCATATCCATACCTATTATATATATAAAAGAGATTTCAGTGACAATCGACGGTTGAATTTTGGTAACGTCAGAATTTGCTATTAGGTGGAAAAAGTGACCCAAAAGGGGCTTTTTCTTTTCAGTTTACAAAATTATAACAATTTAGGAACATAACAATAAAATTCCAAATAATTTTTCAATCTAAAATTCAGTTTTATATTTTTATTTTCAGTTTGCGATTGTCAAGAATTTAAGTTTTTATTCTTTAATTTTATAAACATAAAATTTAATGTCTGAAAGGCCGATTCATTTTACTTTAACAAAAATATTCATTTAATTGGTGCTAAATGAGTTATTTACATAAGATTTTAACTTTTCATCCAGTCCAAACAATCAATATCCAGAATAAGGTTCATTTTTCTCAACGAACACTTTAATAAAATGATATAAAATACTGAGAATAAATGAATTTTATTATAATTTTTCAGTGTGCATAACTATACATTTACAAAGATGATATTTAGATTTAGAAATGATTTGCGTTTATTTATTTTGTTTGGTTTTCCAAATTGTCTGTTTTACAATTTGAAATGTACTCCTTTTGATTTACGTAGATAAAATCACCCTGTCGGAAATTAAAGATTATAAATTCAAACAAATGTTAACTCGTTGAAAAACATAAATTAAAACGGGTTGAATTTTTCATTTTTGACGATATTCTGAAAAGCAGTCCGATTCTTTTCATTTACGAAAATCTCAGCGCTTGATTAATCATCGTAAATCATTGATTATGAATTGTTGAGAGGGTTTGATTTTGTGTCAGGATTTTGTGTCAGAAAAATGAGAAAAACTTGATTTGAGCTTTTTTCTTCTCATATAGATTTACAGGCGTCATTTCATGGAACTCACACATATAGCGACACTTATCCCCGTTTTTTCAGGGGATGAAAAACGTACAAAGAAGCTGGTGCTTGTATTTGGGTCGAAACAGAAAGGCTAAAAAAAGAGGGTTGAACCAGGCAGGTTCTCACCTATCCCGACTTAACTTAAGTCTGAATTTGTACAAAGTTGGACAAGGCCACAGAGGGTGCTCTTAGGGTGCCGCCAAACGCTCCACCCTCTTTTCTCCCCCTGTCAGTGCAGGATGAAGAAGATCAACTCAGTCATGGTGTCGCCAGGCTCGGTACTTCCCGCCTCCACTCCCTTGGCTTTGGCGTCCGTTTCTCTGATCTTGGCAATGATGTTCATGGTCTTTCTCGCTGTGTAGTTTCGGGCTGCTATGTGGTACTCCTTGAGTTGCCATGTGCTCTTGAACCCGAGTTGCTGCATGAGTCCTTGCTCCGTTTTATCAGGGGCATAGTAGTAGAGCATCAGATTGGAGAAGAAGTTGAAGATAAAAGGCAGCGTTTTGAAAGGCGGGTTAGTTTTCTGATTTTTGTTAAAATAATTTATTATCTTATTTGCTTTCAAAACATCCTTAGTTGCGAGTGCTGTGATGAGCTCAAAGTTGTTGTAGTCTTTGCTCACTCCTACCACAGCCTCCACATCTTCCGAAGTGAGTTGTTTTCTCTCTTGCCCTACCGACACGATGAGTTTGTCGAGCTCACTGGCCATGTGGCTGAGATCGGTTCCCACAAAATCAGCCATGATCACCACGGCCTTGGGATCCATCGTGTACCCCTTCCTTCTGAGGTATTGGTTGATGAAGGCAGGCAGCTCCTTGTCGTAGAACTTGGCACTCTCATAGACTACCCCCACTTTGTTGATGGCTGTGACCACCGCTTTTCTCCGATCGACCGTTCCATGTTTATAACAGAGGACAAGAACGGTGGATTGCATCGGCTTAGCGGCATAAGGCAACAGTTTGTCGAACTCATCTTTCTTGATGTTCTGTGCCTCCCTCACCACAATCAGTCTTCTTTCGCTCATCATCGGGTAGCGTTTGGCCGCATTGATGATGTTTTTGGCCTCCGTTTCGGACGTGGCATAGATGATGTCCTCATTGAAATCTCTTTCTTCGGGAAGCAGTGCCTGTTCAGCGATATAGTTCGACACCATATCGATATAGTAAGATTCCTCCCCCATCAGCAGATAGATGGGAGCGAACTTCTTGGCTCTGGCGTCTCTGACGATATCCTCGTAAGAGATGGTGTTGGAGGTTTTCTTTGGCATGACGAACGAATCTTGATTGATAAAGGGAAATCTAGAAAAACTAGAATATCTAGAGCTTCTAGAGCATCTAGAAAATCTAGAAAATCTAGAAAATCAAAAAGGCCTCGCAAGGAAAAACTTGCAAGGCCTCTTGGTGCTGGGATACCTGGACTCGAACCAGGAATAACAGGACCAGAATCTGTCGTGTTACCATTACACCATATCCCAA
>DGIE01000067.1 GCA_002393025.1 Holosporaceae bacterium UBA3830 | reverse complement strand
GCTGACTATTTTTTGATGAATAGTATTATTATTCGGCTTGTATCCGATATTTTTTTCTCAGTATCTGATCTAATTTTTTCAAGAGAAGTCGTGTTTTGTATTATGACATCAGGAGACCAGCTCTTTTCTAGTTCTGTTGCTAAAATTTCAGTTACTGAAATCGAATTCCAAAAACTATCGTATTCACTCCAAAATTCTTCCTCTGAGTCTTTACTGTCGGCAATAATTTCCTCTAATTTTTCCTTTTTATACGATAAATAAGGCCTGAGATATTTATCTCTTTCAAAGTAAAAAAAGATTTCATCATTGTATTTTAAAATTTTATCTATGTCGTTTTTGATATCGGTCTTCACCATATTAAGTTGATTTTGTAATGTAACAAGACTCCTCTCACGAGTTATTAACTGATTCTTTTTTTCTTCCAGTTTTTCTTGCAGATCCTTAGAATCATCCCCATTTTTACTGACGAACTTTGCCATTTTTTGTCGAGCAGTCGTTAGATAATTAGCACCTTTGTAAAAGGCATTAATATTTTTTGAGAGAGTTTCAAATCCTTTTTTTATATTACCTGTGACACCTACCATCTTTGTAAAGTTATCAATATCTTTCTTGAGTGCTTCTGTTTCCTTTTTTTCTTTTTCAATAATTCCTTCTAGTTCTTTCTCTTTTTCAATATCGTCTTCATAGGTTCGTATTAGATGTTTCAACTTAGTTGAATTCACAATATCTTTTATTAATTCCTGAACTAAATCTTGTTCAATTATGAAAGATCGGAAATAGAGATCAGACGTAATACATGGCAGCATTTGCTTTTTTTCTTTGGCATTGGCTGATGCCAAACGCAGAATCATCATTTCAAGTCCCTTGAACATATCAGACTTTTTATTTGCGCTTTGATCACAGGTATAGGGAAGGGAAGAAATATAGCCATCCCAATATGCATATTTTATTTCAAAATCTTTAGATAATTGTCCGAAATCTTCATCTGTAAAATGCTGAAATTGTTTTTTTCGATTATCATAGACATCTTCTATACAAAACGTTCCGTCTGAATTAAGTAATTCTTTGGCCGCTTTGATTATGTTATTTCTTTTCGGATGACTTACCAAATCGTTAAAGTCTGCTGCTATATAATTTACTTTTTTAGGGAGTAATTCCGAGACTTGTTTCCAATTTTTCGGATCCAAAAAATCTCCGGATATACCAATGTTGTCGGAGGATGAATGGTAATCCCAAAAAATCCAATTTTTAGAAAATCTTTCTCTATAATAATTAGGTGTTCCACGATTTCCTAGAACAAGCCATACAGAAGTTTTGTCCTTAAATTGTCGTAAAAATGCATCATTAAAATTTTTATATTGTTCGTTGAAAGTAGTCTGAATATCAGGGTTTACTTTTTTTTCGGCCATTGCGTACAAGATAATTGACAAAATCGCAACAATCGCACAACCTTTTTTCACATTCACACTCCTCAATCAGGACGATGGTATCAAAAAATTATTAAGAACAGATTAATTTCGAAAAAGGTCACTATGTTTTAGATGAAAAAAACCCCGCCGAAGCGAGGTTGAAGATTTATAATAGAATTTGTAAATAAGAATTACTCTTCCGATTTTTTGTTAATAGCCAGACCAAGGATATCTCCAAGACTTGCTCCGCTATCAGAAGATCCAAACTCTGCCATAACTTGCTTTTCCTCTTCAATTTCGAGAGCTTTAATGGATAATCCAACTTTTCTTCCCGTTTTATCAATTGAAGTTATCTTCGCATCGACTTTTTCACCTACTGCGAAGCGGTCAGTTTTTCGATCCTGACGGTCTTTAGCAAGATCTGCCTTTTTAATAAATCCGTGTACACCATTTGGTAAGGTAACCTCAAGACCATCTTCTTTGACTTCGGTCACAACGCAAGTTACAACAACACCTTTTCTTACCTCGATGTCAGAGTCACCATAAGGATTCTCCGTTAATTGCTTCATTCCGAGAGAAATTCTTTCTTTTTCAGAATCCACCTCGAGAACCTTCACGGTAACGGTATCGCCCTTCTTAAACTTCGCAAAGTCCTCATCTTTGATTCTCTCCCAAGAGATGTCGTTAATATGAACCATACCATCGATGTCGTCCGCAACTTTTACAAACAAACCGAATTCCGCAACATTGGAAATGACGCTATCAAATACTTTTCCGACAGGGAACTCATCCGCAAGTTTAGTCCATGGATTATCTTGCAATTGTTTGATTCCGAGTCCCATACGTCTTTTGGCAACATCAACGTCGAGAACCATGACATCAATTTCTTCGCCAGCGGTCGCAACTTTAGATGGAGCAATGTTTTTCTTCCAACTAATCTCGGAGACATAGACCAATCCTTCGACGCCCTCTTTTACCTCAACGAAAATTCCATAGTCTGTAACATTGGTGACTTTTCCTTTAACTCGTGATCCGACGACGAATTCAACATCGACTCCTTCCCATGGATCCGCAACCAACTGCTTCATTCCAAGAGAAATTCTCTTGGTTTCTTTATTGAACTTAATAACCTTTACTTTAACCTCTTGTCCCGGAACCAAAACTTCGGAAGGATGATTAATCCTTTTCCAGGAAATATCGGTATTGTGTAATAACCCGTCCACTCCGCCTATATCAACGAAGGCTCCATAGCTGGTGATATTTTTAACAACACCGTCAAGAATCTGTCCTTCTTCCAGCTTTTCGATTACCTTTGCTCTCTCCTCAGCGTTTGCTCCCTCAAGAACACCTTTGCGGGAAACCACTATATTTTCACGTTGTTTATCCATTTTCAGAATCAAAAATGGCTGTTCAACTCCCATCAACGGACTGATATCTTTCACAGGACGTACATCAACCTGACTTCCCGGAAGGAAAGCGGTAACTCCGCCCAAATTCACCATGAATCCACCCTTAACGCGGTTGAACATGGTTCCCATTACGTTTGCCCCTTCTTTAAATGACTTTTCAAGATCGTCCCAAGCCGCTTCGCGCAAAGCTTTCTCCCGACTCAACACGATACTTCCGCTTTTGTCTTCATAGCGATCAATAAAGACGTCGATCTCATCACCTGCTTTCAGCTCAGTGTTCCCGTTGTAATTGAATTCAGACACAGCAATTCTGCCCTCAGACTTCAATCCTACATCAATGGTCACGAAATTACTATCAACCGCGACTATTTTTCCTTTTACTACTTTATTTTCCCACAGAGACTTCTCGCAGGACTCCTCAAAAAGCTCCGCAAAGCCTTTTTCTTGAGCAACTAACTCTTCCGACATTAAATTTTACCTATTATTGTTAAATGAAAAAAAACCAAAAAATTAACCCTGTCTCGCCTTAAAACGAGGATTTGTCTTATTAATCACGTATATACGCCCCTTACGCCTGATCATACGACAATTCTTATGTCTGGCTTTAATCGTTTTTAATGAATTTACGACTTTCATAAATAAACTCCCTTTCGAGTATAGCTATTACTACATCCAATCTCTATTGTCAAGCAAATCGTAGCATTTTCTCTAAAAATAATTAGGCAGAAAGCTTCTGCGCTTCATGAAAATTTCGCCATTTGTTTAACATACGAATCAAAACTTCGCTATCCTTTTTCGATTCATATTGGGGAATATCGGAAAACCAGGCAAGGTCTGTAGATTCGTCGGACATCTGTACCTGCTCTCCCTGTTTCGACGCCCTTAGCAGAAACCGAATGTCGTAGTGATAGTGTGCCGGTATCCCTTTGTACTCGGGAATCATGTGAACGGACAGATCAAAGATATCCGTTGACACTAACTCAATATTCTTCAATCCCGACTCTTCGTGAGCTTCTTTCATAGCTACGCGAATTATATTGCTGTCCCCGTCAGCATGTCCCCCCAATGGTAACCACTTCTTCAGCTTTTTGTGTTCGGTCATAAGAAATTTTTCGCCGTTATAGTTCTCCAACCAGCAGGAGCCCGTAATGTGTCCCGATAGGTTTGATCTTTCAAAACAATCACTGTTTGATTTCACGAAATCCAAAGTGGCCTTTCGATCATTTTCTTCCGAGTCACAAAACGCCTGATACTTTTCCAATTTTTCCATCAAATCTTTTCTATGCATGCCTCTCCTCAAACCTTACCGATCGAAATAATATTATGATGATTGTCGGACTGCAACCGTTTGTATATAATGCGACGGTAGTATTTTCTGAAATTATGGAATAAACGGAGATTAAAATGAGTTTGAAAGATTACTTGGATTCAGCGATCGCGAGCGCTCTGAAGCAATTGAATTATGATGTGTCCAACACCATGGTTTCGATTTCAAATCGTCCCGATCTTTCCGATTATCAATCGAATATCGCTATGCCTCTTGCGAGAATTCTGAAAAAATCTCCGCTGGAAATCGCAACTAAAATCAAGGATTTTCTCGAAAAAGATTCGTCATTTTTGAAGGTTACCGTCGACGGTCCCGGATTTATTAACGTCATTTTTTCCAATGAGAAACTGCTAGAAATCGATACCTCTCCCAAAAAATTCAAAAGAAAAATTGTGCTGGATTACGGCGGACCGAATATTGCAAAAGAAATGCATGTCGGTCACTTGCGTTCGGCAATTATCGGAGAAAGTCTGAAACGCATCCTAAGGTTTAGCGGAAATGAGGTGATTGGAGATGTTCATTTTGGAGACTGGGGAACTCCCATCGGCATGCTGATTACCCAACTAAAGCAAGAAGATCCAAGTTTATTCGATACTGGTTTTGAAAATTTCGATATGACAATCTCTGAAATTTCTGCCCTTTATAAAAGAGCAAGCGCAAATTTTAAATCCGACGATGAATTTAAAGAGGCAGCCAGGGTTGCGACCTTTGAGCTTCAGAACGGAAATAAATTATATAAGAAGTTGTGGAAAATACTGCGGGACAAATCCGTTGAAGCGGTCAAGGAAAATTATGATAAACTTGGCGTTTCTTTTGATTTATGGCTCGGAGAAAGCGATACAAACGAAATGCTCCCCAGAATCGTCGATGATTTGCTCGAAAGGAAGATAGCAGTGCATTCCAACGGCGCAGTAATTGTACCGATGGATTATTGTGACTCGAAACAAGGCAAGACTGCTCTGACATCGGCGGATTGTGACCCGAAAAAGGAAAGAGCCCCGTTAATTCTGAGAAAATCTGACGGAGCATATACCTATGCAATAACAGATATTGCAACCATTGTCCAAAGGATGAAAAATTACAATCCTGATGCAATTTTGTATGTCGTTGATGCGCGTCAAAAGGAACATTTCCAGCAGGTGTTCTCTGTAGTGAGACGTGCAAAATACGTAAATGAAGACACTTCGCTTGAACATATTGCATTTGGAACAGTTAACGGCAAAGACGGAAAACCCTTCA
>DGIE01000057.1 GCA_002393025.1 Holosporaceae bacterium UBA3830 | reverse complement strand
TATCGTATATGGTTTATTATTAGGCGGTTACGGTGTGACTTGTATAAAAATATTGGTAAGAAATTTATACAGGCTATAAGAAGCGGAAGGGAACAAGCTAAGCGGAAAGAGGTGATGGTAAGGTGCAGGTTTTTGACGAAACTTGCACTTTTTTTTGTATATGTCGGAAAAAAAAGCAGTACCTTTCCCGCCAAACTCGAAAAAATGACGAAAAAAGGACGAAAAAAACTCGAAAAAAAGACGAAAACAACTCGAAAAAAACACGAAAAAAGGACGAAAAAAACACGAAAACGATTCGAGAGACCACCGAGGTTCTAAAATAACTTCATAAAATGACTAAACTCCGAAAATGGGCAGAAAATACAACATTCTGCACTTTTTATTTGCATATATGTAAAAAAAGCACTACCTTTGTCGCCGAATTCTACGCTGGAGGGTAGTGTCTCTCATTATCAGGGTGGATTCAGACATATTGAATAGCGTTTATTGGCGCTTTGTATTTGACCAACTGGAACTTCGCAACTTTCGGAATTAAAAGTCAGAATCAAAGTAGCAATAGATGCCTATGGGTATGATGTATATGTCCGTGTTTTTCTAACGCGGCACAAATCATATCGGCGTAGGTTTCCTGTTGTTTATTTGACTTTTAAGGTAATGCGAAGACCTCAGTTGGTGAGTAATCAACAGCGAGGTCTGCGCTTTTTCGTGTATGTGTTTAATATATAACGACAATGGCTTGTAAACTTATGCATATTAAAGAACTGAAAGAATTGACCCAAATCCTCTATTTCGAAGGAGACTACGCTCTTTTTCGCGCCAAAGACGGGAAAGGACTCTACCATGGAGTAATCAATCGAAAAGGAGAAATCGTTTGGAATGACCAATGGCGGCATATTGTTTTGCGTGTGCATGAGTATCCGAATATCTTCAGAACACACAATGATGAGAATCCTCCTAAGACGATTTTTTATGATGTTGAAAAACATGCTTTTGTGAAGCCGCCGGTTTGCAAGCAGGAACTCTCTCAAGCACAAAGAATTGTCGAAAATGCGCAGCATATACCCTTCATTAAGGATATTCCAGACTTCTTTAACTATCCGTCCTTGTGCTATCTGTCAGAAGAATACATCGGATTCTCGCCGGAGAATTACAATTGGGGAGTACAAGATCTGGAGGGAAATATTGTCCTGCCGGTGCAATTTGACAGCATCGGAAGTGGAGGCGAACCAAATCATTTTGCAGTCTCAAAAGATAATAAAGCAGGTGTTATCAACGATAAGGGAAAATGGGTTATACCTCCTGTCTATGACTCTATACATTGGAGACGGGCTTATTATGTAGCCTATATTAAGGAGCCGCGTAGGAAAAAGAAAGCCGGACTTCTTGATAAATCTGGAAACGTTCTTGTTCCTTTTGAGTATGATTTTCTCGACCCTGCATACACAGAGGATGTCATCTCCGCAAAGAAAAGAGGCAGGTTCCTCTTTATTAACTCTCATAATGAGAAAATTAAATTGTTCTAAATTAACTATATTACGAACAATATTAATAGAAATATGGGAACGGAGAATGCCGAAAAAACATAATTGACAAAAATTAAACAAACAATCAAATTATAACAAAATGAAACACAAGTTACTTGCTCTATTATCTTTATTTGTGCTAATGCCCATTTGCACTAAAGCACAAGAAGCCCCACAACATCGTGTAGTTTATCTATGGGATGTTACTTATTCAATGTTTGGTGGCTATTGTGACATGAAAAATTCCACACCCACACCTGTCATTGTTGCGGGAGAGTCTATGCAGATCAAATACTGCGACAAGAAAAAAAACATATACAATAAAATAATGGAAGCGCTAATTAAGGATATTCAAAGTCAAAGTGTAGAGTCCGAAATAATCGTGGTTCCGTTCAATGATAAAGTTTTGACAAATTGTGTATGGAAACAAAAAGGAACAGCTATGGGTAAAGAAATCTTGGAGAAAAACATTCGTCAATTTAAAGATATTGCTCCTACTGGTACCAATCTATATGCACCTTTTGATTATGCCAAGAACAACTTGTTCTTTCCCAAAGCAAAATACTATAGCGAACTGAAAATTTTAACCGATGGCGTTCACAATGAGAAAAATCCGTCAAAAGCTGATTTTTACAGACTCTTGTTGTCTTGGTGTAGTTTCGCTGAGCCCAATAATATTAAAGGCTACTATTTTATCTTGGCAGAAGATGCAATAGAGGATGAATTGAGAATTACTTTGCACGATTGTACATGCATTGATTTAATAGACCATTTTCAAGGACATTTTGAGAATCCAGTAAATCAATTTACTATAAAAGGAGATCAGTTGGTTAATTTAAAAGATCAATTCCAACAGCCGATTAAGTTAAGTGTCGTGCTCAACGATGTCGAACGTCCAATTCAAGGTACTGAGAAAGTTCACGTTTATACATCATCTAATCCGTATTTTGAATTAGACGAAACCGTAACCATTGACGGAAAAGCGACAGTAGAAGTTACTCTTAAACCAAAAATGTCTTTAGCAGAACTCCAACGCAGTATGCCGACAGATGAGAATACGGTTATAGTATTGAACTTTGATCAAGAAAAGAAAGAAACTCCTGTTAATGAGTTGGTTAATAAGTCGTGCGAATTACGATATGTTAACAAACCGCAAAAAACACTAACAATTTCTATTAAGCAATGAGACATATGAAGAAAATTTGTAATTTTTTCCTTATTGCCGTAATGGCACTCTGCTTTACATCGTGTGGTTCAAACGATGGTCAAGGATTCTACATCGGAAAATCTAAAGGTTATTCAGATTTTCTTTGGAGTAAATATAATTGGGATCAAGTGGTGCTACCAACGCAATCACTCCAGCTTGACATGGGCGATATTGCATTTACCCAACCAATAAAGTTACAAGTAGTATATCTTGATGAAAATGGTAACTATTTGCCCGTAAATAGTTCCAAAGGACGTTACATTACTGTATTGCGAGACGGCAAGGTCATTGAAGGAAGCGATATTACGATTAGTCCTTCGGATAAAAAAATAGACTTGCAGTTCCGTTTTAATAAAGTAGCCATTCCTGGAACATATAGATTATTTATGAAGA
>DGIE01000062.1 GCA_002393025.1 Holosporaceae bacterium UBA3830 | reverse complement strand
TTGTAAGATAAATCCTTTAAGCAAAGGATTCAATTAGCCAAAGCGGCTTGAACTTCATTAGGAAATTTAGCAATAGTGCGGAGGTAAGAGGCAGTAGTCATATCGATTTTGCGTCTGCCTTGTTCCCAGCCTTGTAAGGTTCTAATGGGAATGCCAAAAGCGTTAGCAAACTGACTTTGAGACATGTTAAGTTGCTGACGAATTTGTTGGGGTTGAACACGATAAATAATGGATTTTTTCATGCCAATTATTTGTGCTCCACTCACATCGGCTATGGCTTCTTGCAATCCTTGAAGAATACCGGAAGCAATAAAAGAAATTTTTTCATTGTTCATGATGATAACCTTCTTTAGAGCGAAATGAATTTTTGAGCGTAAGAACGTAATCTCGGAGTAGTTTTTTTTCATACTCGGTCAAATCGGACTGAACATTTTTTTGGTAAGCGAATATAAGGTAAATAGGATGATTCTCGTTGTAGAAATAGTAGATGACACGAGCACCCCTCCTCTTTCCACCTTTACTACTTTTCCAACGAACCTTACGAAGACCGCCAGTGTTGGGAATTATGTCTCCTGCTAAAGGATTGACACCGATATAATTTTTGAATTCGTCTTGGGTGTCAGTATCCCAAAATTCGTCGACCGCACGAAGATAAGTTGGAGTTTCAGCAACGACTTGAGGTATCAGTAAGTTTTCCATATATTGATTATACTGCAATGAAGTATGACTGTAAAGAAAAAATTTATGTCAGATTTATTTTATCGAAAAGACTTAAACGACGGGAGTGGGAAAAAATAAAATTCTTATTTCCAAAATTTTGCGGAAGAAGACGTCCGCCGCTTAATTCGCGAACTGTCTTCAACGCTATTTTATGAATTTACATCTCGCGCCATTAATCATTGATTCAAACATTAGGTTGAAGACTTCTTTTTGAGGATTACTTGAATTTTAGCGATTCCTTTGAGTTTGTAATTATTGGCAATAGCTTAAACAATTCTTATTGTGTCTTGATTTTTTCTTTTAATTTTTCCAGAATCGAAAAATGGCTTGTGCTATCTCTTTTGCACAAACCATCTTGCACTACAAAAATATTGGGATTAGTTGCTTAATCCATTTTTTCGTTCAATCTTCATTACCCAATGATAAGGTTAATTACATCATCTGGTAAATCATTTCTTTCATTATTTTTAACTCTTTTTCAGTTGTAACAACTTTTACATCACTAAATTTTAACATATTATCATTAAGCCATTCTATTTGCTTAAACTGTTTCCCTGAGACTTCTTTTACACGTGTACCAAGAAGTCCTTTTGAGATAAACATTAGTCGCATATTTGTGAGAATCAAGGCATTGCGTGTTAAGGCACTGGCAAGAAAATCGTTATCTTTGTTATCTGCACTTGCTACAGCCAATATTTCTTCAGAATCAAAGAGAACTTCCTTGAGTTTATTTTTTCCGCTCCAATCCATAAGAAGATCAATATGAATTTGACTCTGCCCGACATTACACTTTCTAACAGCTTCGGAATACATTTTTTCAAAATCTGAATCACTAATACTCATACAAATCTCTCCTTAAATTTTCTTACTATAAGAACTTGATTAAATATAGACCACATCCTTTAAATTTCTTTATAAATCTTGAAGACTAGTACCAGGTTTAATCAGACTGATTGTAAACATGCCAGGCTCTTTGTCGAAAGCCTCATTAACATTGTATTCAACTTTTGTAAAGCAACCATAAAGTCCCTCTTTGAAAGTGAATGAACCATTACCGTAAGATACCGCTTCGATTGGAAAACGTAACATTCCATCATTCCCAACAAATCCCGTCTTTCGAGCGGCTTCCGAACCGTGACCTGGAACTAAAGTTTCAAACACCGCAATCATAGAATCGCATAAATCCTTGCGGCTTTTTTTCTTAACGGAGTACGTTATGGCTATAATATTATTATTGGAGCTAAAGCCTATGTCTGAATTTCTGTAGCCCTCCAGTTGATAAACATTATAACTTCGCTGTTGGTAAGAAGGGGTCGTGCTTAAAAGTATAGCGTCGCTTGCATTCATTTTCTTGACATTCGCATTGTATAACTTAATAAAAACTTCGGGATTGAAACTCTCCGCAGAGGCTATAACTTTATCACTTTTTTTTGAGGAACTGCCGGAAGAAGTGTCGGCTGAATCACTGCAACCGCCAATTATAAGCAAGACGACCAACAGAATGGACAAGAAGAAAAATTTTTTGACCATAAAAATTTCCTCCAAATTTAAAATTTTAGAATGAAGTGAGCCACCACCAAGACGATACATGAGACGCAGGCAACCCGTAATCTTTTGCTGATACTATAACTTTAATTATGTTTTTACTCCCAACTCCTTCTACCATTTTTGTATAGTCTTCGACAATGTATCTTACGTTTCCGTGAACAGCGTGTCGAGTGACTGAAATGGGATTTTCTAAACCTAATCCGTTTCTTCCGTCAAATTTTATAATGAAAGAGTCACGGTTTTCAGGCGTTAATTCGCTGTTAAAAACTTGCGAAAGTATAATGCATGGTAGCTTACCCAAAAATTCGTCAGTTTCAGATTTGTGTTCTCGCTCCACTACGAAGGCTATTATTAAGCCGCTTTTCTTGTCGACAGCGCACGTAAATTGTTGCTTTACACCACTGACGGGCGGACGAGACTTCTCGAATTGGTATTCGCCTTTGAACGTAAATTCGCCTTCATAAATATCGTTGTCATCTTTTGAGGCACGTTTGGTAAGTTTCACATTATCGAGGTAGTTTGATTGAAGGGCGCGCTCTTTGAATTGTTCAGGCGTCAGACCAAGATCAAGAATCTTTGGCGGAGGCGAAGCATCTTTGGGAGCAACCGAAATTACAATCGCGTTCTTATCGATAACCGTAATCGTATATTTGAAGTTACCACGAATTCCGACATTACATCCACGCGAATCTGATTTATCTAAATAGTCTATGTTGTGATAAGCTTCCAAGTCATCGAAAAGGAATTCTTTACGTTGAGGTTCGGTCATCTCCGGATTGAAAACCGAAAGCCAAATTCCTAAAGTTATGTACGACATACTTAAATTTATAGGTTCAGGATTTTTAACCAGCATGGCAATTTCTTTTATCATACCCGTTGATTTATCTATCGTACCGCGTATCATTTGCTTTGTTTTACTGATTTCTCTACCGTAATTAAAGCTGTATTCGAGTTGGAAAATTTCTTCGCTATCGTCAAATTTTATTGTGGTGCTGTCGAAGTTAATTTTATCCGCCAGATTTACTATGTCTCCTTCAACATTCAAGGTAACTTCACCTTTTAAGAATCCTTCTGCCAAGTCTTTACGAGCCTCAGAAAAATTATAGAATATAGAGTAAGAAGAATCCGTGTTTTCATTTTCAATATCTTGATCCATGACGAGAGCGGAAGTCGCTCTTTCTTTCGACATTTCTTTGAATTGCTCAAGCGTTATGCCGAGATTGACGTTCTTTTTCTCGACAACAGGTTCCGCAACTTCTTCAACAACAGGCGGAGATTCTTTTACAGAAGAATCGACTTTTTCAACAGGTGGCGGCTTCTGTTCAACGGTTTTGTTACTGCCGCAACCAACAAAAAGGATTACGGTTATGCTCAAGATAATTGATAAAAGTTTTTTCATATCCGATTCCTCCGTAAAAATCACAGTAAAATTTTACATTTTTATACTATTAGGAAATTATAATGTATGCTGCCAAAGCAATAAAAAATGCTCCAAGTGCACTGTGCAATAAATCTGCTGAGGTGAAAACATAAGCTCCAATAAAGAAAATCCAAAAAATTATTCCTGCAGTTTCTTCCTTCTTTTTCTTTTTGTCGGTAACGTTTTTAGGTTCCGTATCATCGGAAGATTGTTTCTTTGCATTTTCATTTGTTGCAGAAACTTTTGTATTAGTCGACGCAGGTACGCTATTTTTCAACCCAGAGGAAAGTTGAGGATACGTTTTTATTATACCATCATCCTTATCAATGTAAGTTATTTTATATTCTTTCCAAGAATGACCGTACATGTAGCCTATTTCACCAAAAAACCAGCATTGGTCAACATGAATTTGTCTTTCTTTGCTGTTCCAAAGGATTTCTTCCAAGTCATGCCAAAATTGAATATTTTTTGCCAGTTGTTGCCAAGCTTCTGATGCCGACTTTCTGACTGAATTTCTATATTCAACATCATCGCGGTAACGTTGTTTATCAATAATTTCTTTGGTGTTATATACATTAATAAGTAACCAATACAAAGGGTCGCATTCTTTTCCGCTGAGATTTATTAAACCTCTATCTGGAATATAAGGCGGAGCAATGTAGGTATCGTCTATGGATTGTCCTGTCCAAAGATTAAAATCTTCATGCTCCCATTTATAAGAGGTTTGTCTTTTAAAGTCTGATTCTCGCTGATCCCAACTAGCACTAGGCTCAAAAACCCAATCATCGTACATAAAATACACACTTGGCTCAACAATATCACGAATAAGTTTACGTGCCTCTTGTAAGCTCATTTTTTTATTCCTCTCAATCAACACATTTATCTAAAAAAAAATTTTCTATCCTTTAATTATAGCAATCAAGATTTTTCGTATGGTGTCCTCACAGGACACTCAACAATTATTTATTACGACTTCATAGAATAATCGACTGTTTGTTGAAGACACTCCAGATATTTCGGACACGCTTCCTGAGCTAAAAGAACGCAAGTCGGAATATTCAATGCTTCCGAAATGCT
Source organism: Holosporaceae bacterium UBA3830 (assembly GCA_002393025.1). Lineage (GTDB taxonomy): Bacteria > Pseudomonadota > Alphaproteobacteria > UBA3830 > UBA3830 > UBA3830. The sequence continues at coordinate 276 of DGIE01000062.1, read as the reverse complement.
TATAATCGCCGTGCAAGTAATTCCTTTATGCAAACGGAATCCTTCAATCTGGCTGACATAAGCCGCGCTAACTTGCGATTTTTCCGCTAATTGAGCTTGAGACATTCTTTCCAATACTCTGAAGCGATAAACATTTTCGCCTATCTTTTGGTACATCATTTCTGTACTTTCTTTCATTTCATTCACCCTATGTATTTTCACATAAAACAAAAATTTTTGGAAGGCACCCACAGTTTTTATACTTTACCGTAGGTTAATCATATCGAGAAAAATCAT
>DGIE01000019.1 GCA_002393025.1 Holosporaceae bacterium UBA3830 | reverse complement strand
ACCTCCTCCATACAGAGAATCCCCACCGTTTCTGTAAAAGTATCTGTAAATATAAATCCCGAAATATGTTAAGGCTGAAAAAATCTGTAAAAACTGAAACGCGCGATCTTTCTTTGTTAACTGATTCCATCCGAAAATTAAATTGACCAAAGTAACAATTAAAATAGCGCTGCAAACAGGCTCTTTTGAGAAAATCAGATAAGTACAAAATATCCAGGAAAGCAGATAAAATCTCATCGAATTATTCTGATATCCCTTCAGCCAAAAATACATAAACAGTACTTGCATAAGGAACATCATCCTTTCCGGATAAATGCAGTCATTATGAATTTGTAAGAAACTCGACACGCAGAATAAAATCAAAATGAAAAACAGACTAAGCCCGTAGTTTTTTTCATCCAACTTATTGAAAAAATGATATAGAGTAAAAATTGCAACCGACATTATAATCAAGTTGTATGCAAAATGTGCTTCAATTGTCCGTCCGATGGAGTTCGGAAGCAACAACAAAACGGAATAATCACATAATCCAAGTGGCCAAAACTTATATTCCCCTATCCAGGCATGGCTTGGTTTTCCGATCATAGTAGTCCTAAGAAACAAATCATCGTCACCCAACACCCAATTCAGATCCTTGAATATCAAGCAACCAATCATCGCCAATGAAATCATCAATACGAGATAACTCAAATTTCGAACGAATTTACTGTGCAAAGCAATTACTCCAAATCATCATCTTATATACTTATCATTTTTTCACCAATTCAGACAATATTTTCATCAGAAACTCGATTAAAAATATCGCACAAATCAGCCGTTTGCGGAGAGTCTAAATCCATTTGGCTTGAAATTTCATCTGCTATCGCGACCAGTGAATAATTATCGGAAAAATCACTGAATCTTAAAACATCGAATCCGCTCTGGTCTCGTCCTAAAATATCTCCTGCCCCTCGGAGCTTCAAATCCTGCTCGCTCAAAAGGAATCCATCTGTTGTTTCCCTCATCAACTGAAGACGTTTTTTCCCGACATCCGAAACAGGAAGATGATACAGCAGGATACAATAGGCAGCCTCGTTTCCGCGCCCCACCCTGCCCCGCAATTGGTGCAACTGAGCTAAACCAAATCTTTCCGCATGTTCTATTACCATGACATTTGCGTTAGGAATATCTACTCCAACTTCAATCACTGTCGTGGAAACCAGCAACTTAAATTCATTATTTTTGAAATGCGTCATAATTTCGTCTTTTTCATAGGCTTTCATTTTTCCGTGTAGGACTTCCACATCTCCTTCTGAAAAAGCTTTTTTCAAATATTCACAACGCGTATTTACATCCACTAAACTTTCGGATTCTTCAATGACCGGACATACCCAAAAAATCTGAGAATCTATAGTTTTTAATCTTTCGACTAAATCTTCAATTTTATTTGTACCAATAACGGCGGTTTCTACCTGCTGACGTCCTTTCGGTTTCGTCTTAATTGTGGAAACATCTATGTCTCCATAGCAGCCCAACAAAAGAGTTCTAGGAATCGGCGTCGCAGACATAGATAAAATGTTCGGATATGTACTTTTGTTTATCAACTTCAGACGTTGCATCACTCCGAATTTGTGTTGCTCATCGATGACGATAAACCCGAGATTTCTGAACTCAACATTATCTTCCAAAATAGCGTGGGTCCCAATCAAAATTTGAGTAGTACCATCCTGCAGTTCGCGAATCTGCCTTTTCCTGGCTTTGCGATTACTGCTCAACATGATATCGATTTCCAAATTCAGATTTTCCGATAATTTTTGGATCGTCTCAAAATGCTGCCAAGCCAAAATTTCCGTTGGAGCGAGAAAAACTGCCTGCAACTTATTTTCCAGAGCGATCAACATTCCCAAAAATGCTGTAATCGTCTTTCCCGAACCAACATCTCCTTGTATCAGTCGATTCATCGGATGTCCTGAAGCTAAATCCTCCTTAATATCTTCAAAACATCTTTGCTGATCTTCCGTCAACTCGAATGGCAGTCGTAACTTTTTGAAAATTTCTCCCGTTTCCCTGATCGCAATTACATTTCTTTTTTGCTGATTCCTTTTTATTTGTTTCAGTCGGACCTGATTTGCCAAAATCTCGTCTATAGCTATTCTTTTTCTGAATTTATTCGTAACCAATAAATCCTCTTCGGATTTCGGATCATGAATTGCTTCCAGGGCTTTCGGAAAATCTGCCAATCCGTATCGTTTTTTCAAATCCTCGGGAATCCAATCCAAATTTTTCGGAATCAATTTCGACGCTGCGGATATGACATAACGCAAAGTTTTTTGGGATAAATTTCCAACCAACGGATAGATCGGATCGACTCCAACGTAATATTTCGCCTGTTGAGGAGATGCAATAACATCGGGATGTATCATTTTTATTCCGTCAAGCTCACGAGAAGCATTTCCGCTAACTGTAAAAGTACCTCCGATCGGAAGTATTCTCTTCAAATACGAAATTCGATAGTGAAAATAAAGAATAGTGACAGTATTTCCCGCAAGAGTCTTCCCTGTGATTCTATACGGACTGTTTTTGTAATGAGGAACAACATGATTTTCGACATGCAAAACTACAGTCAGTTTTTCTCCACTGTTGAAAGCAGCTTCGTCATCGGTCCTTTTGGATAAACCCGAAGGAAAATGAAACAAAATGTCGATAACTCTATCTCCACCGCAGCATTTTTTCACTAATTTGTACGTATACGATGAAAGACGAACAAACTGCCGAATCGGCTGCATTAAAACAAAGATCGAATTTTGAGATATCTCACTTTGTTCTTGATCAAATTTTTCCGCCAACTGTAACGATTTCATTTGCTAAACTTCTGTATATCAAAAACACACCTAGGGTTATTATAATAAAGCAGAAATATTGATTCAAATTTATTCCTGTCTGAAAAAATAAATTCCAGCTAAAAAGAGAATCCGGTTCGCGAAAACATTCTCCGATAAATCTGTTAATTCCGTATCCCAAACAGAAAATTCCTGACATTCGCCCTTCAAATTTATAATGCCCTTTGTAGAAAGCAAAAATCATTATCAAAAACAAAACAATACCTTCCAAAATAGCTTCGTAAATTTGTGACGGATGTCGCGAAACACCATCTTTAAAAATCACGCACCAAACAATATCCGAACACGGTTTTCCGAGTAGTTCGCCATTTATAAAATTCGCTATTCTGCCGAAAAACAACCCAATAGGCACTCCAACCGTCCAATAATCTATAAAACTCAAGAATTTTAAATGATTCTTTTTACAAAACCAACATGTCGCAGCAACGATCCCAATAAATCCCCCGAAAAACGACATTCCTCCTTTCCAAACTTTGAAAATTTCCATCGGATTATGCGAATAAAAATCAAAATCATAAAATAAAACATGCCCAATCCGACCTCCGAGGATAATCCCGAGCACAATAACTCCGACAAAATCATCCAGAAGTTTCGGTTTAATATCGTATCCCGACCGTTTCATCAAAAATTCCGTTAATTTGAAAGCAAAAATTATTCCGAAAATGTATGCAAAAGAATACCAATGAACTGGAAACCCAAAAACATGAAAAGCTATCGGAGAAAAATTACAAACCATACAGATCCTTTTTCCTAAAGATTCGCTTGTATTTTAAAACAAACTAATTTTTTAATGAATAGTTTTGTGCTAATCTCTATCGAGAAATTGTGGAATTTAGTGTGAATAATGTTATCGATATAGCCGAAGCTACCTTTGAGAAGTTAGATTACAATTTCAGTCGGATAGATGAAAACGAGTTGGCTGTATCTTTGTCTCCTAATTACAGTTTGTCTGTTTTTCTGAAACCAGAATACGATATTTTGCACTTTTCGAATGATCTGAATTTGATTTGTCCTGATGATCGGTTGGCGGTTATCGAAGATTCTATCGTAAAGGCAAACGAAAGAATTTGGCTGGGACATTTTGACTTGATTTCTACGGACAATCGTCTGGTTTTTAGCTTAAGTTTTCCGTTTGCTCATTCTTTCCTATTTGATCAAGATTTCTTCGAATCTTTAGTTGATATAATTTGCGAAGAATCTGACAGATTTTATCATTATTTTAAAATGCAACTTTCTAATGAGCAGATTCCGAATTTTTCCATTAGTTCTTTGTTTCAAGAAGCCGTTGGAGAAGCGTAAGGGGTAAAAATGATTTTGGTAACAGGCGGAGCCGGATATATAGGCAGTCATGTTGTACTTAGATTGCTGGAGGAAAGCGATAAGGATCTGGTTGTTTTCGATAATTTGGAAACAGGACATATGTCCACGATCGAGACATTGCGATCTGTTCGTAATTTTGATTTTGTGAGAGGTAATTTAAAAAATCCGAGTGATTTAGAAAAATTGTTTAAAGGTTTTGATGTGGACTCAGTTATTCATTTTGCAGCTTATATCCGCGTGGAAGAATCTGTAAAAAATCCGAGAAAATATTATTCAAACAATCTCGTCGGAACTATAAATTTATTGAACAAAATGGTCGATCATGACGTGAAGAGAATTGTTTTCTCATCTACTGCAGCTGTTTACGGAGAACCAAAGTACGTTCCCATCGACGAAAGTCATCCTAGACAACCTATAAACCCATATGGAAAAACGAAGCTCATGGTCGAAGAAATCTTGGATGATTATGACAGAGCGTACGATTTAAAAAGCATTCGGTTGAGATACTTTAACGTCGCGGGAGCTGATTCCGAAAATCGAATCGGGGAGTCTCATATACCTGAAACTCATCTGATTCCCAACATTTTGGCTTCGGCGAAGGATCCAAATAAAGTCTTCAATCTATTCGGAGATGACTACGATACAAAAGATGGCACCTGTGTCAGAGATTATGTAAATATTGAGGACCTCGCATCAGCTCATATTTTGGCATTGAAATATCTGGAAAAAACAAATCAATCTGACTGTTTTAATATCGGAACCAAAAATGGTAGTACCGTAAAAGAAGTCTTTGATGCTTGTAAAAAAGTTACCAATGAAAAAATAAATTTAAAAATCAATCCGAGACGCGACGGAGACCCACAAAGTCTAGTTGCAGACAATGAAAAGGCGAAAAGTATTCTGAATTGGCAGCCTGAAAACACCCTACTCGACAGCATAAAAACCGCTTATGCTTGGCTGAAAAAATAAAGATTATTTTCTTTTGGAAATTTCCACCAAAACGACTTCCGGAATATTCCCTATGCGATACGGCGGTCCCCAAAAACCGGCCCCGTTCGTGATGTATGCATAAGTATCATTAACCTTTCGCAAATCTCCCGTCGGACCAAACATATAATTTACAACAAAATTCATCGGGAAAATTTGCCCTGCGTGAGTATGTCCCGACAAATGAAGCAATGCATGATGATTTGCTGACTCTTCGACGGCTGACGGAGTATGATCAACAACTATCAAATTCTTCTGACCGCTATTTGAAATAATTTGAGACAAAGATTTTCTCGACTGAATAGTTTGATCGAGTCGTCCTGCGATATTAAACCCTTTTACCTCTACGACCTCATCTATCAAAACTTTGATACCTGCTTTTTCTAGAATCATGATACAATCTTCCAGTCCAGCATAAACCTCGTGATTTCCAATGACCGTATATGTATCATATTTGGATGTTATTTTATTGCGCATTATATCGATAAAAGTTTTTTCATAAACTTTTAGTGCCTCTATATCCAAGACATCGCCACCAAAAACAACAACATCCGGATTCGCCCTATTTATAGAATCAGTAACCCTATTAAGTATCCGTTCTGTATTGATACACCCAACATGTATGTCCGACACAAAACAGATTTTTAAATCAGAATCACCATCAATATTTATGATTTTCAATCGAGGATTTACGGCATTTAAGTATCCACAAAGCAAAAAAATCGGAACAAAAACAAACCCCATCGACAAAAGTTTTTTCAACCTGATTTTTTTATAAAATCTGTGAAACACAAGCGCCGCAACACAATATATTGGGAAATACAAAATGAATCCCAAATAAACATATCCTAGATAACATATTCCGTTTGTGAGCCACTCGCAATGCACCAGGGACTTTTTTAAATAAATAGAAACAGCTGGAACAACGGTAAAAAACATGGCAAAAACACCCAACCACGCCTTTTTTGTCACATACTGCACTACCTTAGCACAAAAATATCCCGCAAGTACTTGTAAAACAGCAATTAGCACAAACGCTGCCACCATATATCAAACCTCTTTCAACGTTTTTATTTCTTCAAGAAACTTAAATATCCCCAAGATTTTTCCAACGACAAAGAATACCAAAATACTGACACCTACTACAGAAATCACAGCCACATTTCGCAGAGTTCCCCCTTGTACATAATAGGATTCCGCAAAAACATTCATCCCATATATTGCCAGCAACATCACAGCTGAAACCACCAACTGCTTTACGCAATCCAATATTACGGATCTTTCAACCTTCACCGTCCCTAAACTTTTTAACTTGAAGATCAAGTACAGACCATTACACCACGCAGACAACGAAGTAGCTAAGGCCACTCCGACATGCTTCATATAGGGAACTAACAACACAATAAACAGCAGGTTGGAAACAATGGAAATCATCCCCCCAATCAAAGGATTCCTCGTATCTTTATGAGCAAAAAATGTGGTCGAAAATACTTTTGTCATCATATAAGACGGAAGTCCGAAAGCAAAAGCCGTCAACGCCGGAGCTGCCGCCGTTACGTGCTCAGCTGTAAATTTTCCATGTCCGTAAATCGCTCCGGTTATCGGTTCACTCAAAAGCATCAAAATTACAGCAGCAGGTAATGTAAAAACAAAAGCGAAAAGTAATCCCAACCCCATCTGCTTTTGAGCTCCTTCTCTGTCATTAGCATGAATAGCTCTCGTCAAAGGAGGAAGTAACGCCGTACTAAACGCGATTCCCAAAATTCCAATTGGAAATTGATTTACATGGTCAGTATAATAAAAGTAAGATGCAGACCCTGTCGGCAACAATGTCAGAACAGCAAAATCAATTACAACATTCAACTGCCAAACACCTGCCCCAATGGCTCCAGAAACCAACTTCTTGAAAAACGCAACAACCTCACTCATTACAGGTGAAAAATTGAACCATACTTTCATCCCACAACAACGAACATTTATCCACAAAATTGCGAACTGAATAAACCCTGCACAAAATGTTGCCCAAGCCATAGTGTATGCGACACTAGGAAAGCGAAGAGGCCCCACAAAAAAAGCGATAATTACAGATAAATTCAAAACTATCTGCACTGCTGCAGGCATAGCAAATCTATTAAACGTATTTAAAATTCCACCAAACAATGCAACTAAAAATGAAGCACCAATATACGAAGAACAAATCCTGCCGATAACTATCAAATGTTCGCTCTTTTCGCTCCCCGGTTCAAATCCACTACAATAAACCGACATGATTTCTCTGAAAAAAATCAAACACAAAATCATCAAAAAAGAAATGAAAAGCACCAACCAAGTAAACGTCTGCGAAGCCAATTTCCTGGCTTCATCCTCTCCTTTATCCTTCAACGTGTTAGAAAAAATCGGCAGAAACGACGCGTTAAACGCCCCTTCTGCAAATATCTTTCTCAAAATATTTGCAAACTTAAAGGCGAGAGAAAACACATCCGCAAACATACCCGCACCTAGATATCTCGCCTGAAGAATATCTCTTACAAAACTACTCAATCGATAAACTAAAGTCCATCCGCCGACTGTAGCAACCGTTTTAACTAAACTCATTTTTCACCAACACATCTAAAACTTATATTCTCAAGTACCATATATAAACTGTTTATACAAGACCATCTCACCAAATAAGGTTTTCTCATTAACTTGTTAAATAAACGGGATTTTACTATATGTACACAACAATGTATGCAACATATTCCTTCTCAGGGCTAACTCAATTTTTTAGCTTTGTCAAAAGCAACAACCAATGAGACCCCACAGCCACCTTCCTTTGTAATCAAATTTTATGACACATATACCCTCATTGCCTTGCTTATCTCTGATCCATCTTCAGCGCCGCAAGGAAAGTCCCATGTGGAATTTTTACGTTTCCGATTTCTCTCATTTTCTTTTTTCCTTCTTTTTGTTTTTCGAGAAGTTTTCGTTTACGAGAGATATCTCCTCCGTAACATTTTGCAGTGACATCTTTCCGAAAAGCTGAAATGGTTTCACGCGCAATTATTTTTCCGCCAATTGCTGCCTGAATTGGAATCTTAAACATATGTTTCGGAATCAAATCTTTTAGTCTTTCGCACAGCTGACGACCTCGGTATTCTGCGTTATCTTTATGGACAATCATTGACAACGCATCGACTTGTTCTCCGTTTACAAGAATGGTCATTTTTACCATTTCGTTTCTTTCGAATCCGTGTAATTGATAATCGAAACTAGCATATCCTCGACTAATGGATTTCAGTCTATCATAAAAATCATAGACCACTTCGTTCAAAGGAAGTAAATACTCGACCAGTGCACGATTCCCGATATATGTGAGATTTTTTTGAACACCTCTTTTTTCTTCGCACAATTTCAGAACATTTCCAAGATATTCGTCCGGCAAAATTATTTGCGCGAGAATCCAAGGTTCTTCTATGTAATCTATCTGAGTTTGATTTGGCATGTCCGACGGATTATGTAGTTCCAAAACATCTCCGTTTGTTAGATGAACTTTGTATACGACGCTTGGAGCTGTTGTAACCAAATCCAGATTATATTCACGCTCCAATCTTTCCTCGATGACCTCCAAATGAAGCATACCCAAAAATCCGCAACGGAATCCAAACCCAAGAGCTTGCGAAGTTTCAGGCTCAAAAGTAAAACTCGCGTCATTCAGATTTAATTTGACAAGACTCTCCTTAAGTTTTTCGTAATCCACCGTATCAACTGGAAAGATGCTACAGAATACTACTGGAATACTTGGCTTAAATCCTTTCAACGGCTCACTTGTCTGACGATTTTCTTCCGTAATCGTGTCTCCAACTCGAGCATCTCCGACACTCTTGATCCCGGCAATAATGTAACCGATCTCTCCCGGATTCAGTTGGCTGACTTCCTCGGTTTTCGGAGTAAAAATTCCAACTTTTTCAACAGGATAAGTCATCTTCGCAGCCATCAAACGGATCTTCATTCCCGATTTTAGAACTCCATCCTTAACTCGAACTAAAGTCACGACTCCCATATAAGGATCATACCAACTGTCCACTAAAAGAGCTTTCAATGGAGCATCTGCATTGCCCTTCGGGGCTGGTAATTTCGTTACCAACGCTTCCAGAACATCTTCGATACCCAATCCTTGTTTCGCGGAAATTTCTATAGCGTCCGAACAATCCAATCCAATGACATCTTCTATCTGCTGCTTTACCCGATCAACGTCAGCAGCCGGCAAATCGATTTTGTTCAGAACAACAATGATCTCATGATCGTGTTCCATCGCCTGATAGACATTTGCCAAAGTCTGAGCTTCAACTCCCTGAGTTGCATCGACAACAAGGATGGACCCCTCACAAGCGGCAAGAGATCTGCTAACCTCGTAAGCAAAGTCAACATGTCCTGGGGTATCCATTAAATTTAGTTGATAAGTATTTCCGTTTTTCGCTTTGTATTTTAAACGAACTGTTTGCGATTTGATCGTTATGCCTCTTTCTCGCTCAATATCCATAGAATCCAACATCTGATCGTGAAATTCTCGATCACTGATCGCTCCACAGTACTGCATAAGACGATCTGCCAGAGTGGATTTTCCGTGATCAATATGTGCAATAATGGAAAAATTCCTTATAAACTTCATTGGTTTCTCAACTTTCCGCCCAAATTCTCAATATATCTCACGATTTTGCCTGAAATTTCAGCGGCTTCATCCTCCGTCAAAGTTCTACTGACAGCGTCCAATCTAACGGTAATCCCAATGGATTTTTGAGTAGAATTTATCTTGAAAGAATCGAAAATATCGACACTGGCGATAAGGTTGTCCAGTTTGTAAACACCGCCGATCATTTCTCCGATAGCATCTTTTTCATTGAAAATAAAGGAGAAGTCTCTTTCGATTTTCGGAAAAATTTTATTGCTGTATTCTCTCTGCCTCTTTTTTTTCACTTCATTGATCGCAGGAAGAATCTCGAAAGCCATAACTCTTTCCGAAATTCCGAAAAGTTTATTGATTTTCGGATGCAGCTCACCGAACCAACCCAACAACTTCTTTCCGAGATATACCGCCCCACTTCTGGACGGGTGATAGTAGGATGGAACACTTGTTTCTATTTTAACGTTTTTGGTATTAATGCCGTAAAAGCTCAATACCGCAAAGAAATCTTTTTTAACATCAAAGACATCGTAGCTTCTCTTTTTGTTCAGCCAATTCCTGGAATTCGCCGTCCCTATTCTGACTCCTGAAATATGATTCTCCTGTTCACAAGAATTCGCAAAGACATGGCCTATCTCAAAAATACTCGCTGTCTTTTCTCCGTAGTTCAAAGATAACACCGAGGTCTTTAACAAATTCGGTAATAAAGAAGGACGCATAACCTCGAAATCTGCCGTAATCGCATTCAATACTAGAATCAGTTTGCGATCCTCTTTAAATGCTTCAGCAAATTCTCTTTTTGTAAAAGAATATGCAACAACCTCAGACATATTTCGGGAAGCAAACAACTTTCTCAAATTCGAGAGCTGATTAAAATCACTCAAAAGAGGATCTTCTCCTAGAGAAACCATAGACAAAGGTTTTTCCTGAACATTATTATATCCGTTAATACGCAACACTTCCTCGATCAGATCTTCTTCAATCAATAGGTCATGTCGCCAAGACGGAACGAAAAAAGTCGCAGACGCATCATCCTCTGAAATTAACTCAAGCCCTAATTTTGTGAGAATTTCTTTAACTCTAAACCAATCAATGTCACACCCGGATACACTTCTAAGCTTTTGCTTTGTTAATTTAACGGATATTCTCGTACGATCAGCTCCACTGATAGTGAAAATTTCTCCTGCAGTCCCTCCACAAATATCAATTATCATGCGAGATACTTGCTCCAATGCATGGATACAGCCATCGCGATCAATACCTCTTTCAAACCTGGTTCGCGAATCACTGATCGCATCAAGATATATCCCCGTCCTAGCTATACACTCTGGATCAAAGTATGCCGACTCAATTAAAATATTCTTCGTATTCTCATCGCATGCAATTTTATCTCCACTCTTAATTCCAAGCAGGCAGAGCGGTTCATGATTATCATCTTCCGAAATCAGAATACTTGAATTCAAAGTGTATTGCTCGCCTTTAAAGTCCGAAAACCTTTCGTTCTTATATGAAAATCTGATATTAAGATTGCCTTCAATTTTATCTAAGTCATAAATTTGGAACGGAGATCCACAGTCCAACATGCAATAATTTGAAATATCAACCACCGCTGAAATACTGTTCACACCAGCATTTTTCAGTGCGTCTTTCAGCCACTTCGGTGACTCTCCGTTCTTCAAACCGCGAATTACTCTGAATGACATTTGGGGAGCATAGCGAAAAACAGCAGCATTTTCATAATCCACCCTCGTAGAAATTGTGGAATCAACTTCACAAGGCTTAATTTCTCTGTCAATAAATTTTCCGACACCGTAAGCCGCTAAATCACGAGCTATTCCTTTTACCGAAAAACAGTCTCCGCGGTTTGGTGTTATGGAAACATCAAAAATTCCGCCATCGAATCCAAGAACATCAGCCACTGAAGTTTTCAAATCAGTTCCGACCGGCACCTCGATAATCCCATCACAAGATTCTTCTGTTTCGATCGCCAATTCATCGAATGAGCACATCATTCCTTGACTTTCAATGCCTCGAATCTTACTTTTTTTCAGCACTTCGTTTGAAGCAGGAATTACAGCCCCGGGCATAGCCAAAATCGCAATCAACCCTTCATGAGCATTTGGTGCTCCACAGACTATCTGATACTCATTTCCATCGCCATCAACAACTGAACAAATCTGCAATCTGTCCGCATTTGGATGTCTTTCTGCTTTTTCAATCCTCACCAATTTAAAATTTTTGAAACTGATCTCTGGGTTTAAGAGATCATCAACCTCTAACCCGATTGCCGTCAGACTTTCTGCCACCTGCGTAATATCTTGATCAGTTTCTAAGTACTTTTTCAGCCAATTAAATGAAAATTTCATCTCATTCTCCTAAAATTCCATCGGAGAAAATCCGAAAGTTTCTCTCCATTTCTCATTTGATTCAAAATAACTTCGCAGGTCAGGTACCCCATACTTAAGGGAAGCTAAACGCTCGATACCAAGTCCGAATGCAATTCCCTGATACTGCATCGGATCAATACCCCCCGCTTTCAACACATTCGGATGAGATACTCCGCAACCGCCAATTTCCAGCCATTTATCCCCCGTACCGAAAACCATTTTACCATTTACAATGCTATAGTTGATATCAACCTCGGCGGATGGCTCCGTAAACGGGAAAAAACTAGGTCTAAACCTCACCAATAATTTCTCAAGGTTAAAGAATTTTTTCAGAATATCCTTGATAAGCCACTTCAATTGGGCCATCCCAACATCTTTTTCCACCACCAACATCTCGACCTGATCGAACATCGGAGTATGAGTCGCATCATAGTCACTACGGAAAGTCCTGCCGATAGTAAAAAATCTCAACGGAGGCTCATGCTTCAACATGTAACGAGTCTCCACCGGCGAAGTATGCGTACGCAACAGTTTGCGCCCGTTTTCGTCTGCAGGCATATTCAGATAAAATGTATCATGCATCGTACGCGCCGGATGATACTCGGGCATATTCATGGTATCGAAATTAAAATGCTCACTTTCAATGTCAGGACCTTCTGCAAAACGAAATCCATATCCGTTTAAAATCGCGGAAATTTCAGAAAAAACTTTACTGATTGGATGAATATAACCGAAAAACTTAGTATCAACAGGCATCGAAACATCTATCACCTCATTATCCAACCTCTTCTCCAGCTCGATCATTTCAAGATTATTTGATTTTATACTCAATTTTTCAATGATTGCGCTTTTTACCTCATTGATCTTCGCTCCGATCACTTTTCTATCGCTCGGAGACAGGTTTTTTAAACATTTCATCTTCTGTGTAAGCTTCCCGTTCTTTCCGAACACAGCAACACGAATTCCTTCCAATTTTTTCAGGTCCTTGCAGCAGTCAATTTCGAAAACACAACTACCAAGCAATTTATCAAGTTCTGCTAACATTTTTTCCTCAAAACTTTTGGGCGATCATACCATAAATTCAGGTCTTCTTGAAGTCTTTCGCAAACAGATTATTCAAGGATAAGGACAAGAAGACAGTATTCTCTGGCAAGAGAGAAATTTGACATTATCGCCTTTTTCCTATATATTGAAAAATGGAGGTGGAAGATGCTTGAGTATTTTAGTCAGATTATTCACACAGTGGTAGATCACCCTGTGGTTGTCGCGGTAATTTCGAATTTGGTCCTTGGGATAATATTCTTTTTGTCTTTCTATCTTCCGAAAAAATTTGTGGATCGTGAGCTGAGAAGAGTACGAAGAAATCCAATGAACAGATTTGATAAAGTTATGGTCTTGCTCGCCGGTATGATTTTTTCGATAATGTTCTGTGTGGTTGGAGCTGAGATTATCTCTGGATGTGTTCCTCATCAAATACCTGATGAGTTTGTTTCTGTGCTTGTCATGTTTGCCGCGCTGGCGGTTTTGTTGAGATCGTTGATAGATTCAAATTTAGTGGAGAAGAAGGAAGTTCCATCTCACTTAAAGTTATATCGCATTTCTTGCATTTCATTTTTAGTTGCTTCGTCGTTTTCGATCTTGTCTACGGTATTCCCGAACTACATTAGTTATGGATTTACTGTTTTTGTTCTGTTGTATTATTTTGCTGAACTGTATACGGAAAGAAAAACCATTGATAGATGTTTTACCTTATTATCTACGCAAGAGTTCTCTGCAGGGATAAAGTTAGTCGATTTTGTTAGTCGTAAATTTATCTTCATTGCATTTTTTGGAATGATTATCGTGCCTTTGATTAACCATAAAAGCAATGTTTCTCTGGATACAATGTTATACGTAAACATTCGCGATATGTTTAGCGTTCTGGTGGGAATGTTCATGCTTCAGGTAACTGCTTCAGCTGTAGTGAATCGTTTTGTGAAGAAACTGGTTAACTTTAGTGAGGAAGATGAGTCTAATAGGGTAGCAAAAGCGAGGAAAACGAATTGGTTGTGGATTTGTGATGCTTTAATAGTAGCATTTTATATATCAGTGGCTGTAGCGGTTCTATGGTTAATCGGCGTTGATGTTCAGAAGTATTTCTTTCATGATGCGATAATCAGCGTGATCGTCATAGTCTTTGGAGGAGTGCTTCTTTTTAATACATTCAGCGAGTTTATGAATTCGCTTGTTGACAAGGCCCAGCCGGGAGACCGTGAAAGAATTCTAACATTTATGCCTATCATTAAGGTTGTATTTAGCATTTCGTTACTTTTTGTTTTAGGATTGACTATTCTGTCGTTGCTGGGGATTCCAATCGCTCCGGTGTTGGCATCTTTAACTGTAGTGTGGGGTGCTATTGTTTGGTCCGCGCAGGACATCACGAAGGGATTTCTTCAGGGGGTCGTTTTCTTGTTTGAAAATAATTTTTACATCGGTGATTGGGTCGTAATCAACGGAAGATCTGGGACTGTCATAAAAATTTCGCTAAGGACGTTAACTTTACGTGATGTTAATGGGGATGAATATGTGATTCCGTACAGCAATGTTGGTGAAATTACGAATCAATCCAGGGGTTACTTTTTACACAATGAGAATCTTTTGGTCGCGCCTGATACCGATGTGGAAAAGGCAAGCAATTTGTTGGTCAGTGTGGTGAACGAGTTAAAAGCTGATCCGCAGTATTCTGAAGTAATTTTCGGAGATGTTAATATAATCGGTGTCAAGACCCTTTCTGACGAAGGTATTAAGATTTGCTGGACACTGAAGGTTCACACTTCTCAGCGTTTGCTTCATTTAGAGATTTACAGACGCTTAATTCCTTTGCTACGTAAAGAAGGAATTTCTATACCTTACAGACAGGCTTACACGGAGCAGCTACTGACGACGAAAGATTGACGAGGCATCATCGGGGTTGTCCGAGATTTGTTTGTCGTTTTTCGGTCGTAGGTATGGGAGTTTGGCGTTGTTGCTTGTTTAGTTTGCAGTTGATCTTAGGAGCCTGGAGGGTCGGAGTCTCGGGGGTGTCGTCTAGCTGTAGTAGATAAGGGGGCTCTGTTGTCCTTTTTGTTCTCTCACTCAGGGGCTGTTTTAATCATGCGAGCAAGTGAAAACTTTCTGGCGTAATTCTGGTGTTAAGATTTTTCATTTTTTTAACGTTTTATTAACGTATTATTGTTACCATGAAGAAAGATAAAATGCTTTGAATTTGATTTTTTGCAAGGTTTAGAAAGAATTATAATTTGCGGAGGCATATGAAATTTAAATTAACACTTTGGGGTTACTTTAAATTCTAATACTGACTCTAAAAAAAAGGTTTTGTCTGTTATTTCGATGGTTAGTGTGATGTCGTAACGGAAAGAGGAAGGTCAAACTGATTCGATGAAGACATTCATCCCGGATAATAGCTGGCTGGTTCTTTCATGAGTTATGACAGTATGTTATGTGATGATGTGGATGGTAACGTGAAGGTTTTTGCTCTTGAACGCACCAGGGGCAGACAGTTGCTGTTATTGTCTGAAGTCACATATGTTTAGTACATTATCTGTCGTAAATAGTAGTTCAAAACCTTTTTTATAGAGGTCCGGGAAACATCATCCCTTCCAAAATAGTTTTTTTGCTGATGAAAAAGTCAAGGGTCGATGTTTTCCGCTGTCGCCTTGAAGGTAATTAGTCAATATTGATTTCACTATCCTCGTGTAATACCATCATGCAGATGAAAGTCGTAAAAAAGGAAATAGTTCTATGAACATCTTGAAAATTTCAGAAGATCGCAAGAGCATTAAAAACAATTTTGATCTATTCATTTTAATATATATTGCTGTTTTTTCACTAATTCCTATACTTACCCGCAACGTGATTCCCTTCGATATGGTAGAAAACTTATATTGGGGTAAAGAATGGCAACTTGGTTACGAAAAACATCCACCACTTTTTGCTTGGATCTCTCAAGTATTTTTTAAACTTTCCTTTTCGGTTCCGGAGTCTCTGTACATTCTAACCCAGTTAAATCTTTTGACTGGGCTGTTATTTATTTTCAAAATCTCCCAGCTTATATACAATGATAAAACTAAATCTTATGCAGCAGTTTTCATATTTATGTCCTCTGCTGCAGCTATTCTCGGAAATGAAAAATTTAATGCGACGACAATTTTATTTTCTCTTCTTCCTGCGGTTTTCTATTACTTTTTGAAAATGGTGAAATTTGGCCGAAAAAAGGATGCCGTTCTTGTAGGTCTTCTCGCCTCATTGGCTTTTATCGGAAAGTATATCTCTCTCTTGTTCTTCGGCTGTATGGGACTTTTTTTATTGATTAACTCCAACGGTCGCAAACTATTCAAAACGCCCCTTCCGTACATTGCTATAGCTATATTTTTATTGGGAATTTCCTGGCATATATATTGGATTCTTTGCAACGATTTCGTCACAGTTCAATATGCGCTTGAAAAGTCAGCATTAGCCAAAAAAACTCCCCTATTTGCCCTGAAATTTTTATTGATGATGGGCTTTTTCTTTATAACATCGTTTGCTGCAGCATATTTTACTTTTCGTTCAAACAACACTCCGACTAAAGGAGAAAATCTATCCAAGATGTTGCATAACGTGAATTTTATATGCAAAAAGAACAATAATTATACAATGGAAGAGCTATTTATAATCACGATAACTCTCGTCCCATCAGCAATTTTATTCCTAGCTGCTCTTTTTACCGGCATGCGTATAGGAAGTTTTTGGGGGGCTAGCATGATGACTACGATCGGAATTTATCTGGTGATCATAAATAAAAAATCACCCGACATCACTTCTCTTTTCAAATTTACGAAATGGATATCTTGTTTCTTCGCTGTCGTTTTAATCGTAAAATTAGGGGTAATGAGACAAATTCTACGAGATTCTCATCCATCTTATGCTATGGATTACAGAGCGATTAGCCGACAAATTGAAAATGACTATTATCGTCTATTTCCTAATCAAAAAATCAAAAACCTCATTTCCGATAAGGATACGACTCCGCTGCATGTTTATTTGACGGACTCCCCTTCATTCTATAATCCAAAAATTCATCGCACACAGGGATTATTCACGGAAAAAGGCAAGAATTTGTCAAATCGCATCGCTACATTTATATATAAAAATTCCAGTGATATTGAGAATTTTAGAAAATTCTATAACTCTGACGTTATTTTTGAAAATGATATTGATATTTTCGGAAAATGGAAACTGCATTACGCTTTTTTTAAAAACGAGTAAATGTTAGCATCTCCACGCTAAAGATTATTCTAATTAGTTTTTTATTGTGTAGATTTTTTTATTCATAGCGATTAAAAAAGACGTGCTTATACGCTATATTTGGAACTGTGTAGAGGAATTAAGTTAAATGAAGAAAATTCTGTTAATTTTATCTGTCGTTGTCGTGTTCAATGTTGACTGTAAAAAAAAGGTATCTCTTAACAAATCCCCATCAAAAAAAACAGTCGCCCTATTCTCAAAACAAAAGTTTGGATTACCAGATGCAAAACAGGCGGTATTGATTGACTTTGATACCGGAGAAATCCTATACGATAAAAACTCCCATGAAAAGTGTGCCCCGTCGTCGATGACGAAATTGATGACCGCCTATCTTTTATTTTCCGCAATAAAAGATAATCGTTTGAAGATGGATGATGAACTTCCTGTTAGCGAAGAGGCCCAGAGCATGGAAGGTTCTCGCAGTTTTTTTAAAGCTGGAACTTATGCAAAAGTGGAAGATTTAATAAGAAGCATAATTGTGCACTCTGGAAACGATGCCTGTACTGTTGTCGCGGAAGCTCTTTCAGGAGATCCGACTATATTTGCCGACGAAATGAATAGAAAAGCGAATGAATTTGGTCTTTCAAACACCCATTTTACAAATCCTTCAGGATTACCCGATGAAGAGCATTACTCCAACGCATATGATTTGGCAATCATTGCCCAACGATTAATAAAAGATTTTCCGGAATATTATTCGTATTTTTCTGAAAAAATATTCACCATCAATGGAATTACTCAACCAAATCGAAACACCCTTTTGGGAAACTCTATGGGAGTTGACGGTCTAAAGACAGGACATACAAACTCTGGAGGATATGGACTTGTTGCATCCACTACGCGTAACGGTAAGCGATTAATTGCAGTTGTAAACGGATGTTCCAGCACGAAATCGCGTGCTTTAGCTTCAAATAATTTACTTGCCCTCGGATATCGAGAATTTACAAATTTCCGAGTGATAAAAGCAGGAACTCCTATCGTAAAACTGAAAGTCTGGCTGGGAGATAGAGGAGAAATCGACGTGTGTACACATGAAGATATAAACATAATGGTTCCGAAAAAATTTCAAAATGGATTAAGAATAGAAGCCAAAATGAAAGAACCAATTGAAGCACCCGTCTCTGTAGGATCAAAGGTTGGAGAGCTTTCCTATCGTTATGGAAATTTTATCTCGAAAAAATATGATTTATTTGCTTGCCAAGAAGCAAAACAAGCGGGAATCCTTGGAAGAGCAAAATCCTCAATAAATTATTTATTGTTCGGAACATCTGAAAGATAATGAGTGCAAGAAATTCGAAAATGAAGAAGGGATTTTTTATCAGCTTTGAAGGCGGAGAAGGCACAGGGAAATCAACTCAAGTAAGATTGCTGGCAAATAAGCTAACAGAGAGAGGAAGTTTGGTTCACATCACTCGAGAGCCAGGAGGAACGGAGCTTTCTGAGAAAATTCGGAATATATTGAAAACCTCTTCGAATGTCGATCCAATAACAGAGATGTTGTTGATGTTTGCCGCACGTCGTGAGCATTTTATAAAATCCATTTATCCATTACTTAAACAAGGTTATGTTATAATCTGCGATAGGTTTTATGATTCTTCTCTGGTTTATCAGGGAATATTGAAAAACATTCCGATAGAGCAAATCATGCAATTAAAAGAAATTACCCTCAAAAGTTTCGAACCTGATTTTACAGTTATATTGGATCTACCTCCTAGCATAGCAAAAGAGAGGATTCAGCATCGTCAACTATACTTAGACGACTATGATATGATGTCCGAAAATGAATACAATATAATTCGAAATGGTTTTCGGAAAATCTCGGAGGCTTTCCCTTTTCGCTGTAAAATAATAAATGCATCTGGAGACGAAAAAAAAGTATCTTCCAGAGTATATAAGGCAGTGAAAAGATTCATCCCCGAAATTGAAGGAAGACCCCTCTAATCTTAGCTTTGCGATAAATAAAGTAGATATTAAATTTCGCTTGTGAACACCGCTATATCTGCTTTTTATCCTTCAGGATTTCGCACGCTTTTTGCAGATCTATTGAAAAAATATCTTCCGTCTTCGGGATAGAAACATACTTCCCTTTGAAGAATATATAAGGTCCGTAGCGTCCAATGCCGATTTTTATCTCCTCTCCTCCAGTTGTTCCAATCAACTTAGGCAAACTCAACAAAAACAAAGCTGCATTCAAATCAACTTTATCTGCTTCCATTGTTTTTGGAACAGCTGCTCTCGGAGGCTTTTTCTTCTTTCCCTTTTCCTCTGTTTGATCTTTCTTTTCAACATAAAGTCCGTATGGCCCCTTTTTCAACACAACTTCAGCATTATCAATTGGATCATTCCCCAAAAATTTCGGAAACTCATTGGCCGCAAGCATCTCATTATCTTCTTGAGTTATAGGAGAAGAATCCAGTTTTCTTACATAGTTACACTCCGGATACCTAGAACATCCAATGAACGAACCAAATCGTCCTATTTTTAAACTAAGTTCACCTTCATTACACTCCGGACATTTCCTTGAAACCTTTCCATCCGACATGAACAAAAATTTCTCCATAGATTCGTTCAGTCTATCAATAACATCAGAAATCTTTATATCCTTCATGTTATCTATGGCAACAGAAAAATCCTTCCAAAAACCATTGAGAACGTCTAATTTTGAACGACTATTATTAGAAATATCATCTAAAAACTGTTCTAAATCAGCAGTGAATCCATATTCCAAATAATGAGAGAAAAAACTCATTAAAAATGATGTAACCAAACGCCCTCTGATCTCCGGAATAAAGAATTTCTTTACCAACTTTACATAGCCTCTATCCTGCAAAACCTGCAAAATCGTTGCATAAGTCGAAGGGCGACCAATTCCAAGTTCTTCCAACTTTTTTACAAGACTTGCTTCAGAAAATCTCGGAGGTGGCGACGTAAAATGCTGTAACGCTTCAATTTTATTTGATGGAGTACTATCTCCTTCTTTCAACTGAGGAAGTAACCCCTCTTCATTTTCATCAGGATCATCTTTTCCTTCAACATAAACTTTTAGAAATCCCTCAAAAACAATTGTATTTCCATTTGCTCTGAAAATATTTTCCTTCTCATCCTTAAGATCCACCTGAACTTTATTAAATTCCGCCGAAGACATTTGACAGGCAACTGCTCTCTTCCAAATCAAAGCGTATAACTTCAACTGATCATTAGCGATCTTTCCCTCTAGATCGTCTGGAACAATGCTTGCATCGACAGGACGAATAGCCTCGTGAGCCTCTTGAGCATTCTTCACTTTCGTATTGTAAACCCTAGGTTTTGAGGGAACAAAATCCTTTCCATACTTTTCCTCGATAACACTCCGAATTTTATTAACAGCGTCTGTTGATAAATTTATGCTATCAGTTCTCATGTAGGTTATCAGAGCTCGCGTTTCTCCATCGATATCTACACCTTCATATAAATTTTGCGCTAATTGCATTGTCTTTTTGGCACTAAATCCCAGCTTGCGAGATGCCTCCTGTTGCAGAGTCGAAGTGATAAAAGCAGGTGCAGGATTTCGCTTCACGATTTTTGATTCAACCTTGCTCACCAAGAAATCATTAACTAATTCATCTTTAATTGCTTTAGCTTCCTGTTCATTTTTAATAGAAAACTTATCCAGTTTCTTTCCGTTGTGATGAGTTAAATGAGCGGGGAATATCTTTTTATCAGGGGCAATGAATTTACCTTCAATTGTCCAATATTCTTTCTTCTCAAAAGACTCAATCTCGACTTCCCGATCAACAATTATGCGTAACGCAACCGACTGAACCCTACCAGCCGACTTACTCCCGGGCAATTTACGCCACAAAATTGGTGAAAGTCTGAAACCCACCAAATAATCCAAGGCTCGACGCGCAAGGTAGGCATCAACTAAAGAACTATCAATATCCCGTGGATTTTCTATTGCCGTTTTTATTGCCCCCTTCGTAATTTCATGAAATGCTATGCGCTTAAACGGAACTTTCAGCTTTTTCGCTTCTTGGAGCACCTCCTTTATATGCCAAGAAATAGCTTCTCCTTCCCTATCAGGGTCAGTTGCGAGCAACAATTCGTCACAATTTTTCAATTGCTTAACTATGTCCTGGATGCACTTCTTGCCCCGAGCACTCATTTCCCAGATCATTGAAAAATCGTGTTCAGGTTTAACACTTCCATCCTTCGCCAACAAATCACGAATATGTCCGTAACTCGCCATGACTTTAAAATCTGACCCCAAATACTTGTTGATCGTTTTGGCCTTTGCCGGAGACTCTACTATTACAAGACGCATAACCTTCCTCTACCCCTTTACTAAACTCACTCTCTGTCCGCTAAGTCTGACGATTTTATTTTCTATCTCCAATTCCATCAAAATTGGCAACACTTTCTGAGGAGATACCTCAAGGGAGGAAACCAACTCATCGATAGTTATAGGGGTAAAACTCAATAAATTCAATATTCTTTCATGAATTTCTTCAGTTTTAGCTTCAAATTGAACATTTGAACTATCAAAAAGAAATTCTTTTTGAACCACTCTCCCAGGTAGAATATGATCCAAAATATCCTGAGAAGACAAAGTTAAAATAGCTCCTTGTTTTAGTAAATTATTTCCTCCTTCGCTTTTTATATCCAGGGGGAAACCTGGAACGACAAAGATATCCCGATTATAATCCAAAGCACATTTAGCTGTTATCAGGGAACCAGATTGCTTTGCCGCCTCGATTATCACTGTTCCAGCCGATAATCCAGCAATGACCCGATTTCTCTTCGGAAACAGGTGTCCCTGAGGAGCTGTTCCCAGAGGAGATTCTGCAAAAATGACTCCTTTTTCTTTTATATTTTCGTACAACTTTTTATTTTCTGGAGGGTAGACAACATCTATTCCCGAAGCTAATACAGCAATCGTTCCCGTAACCAAAGCTGCCCTGTGAGCCTCGGAATCTATACCGCGAGCCATTCCTGAAACAACAACGATATCGTTACGCCCCAAATCTTCTGCAATTTGCCGACAAAATTTGTTCGCAACTATCGAAGAATTTCTCGCTCCAACAATTGAAACCAGCTTTTTTTTATTAAACTCCCTTAAGCGTTCTTTGCTCCCCAAAAAAGTTAGCACAGGCGGAGCGTCGACTATCTCTCGCAGCAAGGGAGGATACAGTTCATCTTCAAAAAAAACAAACTCTGCTCCCAATTTTTTTGTATTTTCAATCTCAGATTTAATTACTGAATCATCGCAAATTTTATATCTTGATGGACGGTCACGTAAAATTTCTAAAGATCTCTCTGCACTTGAATATTTCCCAATTAGACGCCAAAACAAACGGGCACCAACCGACTCACTTCGTGTTAATTTTAGACGGGCAAACTTTTCCTCTTTCGAAAGTACCTTCAAACTTTACCTCTATATCTTCATTTCCTGATTGTGATGTAATCTTATCAAATTATCCTTGTGTTTTATGAATATCAAAATAACTAAAAATATTAGAGCTCCCATCACAAATATGTCATTTTGAACATATCTATATAGTAGCAAACTGCTGGATACAGCGATCAAACATGAAACTGAGGAAACACGACATGCCACAAAAACAGCGATCCAAATCAGCCCTGTTCCCAAAAGCACAACCCAGCTAATAGCTCCGATCGTACCCAAAAAAGTCGCAACCCCTTTTCCTCCTTTAAATTTCAACCACACTGGAAACATATGACCAATGGTTGGGGCAATAATAATCAACAAATTATATATTAAATCATTTGCATCAAAAAAATAGCAAGGAATAAATGCCTTTGAAAAATCGCAAATTAAGGTCATCGCTCCTAATAATTTCCCCTGTGTTCTAAGAACATTTGTACTGCCGATATTTCCAGAGCCTTTTTCTCGAAGACCTCCCGGCCCCAATAATTCCGAAAAAATAAGCCCAAAAGGAATAGATCCCAGCAAATACGCAAACATAGGATATAAACATTGTTGTATTGACATTAGTTGTTGCTCCCTTTTTGTCTCAGAATTTCATACAGAGAAACCGTTGCCGCTTGAGCTGCATTCAAAGTCGTAAAACTCCCTACGCTCGGCAATTGAACAAGAAAATCGCAATTCTCTCTTGTTAATCTGCGCATCCCCTGTCCCTCACTGCCTATTACCAAAACAAATTTACCTGATAAATCGACTTCTCCAATCTTTTTCTCGCCTCGTTCATCTAATCCAAGGCACCAATACCCCGACTTTTTCAGCATCTTGATTGATTGCACGAGATTTTTCACTTTTATCAAAGGAATAGATTCGAGAGCTCCAGATGCCACTTTTGCAATTACCGCGGTAACTTCAGGCGAATTTACTTCCGGAATAACCACTGCCTTCGCCCCAAATACTGCAGAAGCACGTAAAACGCTTCCAATATTCTGGGGATCTGTAACCCGATCCAACAAAACTATCGGACAATCGTCATCTGGCAGATTTTCTAAAAAAACCTCATCTAAAGGAAGAACTTGCGCAGCACATCCCTGATGAACGGTATCCCTCCCGAACAATGACAAAAAATAATCTTTATCAACAATATCAAGCTTTACGGAACAATCTGCCAAAAAATCTCGATTCTGCGGAAGCACAATTACCCTAAAAACTTTACGCTTATCATTGAGCACGGCAGCCTTCACCGCATGTTTACCGTAAATCCAGACTTTATCACTCTTCGACATTACAAAAACACTGAAAAATCATTCCTGCATAAGGCTACAGTATTTTGGTTGTATTTTAAAGCGCAAACTTCCAAATAAAAATAAAAATCACAAAGATCTGTATTTATCATAATCTTCTTCGTTTTCATCTGAGTCGTATACGTTCGAATTTTCAGAGGATTCAATCATACCTAATCCATCATGCATAACATACAAAGAATTAATATCCGATTGGGGGATACTTTCCACCGTAGAATTATTAAACCTCTTAGACAAGAAAGTTTCAACTATTCCCGTAATCAATTTTTGACTTATAAGACCACCGGAACTAATAATTGAATTAATACCAGAGGGAATATTATTAATAAGAGCAGAAATCTCTTCTGAATTATTGAAATGTCCGATAAATATCGTTGGCTTAGACATTTGTTCAAGATTAAAGCTGTTTATTAGTGCTATATCGTTGTCACTAGGACTAATCGCAATACATCCCGCAAAATTTTTCTGATTTTTCAGAAATATCTGCATAGCAGGAATAATGCTATGTTTTTTTGCGAGTAAAACTATATTTCCCAGTTGAGCAATTTTATTTTTTACAGACCAATTAACTACTTGTGCTATATCAGAGGTAGCTTTTGTAACAACGTTTTCTAGATTCTCCGCCGAATCTGAAATTTGAAGATCATCATTTCTGTAATTTAGGCATATAACATTACATCCTCGATTAGCCAATACCTGCACAATTGGCATATACTCCCATTTATACTGTCCGTTAGAATTCATCATTAAAATTAAAGGGGACTTACCCGTCCTGTTTACCCCTCGAGTTAAAAATAGTTGTAAATATTCTCCGTCTGATAAAGGCAGGAAGTGACATTCTGTAGCCCTCAAATAAGAATTTACGATATTATCCTTGGACTTGTTTATATGATTACTTAAAGAGTCGTTCAAATTTGAAAGCATTTTCAAGTTATGAGTTCTCGTATCATAAAGACAAAATCTATCTAAAGACCGATCATTTACCACACAAACTAGCCAAATTTTTCCATCATAGGTAGTACTAATACGATACCAAGAATTAAAGTAACGATCTATGGTACTTATGTGATCCTTCACCTTGGGATCGCAAGCATAATGTTGATACCTTCTGCTATT
>DGIE01000037.1 GCA_002393025.1 Holosporaceae bacterium UBA3830 | reverse complement strand
CTCAATTTCGTAGGGATTTGCAACATTGCCTCTCTGATTTGCTTACCCTTGCGCTCTAAACACTCTTTCATAGCGGAGGCCGGTATAAGTTTACTCATTCTCTCTTTAACCGTTGCCCTTAATAGATCGCCCTTCAGAATTTCATTTTGTAATTTCGCTTTAAGAAGTTGCTCTTTAAGATCTCGCCACCGAATTATATCTTCATCGTCAACCAACCCGTTTTGATCTATCAACCTGCCTTGCTTGATCAGTTTCGAGATATATGACTTCGAAACACCTAATTTTCGAGCTAACTCAGCCTTTATTTGCACTTTTGCGGGCTTTGTATTTATAATTTCGCGAGGTTTATATTTGCATTTTCGCGGATATATTGTACACTACAGAAAAGGAGAGGTTTGAGTGAACGGTTATAAAAGATGGTTTTCAGACATTTTGAAACAGTCTTTAGGAATACGCAGAGTTTCCGTAATATCAGGGGCTAGGCAGTGCGGGAAAACAACTCTCGCAAAGCAAATAGTATCAGAAAAAATAATTTACAGAACACTTGAAGATATAACACTTTTGAAATCCGCTTGGAACGATCCTCAATTGTTCGTTAAAACAGAGGCAGATACTCTCATTATTGATGAAATTCAAAAAGTGCCTGATTTGCTGCCCTCGATTAAGTTGGTGGCTGATCAAAACAATCGTCCAGGACAATTTTTGCTGACGGGCTCGGCAGATATTCGAAAGTTGCCGCAAGTATCAGAAAGTCTCGCAGGAAGAATCAAAAATATACATTTGAGAACGTTATCTTACGGTGAAATTTTAGGAAATCAGCCAAATTTTATGGAGAGGCTTTTCAAGCGTAATTTTCCCGATCAAATCAAGGGATATGACAAGAGAAAAGTTATAGAAATTGCTTTTTCTGGAGGATATCCGGAACCATTGGCTTTGCAATCAATTCGTTATAGAAAAAGTTGGTTTAATGATTACGTAGATACGCTGATTTCCAAGGATTTAAAGGACATTAGCAACATCAAACGTGTTTCTGTATTAAAAGAATTGGTAAAAATCCTGGCGGCGTGGTCCAGCAAGTTTCTTGATATTCCTGATTTATGTGGGAAGCTGTCGATTTCTCGCCAAACGTTCGACGGTTATCTAAATGCGTTGGAATCTTTATATTTATTCGAGAGAGTACCAAGCTGGATCAAAACAGATTACGCGCGCGTTGGTAAAAAAGATAAATTATTTATGTCAGACACGGGACTCATGGCTTCTCTGCTCAATTGGAATCTGGAAGAGGTGCTGTTGAATCCTGACAGAGCGGGCAAGCTCGTGGAAACATTGGTTTATCACGAATTATCCATTCAAAGCGGAATGTGCGACGCGAAAATTTTTCACTATCGAGATCGAGAAAATCGGGAAGTTGATTTTGTTGTCGAATCTGAAGATGAGCAAGTCGCTTGTATCGAAGTGAAGGCTGGTTCAGCGATTTCCAAATCTGATTTTAAACATCTCGAATGGTTCAGGAAGAACATAGCCAAGGATCCGAATATAGTGACGATTATTCTTTACACGGGAGAAAACACTCTTTCGTTCGGAGACGGGTTACTTGCCGTGCCTTTGGCGGCGTTGTGGGAGGGATAGTTTTATCAGAGATTACAAATAGGATTCAGCGGTCTCTCCCTCTTATTCCTTATCTTGAGTTCTATTTACAGAAATTTCAGAAAAAAACTTCTTCTCAGATTCAATATCATCTCCAGATTCTTTGATCTTTCGCAAAAGACTTAATAAACTTTTAGTACATATCAGCTTTCTTACTGTTACAATCCCGACAGAGCATTTGCAGATTGTCTATTACAGTCTTTCCGCCCTTACTCCACGGCTTAATATGGTCACCCACCATTTCAGCATATTCAAAAACTCGCTTGCACTTAGCACATTTATGTTCCTGCTGTTCAAATACAACCATCTTGTCATCGTCATCGAAAGTTCTCAGGCTTAAGAGCTTAGCGGCAAACGGGTCATCATCCTTACTAAGCAAATACTCATAAATTCCTGCCTTCTTTTGAACTTCTTTATCTTCGTGGAGATTCTTAACCTCATCACGCAAAGTCGTGGAATTATATGTTTTTTTATGATACTTATTGTACAGATGACACCAATCAAGCCCCTTCATATCGGCATAGTATTCATCATGTTTCGCATCTTTTGCAGCATTAAGGCTTGTATTTTTTCCCATTATTTTTTACCGCTTTTTTCTTTTTATCAGCTTTTTCTGCCTTGTCTTTCTCCCAGACCCTATCTGCAACCCACTACGGAGTGTATTTATTAACTGAGTTATTGCTGTTTTGTTCAATCTTTTCTAGAATTTCTAAAAAATTCATATCTTCTTCATCCACTATCTCCTCAATAAATTGTGCTTTGAAAAAATGAATATAAGGTTAATTTTTTAGAGAAATTTCGAAAAATTACCCAGACAAACCGGACAAGCGGACACCTTTTGTGCACCAGGTGTTTGCGAGAATTTAGTAAGCGGACAGAAACT
>DGIE01000078.1 GCA_002393025.1 Holosporaceae bacterium UBA3830 | reverse complement strand
CAGCAACTTTGATCAAATCCATTTTGTTGAATTGTTTTGTTAAATTGTTGTATCGTTCTAGCGCAACATAGTGGGTAACACTTCTCCCTCACCATCGGTTACGCAGGAAAGCGGGTGCAAAATTACTGATTTTCCTTCGAGTAACCAAACTTTTTGTGACTTTTTTCTCAATTTCCTTTTATAATTAACTAAAAAAGAGTATTTTTGTATCGGTTTTTCTAATTTCACTCATAATTATATGAAAAGGTATTTAGGATTTTTGCTGCTTGCTTATGCAATAGCTCTTGGCTTTGTCTCCTGTTCCTCGCATCACTATTCTGTGCAGTCGGTTGACTATCAGCGAGTGACAATGGATTCTCTCTTCGACGCCGCTCCTGATGCTGAGACAGCGAACTTCCTTGCACCTTTCAAAGCCAAAGTTGATAGTGTCATGTCTCCTGTCGTGGGACGTGTGGCTTGCGATATGGATGCTGACCGTCCGGAAAGTAAGCTTTCCAACCTTCTTGCCGACATCCTCATTTGGGCTGGAAAGAACTTTGACGAGAAACCTGTTTTCTCTGTATATAACATGGGTGGAATTCGAGCATCATTCGAGAAAGGAGACGTGACTATCGGAGATGTGATTGAAGTCGCTCCGTTTGAGAATAAACTTTGTTTCATGACATTGAAAGGCTCTCAGATTATGACTCTCTTTGAACAGATTGCTGCCCGAGGAGGTGAGGGAGTGAGCCATTCTGTGAAGGCTGTCATTAGCAAGGATGGGAAATTGAAAAGTCTGAAGATTAACGGTGAGGATATAAATCCTGATGCTGAGTATAGAATTGCCACTATTGACTATCTTGCAGAAGGTAACGACGGTATGCCGGCTTTTACGCTTGGCACTAACCGTAAGATGCTTACTGATAAGAGTAACAATCTCCGTTTCATAATCATGGATTATTTCCGTGAGGAAACGAAGCAGGGACGTGTTGTTGATGCCGAGATTGAAGGTAGAATTACAGTAGAGTAGGGAGGTGAGCGTAATGAGAAAGATATTTTTCCTTTTACTTTTTGTCGCACTTAATGCTTTTGCGCAAAAGGATATCGTCGTACTTCATTCCAACGACTGCCATTCGCAGATATTCCCATTCAGCAAGAATCTTGCTGATAAGAAAAAAGCTAATCTGGGTGGCTTTACCCGTCGTGTGGCGTATGTTAAGCAGCAACGTAAGCTCACCCCGAATCTTCTGCTTTTCGATTGTGGCGATTTCTCCCAAGGCTCTCCTTATTATAGTATGTTCAGAGGGGATGTGGAGATCGGACTTATGAATCTCATGGGTTATGATGCTGCCACAATCGGTAATCATGAGTTTGATTTCGGACTTGAAAATATGGCACGTCTCTTCAAGATGGCGAAGTTCCCTATCGTGTGTGCAAACTATGATTTCTCAGGAACAGTTCTTGAAGGGATAGTAAAACCATATACCGTTATCAAACGTAATGGTGTCAAGATTGGTGTGTTTGGTCTCTCGCCTAAACTTGAAGGACTCGTTGTGCGTGAGAATTATGGCAATATCAAGTATCTTGATCCTGTCGCCGTTACAAAGGATGTTGTCAAGACTCTCCGCGAAAAGGAGAAATGCGATCTTGTCATCTGTCTTTCGCATCTTGGTTGGAAGACCGGCGATGAAGAACCTTCTGACGAGCGTTTAGTGCCTCAAACAGAAGGTATAGACCTCGTTCTTGGTGGACATACCCATACCTATCTCAATCCTGCAAAGATGGTAGAGAATGCCTCTGGAAAGAAAGTTCCTGTCAGTCAGAATGGCAAAAGCGGAATCTATCTTTCCCGTTTTGACATTCATTTGAAATAGCGAGAATCAGCACGAACTCCCATGTTCTTCCCATCATCCTCCTATGTACCTCCTAACCAAACTCGATGAAACTCTTATGCTTAATGGTATTATAATGGTATTATCATCGAGTTTGGTTAGGAGGTGCAAGGGAGGAGCATAGGAAGAAGAACAGACCTAAAGCACAGAAAAGTCCTCTTCTCTCAGCACTAAAGACAAAGTGTCTAAAGATTGATAGAAGGTGAGGGTTAGAGGGAATGAGATTTTTACTTTTTGCGTTTTTGCAGTTTTGCTTCTGCAAGTTCTTCGTAATCACGTAATAGCACATTAAATTTCTCTATCATGTCGGAATTTCCATCCGTCTGACAAAGTTCATCAACATGCTCATAAATCATGCGAAATTCATCTTCTGTCTTTATCTTGCCTCTTTCCAATATTTTGGCAATTTTATTCTGCTTTTTCTTGTCAAGGTCTAGGATGTTTATACCATATGTATCCATGTAATATTGCTGATTTTCTATAAGGAAATCAGGATGGCGAACTATAACATCTGGGACTGCATCGCGATAAGATTTACCGAGTAAACCTGTTTTCCCATTATCGTACCACTCGTTGTATTGTTTTATGCAATGCTTGTAGTCATCAATTGTTTCATTTATAAACTCGTCAGGCATACAACGATAAATAGTGTGTCTATTTGTCTGCAAATCTTTGATTATAAAATTGCATAATCTAATGCCGAAATCTTTATAATATAAATTTTTATCCATTTTTATTATTATTAAATAATAGAATCCAGTGTATCGATATAGTTGCCCGAACAATGCATTTGATGCTTTGTGATAGCGCATGCCCAATCTGTTTGTTTTTGAAACTCCACGTATGCTATTACCAAGAGTTGTACTTCCTACGCCACCAAGGAACTCACGAGAAATTGATGGAAGTGTGGGAAGAATAGAGTTATTCTGGGTTTATGAAAAAAGCCAGCGGAATGCAATTCCCTCCATATTATGTTCTTCAAGGATTTCTTTAAGATATATTGCAGGGATAAGTCCAAGAAAAAAAGTGATGAAAGCAATCGTAGGGAAAACCCAGTATGGAAGAATCCTATTATACTTAGAATTCTTAAATTCTTTTAAAACTTTTTCTTTCCTTTTTTTATACAGAAAATAGGTAATCATATAATATGTAAAAGCGACTATAGCCATAGACAAAGTGTATTCTCTGCGAAAGTTTTTGAACACTACTATATCTTCAGAATAAATAATCATCACATATCGTAGATTTAACCAAATAGAAGATGTCAATGATGCAAAAAGCATCGACGTCATGAGTATACTTGAAAAAAAAGGCATATCCTTTTTCTTCTCAAAATATATATAATTTCTGTAAAAGAAATAATCAAAAGGTTTCATCAATATGTTAAACTTCATTTTTGTTAATGTAATTTTATTGTTCCTGTAGAATTGTTTATACAATCTCCTATCGACATTTCATAACATTCAGAGTAACAAAAAATTGCTCGTAGTTTTGTCATGTTATTTTTTTCACTTATCTTTGTGTCGTGAATCCAAAAACAAATAAAATCGTAACAAGACATGACAAAAGTACAAATAAAATCTGAGAAACTAACACCTTTAAGGGAAATTTTTTCAATTATTGAGCAATTTTCCCAAATGCTTTCATCAGTGATCGACTCATTATTCGGTTTGAGATGTTTTTTGTGTTTTTCCCGAAAAATCATCCACATTACTATGCTTCCCCTTCAGGTCCGTTGTAAATCCGTTGTAAATCCGTTTCAAATCCGTTTCAGGTCCGTTCCTATATTTGGGCAATAATGCGGAGGCATGACGGAGGCAAGTAAATGAAAAAAGGGAAAATGAGAAAAGGGGAAATACAAGTTCGGAAAAAACTTTTTCGCACAAACCCTACACCCCTACATCGACACCCTACATA
>DGIE01000013.1 GCA_002393025.1 Holosporaceae bacterium UBA3830 | reverse complement strand
CTTTTGTTAGGAGAATCGCTATAACCTGCAATTGTAGGAAACTGTAATATGTTGATTTATTTTCAAACGGTTTTGCTCTGACGAATACTTTTTATCAGAGATTAGTTATAATACGGAGGGAAAAGGGCGTAAGGAGAATAATGAACTCAAAACCTGAGAAAATACTTGTGAGAGGAGCAAAGGTTCATAATCTCAAGAATGTTAATGTGGACATTCCGTTAAATAAAATAGTTGGAATTGCCGGAGTTTCGGGCTCAGGAAAATCTTCGCTCGCTTTGGGAGTTTTATATGCAGAAGGTTCGAGGCGGTATCTGGAATCTCTCTCTACCTATACGAGGCGAAGAATGACTCAGGCGGCGAAGGCAAATGTCGATGAAATCCTTTATGTCCCAGCAGCTTTAGCTCTACATCAGCGCCCAACTGTTCCGGGAATTCGCTCGACTTTCGGAACAGGAACGGAACTTTTGAACAGTATAAGGTTGATGTTTTCACGACTCTCTCACCACAGATGTCCGAATGGTCATTATCTGGAGCCATCTGTAAATGTTGCGGCAGAAAAAGATCTCTTTTGCCTTGAGTGTAACGAGCAGGTTTTTGCTCCGTCAGCGGAAGAATTGGCTTTCAATTCCCAGGGAGCATGTCCGAAATGTAACGGGGTCGGCACGGTACGAACAGTTGATATATCAACTCTTGTCCCAGATGAGAATTTGACCATCGATGAAGGAGCTGTTGCACCTTGGAATTCCCTCATGTGGTCTTTAATGACAGATGTTTGCAGAGCAATGGGAGTTCGAACTGATATTCCGTTCAAAGATCTGACTGAAGCCGAAAAAGACATTGTTTATCACGGTCCTGCTGAAAAAAAGCATATTTTTTATCATTCGAAGAGCACAAATCAGGCGGGGGAGTTGGATTTCACTTATTACAATGCTGTTTATACCGTTGAAAATGCTCTGGCGAAAGTCAAAGACGAAAAAGGAATGAAGCGAGTCGAAAAATTCTTAAAGGAGGATATTTGTCCCGACTGTGGAGGAACTCGGTTGTCGGAAAAAGCGCGAGCTCCGAAATTACGGGGAATATCTCTGGCTGAAGTTTGCAAAATGACTTTATCAGAACTAATCGAATGGGTGAAAGGAGTACCTGATTCTTTGCCATCCGAGATGAAACCTATGGCGGAAGCAATTTGCGAATCCTTTTTTGTTACAGCAAAAAGATTAATGGATTTGGGACTGGGATATTTAACTCTCGACAGAGCTGCATCGACTTTATCTACGGGAGAAAGGCAACGAATGCAATTGGCTCGCTCCGTCAGAAACAGAACGACAGGTGTTTTGTATGTTCTCGATGAACCGTCGATTGGTTTGCATCCTGCCAATATAAAAGGTCTGAACGCCGTTATGCACGATCTTGTAGAGGACGGAAACTCGGTCATTTTGGTAGATCACGACACGCAGATTTTGACGGAATCCGACTGGATAATTGAACTTGGCCCCGAATCGGGAGCGAACGGCGGACAGATCATCAATGAGGGAACGATTTCTGAAACCATCAAGAACCCGCAATCAAAGATCGGAGATTTTTTGTCTGATAAAGTCAACAGGATCATCAGACCTCGCATCATGGAATCGGAGATATTTGATAAGGGAGAGATTAAGTTAAGTACTTCAAAAATCCACACGGTAAAACCTTTGGAAGTAAGAATTCCGAAAGGAAGACTGACTGTTGTAACAGGTGTTTCAGGATCGGGCAAGACAACTCTCATTTTAGAAAGCCTCATCCCCGCTTTAGAAAACAAATTTTCAGGGAAAAAATTACCCGATCACGTAAAAGATATACAAACCGACGAGATCAAACAAATCAAGCTGATTGACGCTACGCCGATCGGAATTAACATACGTTCGACAGTCGCGACATATGCGAATGTTCACGACGAATTGAGAAAAGTTTTCGCAAAAACAAGAGATGCCAAAGAGGCAGGTTACAAATCCGGAGATTTCTCATACAATACAGGATCTTTAAGATGTCCAACCTGCGACGGAACAGGGAGCATCAGTTTGGATGTTCAGTTTCTGCCGGATGTCGATATTCCATGCCCCGACTGTCGAGGATCCAGATATTCTAAGGCAGCAGAAAAAATTAAATATGTGACGAAATCCAATGAGATTTACACCCTGCCGCAAATTATGGCAATGGATATTGATCACGCGCTGATTGCTTGTCGCGAGATCAATTCCGTGAGATCAAAACTTCAGACTTTGAGCGACTTGGGATTGGGTTATCTGACCTTGGAAGAAGCAACCCCGAGCCTTTCGGGCGGTGAAGCTCAAAGATTGAAATTGGCATCCGAAATGGGACGAAAACAAGGAGATACTATCTTTGTTTTCGATGAGCCGACAATTGGTTTGCATCCGCTGGATGTCCAAACTTTGATCGGAGTATTTCAAAAACTTATCGAAAATAACGCAACGGTTATTGTTATTGAACATGATCTTGACCTAATCAAAAACGCGGACTACATAATAGACATGGGGCCGGACGGCGGAGATGAAGGCGGTCGAATCGTTTTCGAAGGAATTCCGGAAAAAATCCGCAATTGCAAAGAAAGTAAAACGGGAAGTTTTTTGAGCAAGTAATTTTCTTGCAGGTTTTCCGAACAATGCTTTTTATAGCGATACTCCTATCAAAATAGAAAGTTAACCGGGAAGGTCCCGGAGCCAATATTATGGGTGATGAGTGCTCCTATCCGACGCCAGGAATGCTTCCTGGACTGCTGTTATTTGAGTACATCTGCATAACTGTATGCCCGGAAAGCTTCCGGTGCCGGTATTATAAGTGCTCCTATCCGACGGTTTGCCCTGTGTATCTAAA
>DGIE01000033.1 GCA_002393025.1 Holosporaceae bacterium UBA3830 | reverse complement strand
CCCGCCCCAGGTAATTTCTTTTTTTGTTACCATAACTTTTTCCCTATAAAATTATCTTCTCAAACCTAGCGACTTAATAAGAGCTGAATATCTCTCAACACTCTCTCTTTTGAGGTAATCTAGTAACTTTCTTCTCTTACTGACCATCGCCAAAAGCCCGCGCCTGGAATGAAAATCCTTCGGATGCACAATCATATGCTCTCCGACAGAATTGATTCTTGATGTTAAAATCGCTACCTGCACTTCAGGCGAACCCGTGTCACCTTCGTGTCTTGCGAACTTTTCAATAAGGTCTTTTTTTTCAATCGACATCTTCTAATCTCCTAAATTTAAATACATCCTAACGGCAGTAACTAAACCGTCCGCAGAAACAAAACAAACACCGCAAAACCTCCCGCTTTCGCTGTCGAACAATTTAATATTCGACGAAAGAATCTCGGAATTTGCAAGCTGAACCGACAGCCCATTCTGCAATCTAGATACGTAACTCCTATCCAAAGCCAAGGCCGGGATGTCGTCCAGCGGACTCTCCAATGGAAGTAAATTACCATCCAGCTTGCTAGTATCTACTATTTCTGTTAATTTTTCCAGTGTAATTGCGTGATCTATTGAAAAAAAACCGGATTTTATTCTTCTCAATTCTTTTACATAGCATAAGCTTCCCAATTTCTTTGCAATATCAACCGCTAAAGTACGGACATAAGTTCCTTTGGAGCAATGGACTCGCAGTTTTGCATGGCTGTTTTCAAAAAAGTCTAACAACTTTAAATCATGAATGAAAATTTTTCGGGAAGGGATTTCTACAATCTTATTTTGACGTATCAGATCGCATGCTCGCCGTCCATTGATTTTTATAGCTGAAAATTTCGGAGGAATTTGTTCTATCTCTCCACAAAATTCAGGAAGAATTTTTTCAATTTGATCTTTTTTCGGAATTATTTTAGTAAATTCCGTAATCTTTCCAGTTTCATCATATGAGTCTGTGCTTGTTCCAAAAACGATTTCAAATTCATATATTTTTTCGACATCTTCAACGAACTGAATAAATTTTCGTGCACGACCTACAGCTATAGGAAGTACTCCAGTTGCGAATGGATCCAGAGTACCAACATATCCTGTTTTTTCTTTGAGAATTTTTCGAATTTTTACCATAGCCAAATTCGAAGAAATTCCTTTTGGTTTATCAAGACAAATCCATCCGTCAGTCATAATTTTCCCATTTTTTAATATTTCCAAAATTTAAGCACAATTTACACATAATATTAAGAGAATTATTTG
The DNA here is from genome assembly GCA_002393025.1 of Holosporaceae bacterium UBA3830. Lineage (GTDB taxonomy): Bacteria > Pseudomonadota > Alphaproteobacteria > UBA3830 > UBA3830 > UBA3830. The sequence continues at coordinate 17,325 of DGIE01000033.1, read as the reverse complement.
AAAACAGATCCAGACTCAATGTAATACTGTTCTATTCTATAAACGAAAGAGAAAAACGTTAATTTTTCTGTAGCAAAATGAATTTTCCTGCCATTTTATCCGAATCCGTGGGATAAATCTCCCCATTGTTGTTTATTGTATAAATTTTAAATCCCAATTTTTCGATATTATTTCTGAATTCAGAATCTTGAAATCCCTCCTCATAATCTAAAACGATTTTAATTTGTGGAGAACGTTTAATAATTTTTTGAGCGCCATTAATTGCATTAATTGCATTCTTTTTTTTGCTGATTCTCAAAAAGTCTATGTTCTGCAAATTTGGATAAAGTTCATCCAATGTAGTAACGCTTACTTTTAAAGCATTGAATCCTTTTTCTAGACTGTAATCGGAAGGTGCGATTGTTCCATATTCCGGAGATTCTTCATTTTTATACACCAAAAATCCTTCAAAAGATTTATCAGATATTGCTACAGTCCTAGTGAATACCCTGTTCTCGAAGCCGTTAGATTTTGCACTCAATTCAATGGTGTTATTATACTTTTCGAATGGATTTAACACATATATTCGCCCCGACTTAGAGATCAGTTTAGCTATAAGTAGCTGTTGTACTCCGATATCTTGGCTTACATATAACACCGTGTCCCCTTTTTTCAGATTTTTACTGAAATACGAGATTATTTCTTCTTCTTTAACTTCATTACTGATTTGATCATGGGAGAAAATATCACCATTTACTTTAATTTTTATGTCATCGAAAATAACCTTTTCCCGCAAATTTTTCAGATCAGATGAACTGTTGTCAACAACGATCTTACACTGTTTTCGATAACAGGAAATCGCGATAACCAAAGCTACCAGGACAATTACGGTAATCAACGCATACCGCAGAGCTTTGATCTTGAGATCTTCGGAAATTTCTTTCATAACAAATGCTCCCAGCTAAATTGTAGTCTATTGCATACAGGTTAACATAAAGTTAACAAATTTTACCAAGAATCATCTATTTTTATTTTTACAGATTTTTTCTTATGTTTGGCAGTAATAAATTCATCGTAAATTTTTAAGATTTGATATCCACCTATAGAATCTCCTTCATGAAAAGGTTGGCCGTTTATGTATGCAATATCATAGTGCATTATTCCGTTAAGTTGATAATGTGCTATCTTTGGCAGATTGAACATTTCTGGATACTCTTCTTCCTTGAAATTGTCCGGATCTATTTTATTTATGTAAAAATACTTTTGCAAATTTTTCGGAGGATAGAAGATACGGCAAGAAAGAGAAACCTGTAAGTATTTTTTCAGATTTTTAATTTTTATTTCATCAAAAGAAATTATTCCACCTATGTCGGTACGAAATTTGTCAAGCAGAGTATAAAAATCCTTTTCGTTATTAATTTCAAATTTTAATTTGAATGTTTGAGGGGAAATCTCTTTGAAGAGGACGGAAGTAAGAGAAAATTTTTTGAAAATATTAAAAATATCTTGTTTCAGATTTTCGTTTTTTTGAAATATTTTTTCCTTAGACTTTAAAAATTTTTTGAGGGTTGCATTTTTTTGAAGTTCATCCATTTTCGATTGTCGAATCTTTTCTAAAGCTGAAATTTTTTTATAATTACGAATTTTGAAGTTTTGATAACCATAAATCATGGTTAATGTAAATATAATTATAAGAAGATCCCTCAATTTAATTCTAGCCATAGTACTGCCTCAACAATCTGATCGGATCCTAGCTTTTCGTAAGACGAATTTGTTGCATAGTCTATCTTTATATTGCTTAGTTCTTTTATCTTTTTTAAGGACAATTCGGTTTTGATTTTCGCAAAATTGTGATCTAACTTCATAGCTTGAATTTTTATATCGTTTTGTTCACAAAACTTGGAGATTTTATTCCAGTTTAAGTTGTCATTTAAATTTGTGAGAAAACTCATCAATGGATCATAATTTTTTGATGACATATAAATCGAGAAATTTTCAGTTTTGATTTTATTATTAAGATTTTTCGGATGATAATTTTGATTATAAATTTCGTAGAAGTTATGGATTACTAACGAAGTTAAAATAAAAACGATAATCCACAAGAAATAACGAAGTAAGTTATGTTTTTTTTGAAAAATAGGCTCCATGCTATTATTTTGTTCAGCAAAATTTAACAAGTTATCAATGGTTATAAGCTTTGTATCTTCTATTTCCTCGATGGAAGAGAAGATTTTGGGAAAATTTATCCGCAATCTTTTTAAGTATCGTTTTGTGTTTTCGAGTTCTTGTACAATATTTTTAGGAATAAATCGACTTAAGACAATCGCTGGACCACATCCGACAATTATTCTGTACCCAGACCAGTCATGCCATCCGACGTATATCCATTCATCGGAGAATTTGATTTCTTTTTGCATTAAATAATCTGCAATTAAATTCTCTATTAATACATAACTTTTCCAGCGATTGTGAATAACGATTTTTTGGAGATATTTGGGGGAGCGTTTTAGAACACTGTGCCAATATAGATGATAGAAATCTGCGCCATATTTCATTTTGTATCGAAAAATTTTGAAGGCTTCAAATATTGAACAATTTTGAAGTCGTTCTACCGAAAATTCTGCCACATTTTTGTCGAGAATGATAAGATTCTCTCGAGAAAATTTTTTTTGATTATGTTTTTCTCCTAGGATATTCATTGTTGAATTACTCCTATGTAGTTATAGAGAGGAAAGATCAAGCTACTCAGAATAAAAATGAAAATTCCTCCGGTAAAAAGAGTTAATCCAATGCTAAGAGATCGTCCGAAAATTTCTAATTCGTGTAGAATTTCTTTATACAACTCATCCGATATATGTCGCATGCTATCTGGCAAGTTGTTACCTGCTTCGCCTACATAGAGAGCGGTTGCTATAGAAGGAGTAATGTATTTTGATGACGAAAATGTTTCAGAAATTTTGTATCCCGAAAGTATTTTTGATTTAACATTTTCAAAATCGTTTTTTATATCTTCAATTTCAATTGAATCAATTCCAAGTTTAAGAGATTTTATAAAATCCAACTTTGAATCCAATGCAATTTGCAGAATTTTGAAAAAATTCCAAAGTACAATTTTTTTCAAAATACTTCCGACCTTCGGAATTAATAACAAGTAATTTTGTAGATTTTTTCTGAATTTTTTGGATGACGAAAAACAAGCAAAACAGCAAAAAATTGCGACAATAAGTACTGTAAAAATTATCCCGAATACCGGAAGGTAATTTACTGCGAAATTGGTTAAAAAAGGAATTTCCCCACTGTTATAATCATCTAAAAGTGAAATTACTTGAGGTCCTAAAAATGTTATACAAATCCACATTATAATAATTGCGACAAGTGTGATAAATATTGGGTAGGCAAGGGCTGATTTTGCTTTTTCTTTCCATTCATTTTTCAATTTCAGAAAGGCTAAAATGTTACTGATTATTTCGGAGAGGCTTCCTGTTTTTTCTGCAGAATTTAAAAGTCCGGAGATAACTTTATCAAAAATAGAATTTTTAAAGGCTTCTTTTAGGGATTGTCCATTTTTCAAAGCATCAGAAACTTCCAATAATTTTACATTTAATATTTTGTTGTTTTGCGAATCAGCGAAACTATCAATGGCTTCATTTATTTTTAATCCACATCTTAGTTGAAAATCTATGTGCATAAAAAACACTAATAGCTCTTCTAATGATATTTTTGACGAAACACGGTGTACTTTTGCAATGTCTATGGGGATCAATTCCTTTTTGCAGATAGTTTTGTAGGCGACATGATCGCTATCGGCCAAAACAACCCCGGATTTCTTGTTTCCTTTTTTTGAAAGAGCTTCGTATTTAAAAATTTTCATGTCCCAAAACTCTCCTGACTTCTTGGATATCTGTCATATTGTTGTCAATAGCATTTTGAGCTGAAATTCTAAAAGTTTTATCTAACTCAAAATCTAAATCTCCAGCCAAAATTTTGTTTTTGAGTTGTTCTGAAAAGAAAACATATTCACTGATTGGAAAGCGACCTTCGTAATTATTTCCTTTCTTGTATCTTAAAAGTCTCTGTGAAAAGATTCCAATCAGAGATGGGATAAAATCCGATAAGTTTATTCTAAAGTCTTGTAGGCGACGAATTCCCTCGGCAGGTGTTGCTGCGTGCAAAGTCGCAATTATCAGTCGTCCCGTAAGAGAAGCGCGCACGGCCATAGCTGCGGTAGATTCATCTCGAATTTCTCCTATCAAGATAATATCGGGATCTTGTCGTAAAATTGATTTTATTCCATCTGAAAAAGTAACTATTCCTTCTTCTTGAATATCTAATTGTCGAATGCCCTCAATTTGATATTCTACCGGATCTTCCAGGGTCATTATATTTAAATCGGACGAATTTAAACTTTGCAGCAAGGAGTATAAGGTAGTGGTTTTTCCTGCACCTGTGGGACCAATTATGAGAAGAATTCCATTTGGATGAGAAATTGCTTTTTTCAACCAACAAAAATCATCATAATCAAAATTTAATTCAGCAAGGGATTTTATTCCGGAAGATAGATCGAAAATCCTAACTACGAAATTTTCTCCGAAAATTCCCGGATGAGTCGAAATTCTCAAATCTATTATTTTCCCGGCAATATGAATACGGGTGTGTCCACTTTGAGGTCGGCGACTCTCCGTGATATCCAAGTTTGACATGAGTTTCAGCTTGGATTGTATGCGAGTCCATGCTTCCTTTTCGATAATCTGAAAAGATTTTAAAATTCCGTCAATTCTAAATCTGACCCGAACAATATTTTCCATTGGTTCAAAGTGTATATCGCTGGCTTTTTGGTTAGATGCTTTGAAAAGAATTTTATTAAGGAGCATCATTGGATTGTATTCTATCGAATCGCTATCACTTTTCATAATTTCGATAAATTTTAAAATTTCGGTTTCTTTTGCTATAAAAAACTTTATTTCTCGATTTTTTATTTGAGATCTGATTTTATCCACAGCGATAATGTTTCCCGGATCTGATATCGCGACCTTTACCAAATTTTGATCTTCAAAGAATACTATTGCGCAACACTCAACAGCAGTTTCAGTTTTGAGTAATTTTAGAGTTTCTTCCTTTATATACAGGAATTCCAAATTGATTATTTCGATGCGATAAATTTCGGAAAGAATATTTACCAGATCTTCTTCGGAAATTAGCCCCATTTCCACTGCTTTTTGTCCAAATAAACGACTTGAACTTCTATTTGCTATAGCTGAAATTTGATCACGTGAAATAAGTCCTCGTTCCAGAAAAATTTCTCCGATAACTTTGTTCTCCTTCATCTTACAATCCGCAAAAAACCGAAACTAATCCGTTTAAACCATTTAGAATTGTACCTGATATTGGTAAGTAAAAATTTAATTTTTGTTACAGTTCTGGAAAAATATTCAACTGAGACATTGCCTCTGATAAAACGATTGCAGCAGAAATTGCCATGTTGATTGATCGGCGTCCCTTTACCATAGGAATCTTGACCATGGCGGAACAACGACTTAAATCTTCAGGGAAAAATCCATAATGTTCTGATCCGACCATCAAAATATCTCCATCTTGATATCGAAAACCATTATGAGCTACGGAAACATTATTCGCTTCCATCGCGATTATCCTTCGGTTTTGATATTTTTCGAGAAAAATCTCGAAAGAATCAATAACTTCATAATCTGCCGTTTGTATATAATCCATTCCCGCACGTTTTAATTTTGTATCGTTAAAAATAAAGCCGAAAGGTCTAATCAAATCAACATGAACGCCTAGGCAAGACGCCAACCGTAACAAAGTTCCGGTATTCTGTGGAATTTGAGGATGATAAACGGCTAGACTGATCATTAATCCTAATCTTCTGACTTGATTTCATTCAGAAACCATCGCGGATCAGAAGAACCTACCTTTTTGGAGAAGACCCAAATGTCTTTCCTACTTTCGACATAATCAGGACTTCCTTCTAAAATAGCACCATCTGCAGATCTCAAGGCCGTGGTTTGATCGGTAACAAACTCGACTGTGACATAGATATTATTATTGCTTACATTAACATCTACCAACTTTGTCTCAACGAATTGCAGGATACTTCCTTCCAAAGTTTCGCCTCGATCATGTCGGTCGTCAATTGCCAGAGAAAAAGCTTTAAAAGTTCTTGGAGACAACAGTCCTTTCAAAGTAGCTTTATCTCCTTCAGCATATGCTTTAAAAACTAATTCAAAAACCTTCTCAGACTTTTTTAGAAAATCTTTTTCGTCAAACCTTGGACAACTCCGAGAAATCGTTTTGCATATTCTCTCTTGTTCTGAAATTTCCTGGATTTTTGCATCCTCCGCAGCCGGATCATTAAGACTTTCCCTCTTTATTTTAAATCCAACATCAACTCCGAGAATTTCGTTTAATTTAACTAATAAGGCTAAGGTAAGTATTGCAAAAAAAAGGGTAATCATGCCTGATTAGTTTCTCCTTTTGCCTTTTCGAGGGATGCAATTGCTGCGTCGAGTTCGACCTGTGAACAAAACCCAAGCAACACCGGATCTCTCGGTTTTAATTCATTTATTCTTGCATGAGTTCTTTCTCGGATAGAAGCAACAGTACTTTTTGTTGTTGATAACAATGAACAAATTACTGAATCAGGCATATCCGGATAGTACTTGAGCAGCCATGCCACTGCATCCGGGCGTTCCTGCCTTTTTCTTAACGGGACATATTTCTTTTTACTCTTTTTCCTTAATGCCGTAATAGCCGGTGATGACATAAATAACCGCGCATTTGGATTTTTTGAGCATCTTTCAATCTCTTCAGCGGTTAATTGTCCCATTTTTATCGGATCAACACCAATCATTCCCACAGATGATTGCTCATCAGCTAAGGCTTGAACTTCCAAAACATGTAGACCGCAAAACTGAGCTATTTGTTCAAATGTCAGGGCGGTATTATCAATTAACCAAACGGCAGTGCCCTTAGGCATAATAGGTGCTGTTGTCATAATAAAATCCAATTATAAATTCCGAAGTGTATTCTACAACTTTTACTTTGGAATCTCAATAATCTTCGCGATAAGAACTTTTTAAGAGTTAGTAGATTTCAATTTTTTTGCGATAAATTCTGGAGCATTTATAAGCGCTCGTTTTTTATTTCCGTCGTAAAAAGCATGTTTTGTTTCAGCTTTAGATATTAACTTTCCAGTTTCTTTATCCTTTATCGTGTATTTTATCACCAGAAAATGATCGGCTTTTACCAACTCGGCAGTTATTGCGATTTCCTGGTTGAAATGGCATGGGTAAGAATATTTTATTTTTAAACAAATTAGAGGAATTTGATAATTTCTTTCGTAGATTTCCTGATAAGAAAATCCTAGTTTTTTGAGAAGTTGGCAACGCGCATCTTCATAATATTTGCAATAATTTCCGTGCCACATGACTCCCGTCAGATCTACATCACAAAAATCAACTTTTCTAATAATAGTTTCCTGCATTTTATCGTTCCGTTTAGCAATACGTTATGATTCTCCCAAAACTATTATAATATTCGGTTAAGTTTTGTAAAATGAAATCAGATTTTTAAAATTAATATTCCAACAAACGACCTCTATCGTTCCATTCTCCAAACATGATATTTTGCTTGGTTTTTTTTATAAAATTTTTTAGGCGATGTTCATACATTACCTTGTTGCGTTTTGTTCTCTGAATGGAGTCAATTCTTACTCGCTGATATAAAGTAGGAAACTTTTGAAAATTTTCCCAGGTCTGCTGATCTTCTTGCAAAGCTTTAAAAACATCGGGATCGATGATGAAACTCTCTTCAGACATATTCGGCAGAACTGCTCTTCCGGCAGGAGTCATCAATCCAAGTTTTTCCAATCGGCGACATCGTTCTTTATTTAGTTCAGACCAACGACTATTTTTTCGTCTAGGTGAAATTTTTTGAATATGTCCGATACCTTCAGCATTCTTGTGCACGCTGTCTATCCAACCGAAACAAAGAGCTTCTTCAACAGCGTCCAGATACCAAAATGAAGTTTCATCTTTCGGAATTCCCCGTTTTACAAACACCCAACATTCAGTTTCTCTGTTGTGATTCTTCGCAAGCCATGCACGAAATAAACGGCGATTATCCATCTCGTATAGAATATTCTCAGGCATATTATATTTTAGTCCAAAACAGATTCAGCTTCCTTTAGAATTTGATCAATAATTTCCTGAATAGATTTTTCTTCTTTGATGAGTTCAACAATTTGTCCTGACATCAGTGAACCGCGATCTGTATCCCCTTCGCGGACGGCACGTCTTAGAGATCCTGCCCAAAAATGCTCCAGAGAAAGTCGACCATTGTTGGCAGCGACTTCTCCTCTTTCGAATTTTTGTAAAACTTCTCTTTGCTTTTGCACGAACTCTTCTGTTGCAATATTTTCCAGAGCGCGTACCGGAGCGATATTGAATTTCTTATCGAGCTGTACAGGCAAAACGGCATTTCTTCCACTGGCTCTAAAATATGCTTTCTTGAAATTTTCATGAGCGATTGATTCTTTGCAACAAGCGAAAACAGTTCCCAATTGGCACCCTGCTGCTCCGATTTTCAGCAATCCCGCAACCAATTCTCCTCTCAATATTCCTCCGGCAACAAAAATCGGGTATTCATTCAAGTTTAAAAGAATATCTTGGATTAAAATCATTGTAGAAAGAGGCCCGACATGACCGCCGGCTTCGCTTCCTTCAATTATCAGAGCATCGATTCCCTGCTTGAATAATCTTTTTGCGATTGACTGAGATGGAGCAAATGCCATAGCTTGCGAACCATAGCTATGAATTTTTTCAATCGTGCCTTTTTCCGGGATACCTCCCGCCAAAATTACATGAGAAACTTTTCTCTCTCCGCATACATCGATTAAGTCATTGATCTTCGGATTCATTGTGATAATGTTAACACCGAAATTCTTGCCTGTCTTTTGTTGAGTTGCAATAATTTCTTCTCTCAACGAATTACCATCCATTGCCCCCGAGGCCAGTACACCGAACAGTCCTGCATTTGAAAGAGCTGAAGTCAAATTTGATTCGGAAATCCAGGTCATAGCTCCGCCCATGATAGCGTACTTTGACCCTAAAATTTTCGTTCCGCGCTCCATCAATTTTAAAATTTTTTCATTCATTTTCCTAACCCGCAACTTTTATGCAAAACATCTATGGACTTCAAAAGGCTTTCCGTCAACACGATTAAATTTAGTCCATTCTTTCGGATCGAGCAATAAAAAACTTCAATTTTCGATCTGTTCAAATCTGATATGATTTTTTCATGATCGTCTTGATTGAAATTTGAGCCGATTACACTGATTCTTGAAAAGTTTTTACGAACCATTTCCTGCTTTATATCTAATATATGATTTTCTTTAGATAACAAACTCTTCATTAATGGAACTTTCTGACGATCGATTAAAAGGCTGAATTTTCCATCAAGAGTTTTTATGATCTCGCATCGAATAAAATGCTGTTCAAGTAATTTAATTATTGAGAGATGAGATTTCAGTGTATGACGTATTTTGAACTGAGAAAGATTTTGAGTGACAGCTAACCCGCTAAATTTTTTTTCTGGGATATCTGAACAGATTATCGTTCCTTCATGTTCAACAAAGCTCGAAGCGACGCGAATGCGGACATTCTTTTTCATCGCATAATCAACCGATTGCTCTTGCAGTACCTTAGCTCCTAGCGCAGCCATTTCTTTCATTTCATTATAGTGAATTTTATCTATACAGCGTGCTTGTGGATATAAATTCGGATCAACGGTATAAACTCCATCGACATCTGAATAAATTTCGCAAAGATCTGCTTTTAGCGCGTCAGATATTGCGACAGCAGTTAAATCTGAACCTCCTCGTCCTAACGTTGTAACTCTGTTTTCCGGACTAATTCCTTGAAATCCGCACACTACAGGAATGATTCCACTTTTTAAATCCTTCACGAGATTGTTTGGATTTACCGATTGAATAACTGCTGATCCATATCTACAAGATGTTTCTATCGGAATCTGCCATCCCGCATAAGATCTAGATTTCAATCCCATGTTTTTTAATGTGATTGATAGGAGTCCTGCGGTTACAAGTTCTCCGGAAGATACTACACTGTCGTATTCAGCATCTCCTTCGGCACTTCCCAGATCATGGGCATATTCTACGAATCTGTTGGTGACACCAGCCATTGCAGATACAACTACTGTGACAGGTTGCATCCTATAAGATGTCGCAATCAATTCCGCCACGCGTCTAATCCTTTCCAAAGTCGCGACCGAAGTCCCTCCAAATTTTTGAACGATACAATCCATCAATATTCCTTAAATACTTTTCAGAATGTTTTGCAAGCCATCCTTTTAATCAATAACCATGAAAATTCTCATTTATTCGTTAGCCAATTTAGGTAATTTCATAAAGTTAATTAGATCACGTAATTCCTGACGAGCGGCCACATGAGAAATGTTCAAATCGACACCCTGAGATTCTAAATCTAGCAGGGTCAAACCGGAGATAAACAATTCTTTGAAAATAACACGTTCGCAAAATCCATTACTCAATCGAAATCCGATTCTTCTGGAAAGAGCTTCTAAAATGGTATTAACGTTTTTTCTATTATTGGAATAGAGAGGAGACATTCTGTTCTTAACGACAATCCAATCGATAGGTTTCGCTCGTCGAATTGCACGAGATTTACGCTGTTCCCAGACCATTTCCGCATAAATGCTAGGTCTCATCGAGTGATTATCTCCCTTATTTACTCTTACTAAAACATCAATATCAATAAGACTTTCGTTAACAGGAGTAATAAGAGTGTCGGCATACGAATGCATTGTTCGAGACAAAAACGTATCGTTGCCGGGAGTATCGATGATAAGGTAATCGCAAGATCTAAGCTTATTGAGAGCGGTTTTGGCTGACTCCAAGTCTTTTTCCTGCGAGGTTTTGATATTTGTTTCCGATGAATCTTTTAGGATTGCTATGTGCTCAGATAATTTTATGTTACTGGAACCATTATTTTTTCTATTTTCGAAATATCGAGTGAAAGTTCCCTGCCTGGCGTCTATATCTATTGTACCGACTTTCAGCCCCTGATTTAAAAGATAAACAGCGACATGCATCGCAATAGTGGACTTTCCGGTTCCGCCTTTTTCATTCCCCAGAACTATAACGTAGGGTCTCATTTCCTTTCTCCTTCTGAATTTTCTTTTTATAGATAACGATGGCCGCAGTGATCACTCCAATTGACAATGTTGCGATCAAAATTGTTGCCAACGCATTGACCTCCGGAGATATTCCGAATCGCAAACTTGAAAAAATTACCATCGGTAAGGTTGTTGCTCCTGGACCGGCGACAAAACTTGCTATTACAACATCATCCAAAGATAAGGCAAAAGCCAACAACCATCCCAAAATAATAGAAGGGGCGATCATCGGTAGAGTGACTACGAAAAAAACCTTTAACGGAGATGCTCCCAAGTCCAAGGCGGCCTCCTCGATTGATTTATCTAAATCTTGTAATCGGGATTGGACGACCATTGTGACATACGACAAAGTCAAGGTGGTATGAGCAATTATAACTGTCATGATACCGCGATTAGGCCATCCAAAAATTTTCTTCATTCCCACAAATAGCATCAGTAAAGACAATCCCATAATAACCTCAGGCATAACTAATGGGGAAGTGATCGATCCAACGAATAAACTTTTTCCCTTAAACCTCCCAAATCTGGTGATTATCATCGCAGCCATTGTGCCTAGAATCATGGAAATCGTTGCTGAAATTCCCGCTACTTTTAAGCTGGTCCACGTCGCATGCAAAATGATTTTATTGGAAATTAACTCTCGATACCATTTTAGCGAAAAACCACCCCATGTGCTCAGATATCGCGATTCATTGAAAGAGTAAATTACGATGCAAAGCAGTGGAATGTAAAGGAACATATATCCAACTAAAAGGAAAATTTTCGACCACGAAAATTTCATTGCAGTTCCTCCTTTGTGGATACCAATTCCCTTTGTCTTTGAGCCAATACTATGGGTAAAACAACAAAGATCAGCAAAATTATCGAAAGAGCCGCTGCTGTTGGCCACGAAAGATTACAGAAAAATTCGTTCCAAACTAAACGTCCAATGGTAAGGGTTTGAGCATCGCCCAGTAGTTCTGGAATAACAAACTCTCCAATTGCCGGAACAAAAACTAGTGCGGATCCAGCGAAAATGCCAGGCATAGCGAGCGGAACGATTATCGCAAAAAATGCTTTAAGAGGAGTACATCCTAGATCATAGGCAGCTTCTATCATAGAATAATCGATTTTTTCTATAGCGCTGTACAAGGGTAATATCATAAATGGTAAATATGAGTAGACGATTCCTAAGCACGCTGCACAAGTGTTATTCATGAGAGGCAACGGAGCAGATATCCAATTAAGTTTCATCAAAATGTTATTTATAACACCGGCAGGACTCAATAACACAATCCAGGCATACACTCGAATTAAAAACGAAGTCCAGAAGGGGAGTACTACGAGCATCAGTAGAATTGACCGATACTTTCTGGAAGATCTGACGATCGAATATGCCATCGGAAAACCCAAAATTAAGCAACAAATAGTACAAGCTCCAGCAATTAAAATCGAGGTAGCAAATCCTTCCATGTACATTTCATCGGTAAACAACGTCAAGTAATTCCCGAGATTCAGTCTCATTTGCAAAGTTGCCCCTGAAATCCAATCAATAATTGATGTATAAGGAGGAGTAGCCAAAACTTCTTCCGAGAAACTGATTTTTATCAAAATTAAGCAAGGACAGATGAAAAACAAAAAAATCCAAACATACGGAATCAAAATGATAAAATTGCGCCCACCGAATTTTTTCAAAAATTCGTTACACCAATAGATCATTTTTTCCTCGATTCGGTACATCAAATCCCTTTTCGATACAAGAAACACTTGGAATTCTAGCATAATCTCAAAATGACTGCTATAGCTTTGTAGAGTGCAATTCGATTCGATTAGGTATAAAATACGATGTAATAGCAAAGATTAAGATTATGTTGGAAAAAATTCACAAAAAGTTGAAAGAGTTAGTTTTGGATTGGCTAAAAGAGCTGGAAATTCAACATCGGTATTCCGAGAACACAGTAATTTGCTATCGTCGAGATTTGTTTGATTTCTTTGATTTTTTAAACCTACACGAAGGAGTTATGGTCGATTTAGATGTTTTGAAAAACTTAAAATTGGTGGATTTTCGTGCTTGGCTTGCACATAGATCTGAGAAGAATCTATCTGCACGTTCCAATGCCAGAGCTCTATCTTCGGTGAGGTCTTTTTTTTATTATCTTGCCAAGTTAAAATTCATAGATACGAAAGTCATTGACTCGGTGCATCGCTCAAAATTATCTAAACTGCTACCAAAACCGATTCCTGAAGATAATATTATAAAATTTCTGAATCAAGAGTTTTATTTTGAAAACGATCCTTTGTGGGTAACAAATCGTGATCGAGCTCTTTATACGTTATTGTACTCGACAGGATTAAGAATAAATGAAGCATTAAGTATTTGTACAAAAGATATAGAATCGGAGATGAAAATAAGAGGGAAGGGGAAGAAAGACAGAATAGTTCTGTTATTGCCCATAACCTTAGAACGTATTAAGACTTACATTCACACCTGTCCATACGATTTAAGAGAAGGATTTTTATTCCTTGGAGTGAAAGGCAAGAAATTATGCGCTTCGGTAGTGGATGTGCGTTTGAAGAAGTTGCAAATCCTTAATAATTTGCCTGAACATTCGAGTGCACACGCTTTTCGTCACAGTTTTGCAACTCATTTGGTACAAAAGGGAGCAGATCTCCGTTCAGTGCAGGAATTATTGGGGCATGAATCCCTAGAAAGTACACAAATTTACACGGATGTGGATGATTATAATTTGTTGAAAATCTACGAAAAAACACATCCTTTGGAGAATGAGTGATTTAACTATTTGTTAATAAAGTTCCGATATAAATGACAGAAGTTGTAAGGAAAGAAAAGGATGGTTGCCAAATTACCTGGTTGCGGAATCTTAAATAGTGGAGGTATCCAGCCCTTAAAATCAAATAGTTATAAATATAAAATTGCTTTGTTTTTTTCTTTGATGTCTTTCCTTATTTTGCTGATTTTTAAGATCATACCGCTTCCTTTGGCATATTTGCCAGAATCGTGTCTATTTGATTTCATAATGCATAAAAAACAGCGAATAGCATTGGTGGCTCCTTATAATGGTATTGCTGAACGCCAAGTATATAGATACCTTAGTTGTGCCCTCAAAGAGTTGGGATACTGTCCTATCTGTGTGTATGGTGCTGCAACGATTCGAACTCTGTCTAGCCTTATGGATATAGATGTTTGCATAAATTCTTCTCAAGGTATTATTTGTCCGAAAAGTTCATATAATTTTTTGATTGCTCATTATGAAATGAAAGAAATAAGAAGGAAATATGACGCTATACTCTCTGTTTTATCTAAAGAAAAATTAAAAAAACTCTTTCCCAATGAAGTGGTAGTTCCCTTTTATTTTTCAGTACCTTCGACGAAGTTTAGTGATAATCTTAAAACGCGTCTCTTTTTCGGTGGTGATGCATGGGATAAGTATAGGAAATCAACAGTTGCTAAACTATATAAGTTTCTTGATCGTACGGGATATTTTGATTTATACGGAACTAAAGGTTTCGATTTAACTTCTTACAGGGGATTCATTCCATTTGGAGAAAGTACAGTTTTAAATGCAATGAGAAGAAGTGGAGTTGCTTTAGTATTGCACAGTAATGTACACTTCGAAAATGATATACCGACGGCTCGTATTTTTGAGGCAGTTGCGGCTTCAACAGTTGTTATTACCGACAGGCTCCCGTTTATAGTTAAGAATTTCGGGAATACAGTACTGTATATAGATAGAGATCGGTCTCCGGAAGAAATATTTAAACAAATTGATAAACATATGCAATGGATTCTTTCTCATCCGGAGGAATCGATAGAGTTGGCTAGAAGGTCTCATGAAATATTTATCAAAAACTTTACTTTAGAACGGATTATGAAAAACGTTATGAAAAATTACGAGAATTCAAAAAACAAACAAATTGACTCGTCCAGGTAAAGGCAGCTAGTTTAAATTTGTCTTTGCTGACCATTCTGGATCAATTGCATTCCCAGGTGTTCTTACCTGATGCTTGTTATATCCGGTAATGTCGACGCTGTAAATTCTTTCACGACGAGAATAATCTTGCTGTGAATACATAATTACGCGTCCGTTTGGTGCCCAAGTTGGTCCTTCCACAAAATACCCGGAAGCGAGCATTCTTTCAGTGGAACTATCTGTATCATTTGGACGAATTACCCCAATGAAAAATCCTTCCCGTCCGAACTTTGTGAAGGCTATCCAATCACCCCGCGGGGACCAAACCGGCGTTGCATAACGACCTTTTCCGTAAGAAAGTCTTTTTATATCAGAGCCGTCAGCATTCATGATATACAACTGTTGATTACCTCCGCGATCTGAGTTGAAGACGATGTACTTTCCGTCAGGTGAATAGCAAGGAGAGGTATCGATGCAGAAGAATTTTCGTGCATCAGTTATTCTTACAAGTTGTCGTGAATCAATATCGTATCTGAAAATCGAGGAAACGGCACGTCCATTTCTCGTCTTTTCAGATAGACTGAAAATTAAATTTTTTCCATCAGGAGAGTATCTCGGAGCATATGTCATACCCTTGAAGTTCAGTCCCTGTATCATTCTTTTGTTTTTCAAATCGTATCGATAAACCTGAGCACTCAACGGAATGCGGCGACCGTTAACTATCTTCTCCTTGTATGAGAAAAAGGATAATTCGTTCCCATTGGGAGAAAGTCTAGGTGTTAAAACAATAGTATTTCCATTGGTTAGATATTGGTTATTATACCCATCCTGGTCCATGATCGCCAGACGATGCTTTTTCTGTCCACGTCCATTTTTTTCGGTTGCGACGTACAAAACTTTCGTATCAAAATACCCGACCTCTCCGATGATTCTTTCGTATATCGCGTTTGCGACCATGTGAGCTGCTTTTCGCCATTCTTTTATGTCTCCCGAAATTGAAAAAACTTTGATTTTTTCAGAGGAAGATATGTCATATAATACAAACTCAACAGAAAACTTGCTGTTAATTAGCTTTGTTTCTGCATTCATAAGATATTCTGCATTAATTGTTTTCCATAGAGAAAACGTCGGAATTTGACTGACTCCCTTCAAATTCTGCATGAATGCATCACGGGGAATGGATCTAAATAATCCTGTACTCTGCAGATCGTTCGAAACCACGCTCAAAAATCTATCCTTGAGCGAATTGATTCCATCATTGAGATGAAGTGCTATGTTAATTGGTTTCATAATTCCTTCGTTGATATTGACTACCACGGTCTTGTCTTCTGCTCTACAAACGGAAAACATCAATACACAACACCATACTGAAACTATTTTCTTGACGAAGGACTTCATCTCCTAACCCCCAACGCTTTATCCGTGTTAAAACTAAATTCAAAGTTTCTAAATAAATGCATCTTCTCCGGCGGTATCTTCAACGGACTGGCTTGCAAAATCGCCCTTTTTGCGCTATCCGCCGCAGATTTGAATACACTGTCGGAATTATACCGAGCTCTGTCGATAATTTCTATAGATGAAGCAGGAACTTCTCCATTATCTTTTACTTTTATTTTTATTCGGATTATTAAGGTTTCGGCATTTTTGACTCCTCCCGCCACGACCCAATGCGGAATGATTTGACTGCTGATGATAGTGGCGTCGCTGTCGGTGATCCCCATTCCATCACCGTAGGATCCCAGTCCATTTCCATTACCTGATCCACTTCCCTTTCCGGATAACGATCTGCCCAAGTTTTTTTTCTCTTTTTTGAGCATTTGATCGAAAGCAGAATTCTTTTTTTGTTGTTCTTTTTTTCTTGCCTCATCATTTTTTTTGATTACATCAGCGATTTTCGCTAATCGTTTCTTTTTCGCTTTGTTTTTCTTTTCAATTCGCTTTATGGCTTCCAAGCGTTTTTTTCTTCGGCGTGCTGCTTCCTTCTTCTTTTTGAGTTTTTCGTCACGAAGTTTCTTTCGTTTTTCCTTTTCGAGACGTCGCTTTTCTTCTTGCTCTCTTTGATGCCGTTCTTGTTTCTCTTTCTTTATCTTCTCTTGCTCGAGTTTTTCTTTTTCCAAGCGAAGAGTTTTTTCGTTTTGTAATTCCGGAGGTAGTGCGTTTTCGGATTCTTGTTCTGATCCTTCTTCTGGCTCGGGTTCTGGCT
>DGIE01000070.1 GCA_002393025.1 Holosporaceae bacterium UBA3830 | reverse complement strand
C
Source organism: Holosporaceae bacterium UBA3830 (assembly GCA_002393025.1). Lineage (GTDB taxonomy): Bacteria > Pseudomonadota > Alphaproteobacteria > UBA3830 > UBA3830 > UBA3830. The sequence goes on along the minus strand of DGIE01000070.1, from coordinate 8,101 downwards.
AAATTGTTAACTTTCTCTTTTGATTAGAGAATCGCTATATTTTTAACTATATATTAGATATTAATTCGACCCACGCCCGCTCATTCCACATTGCTATATCTCATGAAGGATACTGCATTTTCAGCGTTTATAGTAAACAACGTTATTCTGATAATCGGAAGGAGTTTATTTACTTTTTGTTAACTTTGCGATGATAAACCTTAATAAGAGTTAAATGTTAAGGTTTAGTTATGCAAGCGAGTTTATTTAAAAGAAATGCGGTGTTAGTAGAACAAAATCCTATGCATTGTAGATTATATAGCGACTTGCTGGAAGCAAATGGATTCGAGGTATATGTCGCCAAATCTGTCATGGATGCCCTCTTAAAAATTCGCGAAAAATCCCAGGACTTAGTGTTAATAAATACTGAAATAGTTGAAGAAAAATTTATACACAAATTTATACATAATATCAGAGAAGAAGAAATTTCGAAAAATCTTCCAATTATTGGAATTTCCATTTATGGAAAAGATAAGAAGAAAAATATCGCGGAAATTTTAGATAATTTCTTAACAAAGCCTTTTTCTCTTGATAGACTTACTGAGTCAATTGATCGTTGTATAGAAAAAAGAGATGATACTGAGTGTTTTGATTATCAATGAATTCGGAGTAAATTTACGCCGCATTACGAAGTGTTTGGAAAGTAATTTTTCAAAGGTAACTGAATCTCGATCAATAGAAGATGCGTTGAGAGTTGTCGGGCAAAGTCATTTAGACTTAGTTTTACTGGTATTATCGAACACAAAAAGCATTTGTCCTGATTTCCTTTCGGTGCTGCGACTAACTCTCGGTGTAACACCGTTAATAGGAATAGCAGATTGTTGCTCACCTGTTGATTTCCCTATTTTTTCCAATAATGGCGTTGATGATATAATCTATTCTGACATTTCTGAGGATGATCTGTTCAGAAAAGTTCGTGCTTTATCCGGAGCAAAGGAAAAAATATATAAGTCTTTTTTGGTCAAAGATGCATTGAGAAAACAAAAACACAAAAAAGTCACAATATTCTCGGAAATTAACTTAAATTTATTTGACAAAGATTTCCTGAGTGGAGGAACGGTTGTAAACTTCGCAAAAAAAAATGAAGACCTGAAAAATTTTTGTTCCACAGATATATTTTTGATAGATACTAGACTTCGAGATATAGAACGGCTGTGTGCTGACTTAAAATTGTGTCGTGTACATCGTTATAAGCCTATTCTTTTGATAGCTGACAAAAACCATAAGGAAAAAGCTCTCTCGGTATTCCGCAGAAATATCGGTGTACTGGATGTAATTGATCCGAACACACACCCGTCAATAATTTCCTGCACAGTGAATGCCCACATAAAATACAAAAGGCTATTGGACGAATTTTATCACGAAATAAAAAGAAATACCTACATGTCATCGGTGGATGCAATTACCTCTGTTTATAATCGCAGTTTTCTGGAAGACTATATTTTCAAGAGAGAAGAAGCGCTGAATCACTCCGCTGTTTTGATGATAGATCTAGATAAATTTAAAGAAATTAACGACAAATATGGGCACGCTTTTGCGGATAAGGTTCTCCGTGAAATCGTCGCTCATATAAAATCGTACATAAGACTGACAGACTTTATTGCCCGATACGGTGGAGATGAATTTTTAGTATTTATGAGGAATATTTCTCGCGTAGAAATTGAAAAAGTCGCTAACCGTTTAGTTAGAAGCGTAGAAAAAAAGCTATTTAACGGCATCCGTTGCACGGTAAGTATCGGTGCATGCTATATCGGAACGGAAAGTGTTAAACTGCGTGAAGCGATTTTCATCGCCGACAGTTTTATGTACATATCCAAAAAAGCCGGGGGAAATTCTGTTTATCTTTGTTGACACTGACATCAAAGATCACGTATTAGCAAAGAGTTGTACAATTTTATATTAATAAAAATTTTAAGTGTTGGTGATACTTTTATATGTAAATAGCGAGGCATCGATCATGAATAAATTTTGCGCACTAAGTCTAGGGATGTTGCTGTGTCTTGCGGGGTGTAAGGATTCCGAAAAAAAGTCGCTAAAGGAAAGAAATTTTGAAGCCGATCAGAAAAAATCGGTAGATTATGCAAAAAAAGGACCGACAAGGGATCTGAGTTTTGAAACAGATCAGAAAAAACTGATGGATCACGCGGAGTCCTGGGGACTCACAAATCTCGAAACTCTCGGTATGACTCTGGATTCAACGACAAAAGAATATGAAGAATTTTCGAAAAAAGAAAAGGAATATCTCAAAGATTTTGAAGGTTTGCCGAGTAAAGAATACAAGGAAAAACGCGAAATTTTTAGAAATTCAAAAGAATATAAGGAACAAGGAACATTGAAAGAAGATAAACGAAAAACTTTTTCATGAGTTTTTAAAAAATTTAAATGAATCATCAACAAAGTAATAAATTTGCTCGGAACTGATTTTTCGTACACACATAGAATCCTGACAATTATAATGCTATAATCATGCGGTTTTAGAGTAAGTCGATGGGATCTAAAAAAGCGACGATTTTCTTTTCTTTTTTCATTTGCGTAGCAGGAACGATCCTTTTTTATCTCAAATATTCCGTTATGGATATCGAAGATCGAATATACAGAGCAAAAAAACAATTAAAAATTGAAAAAGAAAATAACCATATTTTAAATGCAGAATGGAAAGCATTAACAACGCCGGAAAGAGTACAACGGTTAGCCCTTAAGCATCTAAGAATGCAGCAGATTCATCCTCAACAGCTCAAGGAATATGATCCGTCAATTTTTCACCAAAGTTCCAAAAAGTCTGATACAAAAAAATTATCGAAAATTATTTCGGAGATGATAGCTAAAGCAAACTCGGAGGACTAGGTGTACGAAATTGGTCACAATTTGTATTCGTTGACGTATCGCGCCTTAGAAATTGCGAAGAAAAGAACTCTTGTTGTAATCAGTGTTTTCATTTTAGCTTTTTTGATTTTGATAATTCGCTTAGCGCAGGTCATGATTTTTAACGGAAACGATAAAGAAAATTCTCTTTATATGAACGCGCCGATGCAGTCCTCTCGAGCGGACATCGTAGATCGAAACAATAACATTATCGCGACTAGTTTACCAACTGTCTCTCTTTATGCTTGTCCTCATGAAATGATCGATTTTAATGAGGCAGCAGAGAAAACTTGTTCTGTTTTTAAAGATATCGATAAAAATAAATTTTTGCATCGTTTAAAAAAAGCTAAAAAATTTTTGTGGGTGAAAAGAAATTTATCTCCAACTCAGGAGCAAGAAATTTTGAATCAAGGAATTCCAGGGTTTCACTTTTTGAAAACAGAAAAAAGAGTTTATCCTGATAAAAATTTGCTGGCACATGTAATCGGCGGAACAGATGTTGATAACAATGGAATTGCAGGAATTGAAAAAGTTTTTGACGAAGCACTTAGATCATCTAATCATCCGATTATTCTTTCAATTGATATGAACATTCAACATGCCGTACATGATGAACTGCAAAAAGCGATCAAGGAATTTAGTGCAAAAGGCGGCGCGGCAATTGTTATAAAAATCAAGACAGGTGAAATTTTTTCATTGGTATCGTTGCCGGACTTTGATCCTAACAGAAATGAAAATCCGAATTCTCGTGAGCGTTTTAACATGGCGACTTCGTCCGCGATTGAGCCGGGATCTTGTGCAAAAATCATCAATACCGCGATGGCCCTGGAAACGAAGAAAATCACACCGTTTTCTCAATATGATGCGCGATTTCCGATAAAAATAGGACGATTCACCATTCATGATTTTCACGGGCGCGGAACCTATTTAAGTGTCGAAGAAATTTTGAAATATTCTTCAAATATCGGATCAGCAAAAATTGCTTTGGACGTCGGAAAAGAATATCAAAAAGGGTTCTTCAAAAAAGTAGGTCTTTTGGACACGGTCGCATGCGAATTAATGGAAACCCAAAAGCCATTGTATCCGAAAAATTGGAGCGAAGTCAGTTCCATGACTATCTCTTTCGGTCATGGAATCGCGCTCAGTCCTTTGCATCTGATTACCGTCGTTTCGGGAATGTTGAACGGCGGAGTTAAAAATAATCCTACCCTTTTGAAAAGAGGTTCAGACGTTCCCGGAGAAAGGATCATTTCGGAAAAAACGGCAAAGCAAATCGCGATCCTAATGAGACTGAACGTGACGGAAGGAGCAAATAAAAAAGCAGAAGTAAAAGGCTACTTTGTAGGAGGCAAATCCGGAACAGCTGAAAAATTAAATCGCGGAAGATATTCCAAAACCGCAAACTATACAGGATTTATCGGGGCATTTCCGATGCCAAATCCGGAATACTCCGTTTATGTAGTTTTGGATGAACCACAGGGAACAACCAAAACTCACGGTTTCCGCACAGCAGGATGGATCGCTGCCCCAACGGCGGCGAAAATTATTGAAAGAATTGGTCCTATGTTAAACGTAATGGCCTCTGCAAAAAAAGAACCAGATTGGCACAGCATGTTAAGAAAAGTAAGATGAAAAAGTTAGCAGATTTTTTTCCAGTTAATAATGAGTTGAAAGATTTAACCGTGACGGATGTTGTGGACGATTCACGAAAAGCAATTCTCGGAAGTATATTTTTCGCAATCAACGGAAATACATCTGATGGAAATATTTTTATTCAAGATGCAATCAAAAACGGAGCGAAATTCATAGTATCTCATGGCGAAAATTTTTTTATAAAAAAACAGAATGACGTCTTATTCATTTCCGTGAAAAATCCTCGCAAGGAATTGGCGCGAATTTGTTCAATTTTTTGGTCTGCCAAGTTCGATCATATTGTTGCTGTTACAGGTACGAACGGAAAGAGTTCTACCGTTGATATTGTTCGTCAGATTTGGATTAACTCCGGAATAGATGCAGCCAGTGTCGGTACCCTGGGAATCATTACGAAGGATTCAGAAATCAAGGGTAGTTTAACATCTCCGGGGGCAGTCACTTTACGTCATATTTTCGATGATTTCAAAAAGAAAAATGTAAAAAATGTTGCGATGGAGGCGTCTAGTCACGGGTTGGATCAGCACAGAGTCGATGATATAAAATTTTCTGTTTGCGCCTTTACAAATTTCACTCAAGATCATTTAGATTATCACAAAACTTTTGAGAATTATTGGAAAGCGAAAGAGAGATTATTTTCGGAATTGAGTGGCGATTTTTTTGTGGTGAATTCTGATGATGTAATGAGTGAAAAAATTAAAAAAATCGCACAAGAAAAAAACATAAAATGCATAAGCTATGGGAAAAAATCAAAAGATATAAAATTGATTTCCGTTCGTGAAATTGACCAATATCAGAAAGTAAGAATATCATTTTTCGGAAGAGAAATCGAATTCGATTTATCGTTAGCGGGAGATTTCCAGGTTTATAATTCTCTCTGCGCTATGGGAATTTGCTATACCACGGGAATTTCTGTTGAATCAATTTGCAATTCACTAAAAAACTTGAGACCGATCAATGGAAGATTAGAGCTAGTCGGTCAATACAATGCCGCAAATATTTATATTGATTACGCACACACTCCCGACGCTTTGAAAAACGCAATTTTATCCTTGCGAAAACATACAAAAAATAAATTGGTTGTAGTTTTCGGATGTGGTGGAAATCGAGATAAAGACAAACGGCATCTTATGGGAAAGATTGCGAAAAAATTAGCCGATGCCGTAATCGTGACAGATGACAATCCGCGAAACGAAGATCCGAAATCCATAAGAAAAATGATTTTGGATGGCTGTCCCAACGCAAAGGAAATAGACGGAAGAAAAGAGGCTATAAAATTTGCTATTCATCAGCTGCAACCAGGTGATATACTACTCGTCGCCGGAAAGGGACACGAGGATTATCAAATTCTGGCAGATGGGAAAATTCACTTCAGTGATAGAGAAATAATTTTGGACGAAACAAAATGATATTCAGCAAAAAAGAATTGTCGGAAATTTTTAATCAGAAAATTGAAAAAAACATAAACGATATTTGCATCGATTCGCGAGAAGCAAAGCCCGGCGATTTATTCATCGCATTGGAAGGAGAAAATGTCGATGGTCATAATTTTGTGAAATCGGCTTTTGAAAACGGCGCATCACTCTCATTAGTTCAACGCGAAATTTACGATTGCACAGAAGACTTAATCAAAGTTGATTCAACTTATCAGGGACTACTGGATCTCGCGAAATATACTGTTTCTCAAACAAATGCGAAGTATATCGGAGTAACGGGAAGCATTGGAAAAACTACAACGAAGAATTTGATTCATCATCTGCTTTCGAAATTTTTTCCGAACGAAATTTACGTAACGAAAAAAAATTTCAATAGTAAAATAGGTCTGCCGATATGCGCAGCATGCATGAATCGAAATACAAAAATCGGAATTTTTGAAATGGGAATGGGTGAAATCGGTGATATAAAAAATCTAATCAAAATTGTCGAGCCGAACATCTCAGTTATAACTCACATTTGCGAAACTCATTTGGAATTTTTCAATAGCGTTTGGGACATCGCAAAAGCAAAATCCGAAATTATGGAAACAAAAATTCCGCAGGATGCCGTGATTATTCCTGCGGACTCCGCTTACACCGATTTTTTGAAAAATAAAGCCAAAAATTTAGGAGCAAAGAACATTTGCACTTTTGGATTTTCAAAATCTGACGCACAAATCATTTCTCAAAAACAATCCGCAGATAAAATGGAAGTTGTCGCAGATATTCTAGGGAGGAAAATCCATTATTGTGTAAACTGCCACAATGATTCGGTAATTCCAAATAGCCTGGCAGCAATTTTGGCAGCTCATGCGGCAAGCGGAATCGATATACAAGATTTAGCGAATGAAGTTGAGAATTTTTCATCCACCAATCGTCGTGGAGAAATTTTCGAGAAGAACGGAATTACGATAATTGATGATTCATACAATGCGTGTTACACCTCCACTCGATCCGCAATCAAGTCTTTATCGAAATATTCCGGAAGAAAAATTTTAGCGATTGGAGATATGAAAGAATTGGGTAAAGACAGTCGACTTTTTCACGAAAATCTTTCCCCGTCGATAGATAAGTTCGGTGTGGATTTGGTTTTTGCATGCGGAGAATTAGCAAAATATTTGTTTGAAAATCTTCGTGAAGAAAAGTGCGGCGGATGGTATGAAAATTCGCAAAAATTATCAGAGGATATTGTTTCAAAAATCCAATCCGGAGATAAAATCTTGGTAAAGGGATCGAACTCAATGAAAATGAATAAAATCGTGGAGGCAATTAACAATGCTTTATAGTTTATCTTCGTATTTCGATTTTATTTCCGGAATGAATTTATTTCGGTATATTACCTTCCGAACGGTTTGCGCACTGATGACTTCATTATTGATTAGTTTTTTTCTTTATCCTGTTTTTATCAAAAAATCGAAAAGAAAACAGCCGATCAGATTAGATGGCCCGCAATCTCATGTCGAAAATAAGCAAGGTACTCCGACCATGGGCGGTGCGATAATCATTGCAGCGACTATTTTTGCATCCCTGTTGTGGGGTGATGTCACAAACGAATATCTGCTGCTGATTTTAGGACTGACTTTTGTGTATTCACTGTTGGGATTCATCGACGACTATTTGAAAACGAAATATAAAAATTCAGCAGGCGTCTCGGGGCGGCAAAAGCTAGCTGTTCAGATAATTACAGCTTTAATTTTTTCATATTTGGTTGAGCAGCTGCGTACTCCGGATGTCGCCGGTCATCTGGCATTTCCGTTTTTCAAAAATTTCACAATTCATAGTTCCGCATTTTTAATTTTATTCACGACTTTTGTAATTACCGGAAGTTCAAATGCTGTAAATCTCACCGATGGATTAGATGGGCTAGCGACTTTTCCATCAATGTTGGTTTCGTTTTGTTTGGGAATAATGTGCTACATCACTGGACATTTCGTTTTCGCGAACTATTTACAGTTATTTTACATTCCTACTTCAGGAGAGTTGTGTATTTTTTGTGGATCGATGATCGGCGCGTGTTTAGGATTCCTTTGGTACAATGCTCCTCCTGCAAAAATCTTCATGGGAGATACAGGATC
>DGIE01000010.1 GCA_002393025.1 Holosporaceae bacterium UBA3830 | reverse complement strand
TAACCTCGATAAAAGCATCCAAGGCAATCCCGGCATCTTTTACGCTCAACCCTGCTTCTTCAGCCATAGCTCTTACAAATTCTGTCTTATTCATACGAAACAACTCCCTAAATCAGTTGGATCCTAGCACAATCGGTAAAACATCATCAATAGACATTCCCACATTTTTCAGTAAAAACTCTCAAAAAAATACAAACTGATTACATTTGAACCAGTTTCGGAGCCATCGAACACAAACCTATATTGGTCATGATCGCCAAATCTTTTTCGGAACTGATTGGTTTTCCGTCCTTATCCAAAAGAATTCCTCCTGCTTCTTTTATCAGCAACATACCCGCAGCAATATCCCATTCATTTGCGTTGGGAGCACTGTAAAGAACATCTAAACGCCCCGCAGCTAAATAAGCCATATCCAAAGTCATTGATCCAGACTTCCGCACACTCTGAGTCAGCGATCTTGAAACTTTCGGAAGATTTCCTACTGAAACCAATAAATCACTCAATCTATTCTTGTTAGAAACGCGAATTTTTCGATCGTTTATATAGGCTCCATAACCTTTCTCGGCCCAAAACATCTCATTTTTCACCGGGTCATAAGTGACAGCGGCAACCACCTCTCCTTTTTTTTTCAAAGCAATGGAAATCGCCCAATGTGGCAGTCCGTGCATGTAGTTAAAAGTCCCATCCAAAGGATCTATTATCCACTTGTAAAATGGGTCTTCCCCAGTAATCTCTCCTGATTCTTCCGTAAGCATAGCGTAGCTTGGTCTGGCAAAAGAAAGTTCCTTTCTCAAAAGCTTATCCGCTCTTAAATCCGCACTTGTAACAAAAGTTTCATTCGTTTTAACTGAAACCTGCAAATTTTCTAACTCATTAAAGTCTCTAAGAAGTCCCTTGGAGGCCTTCACAACAGCTTTAGTCATAACAGTGATAATCGATGACTGATTTGGCAACTTTACACTGATCATCTACTCCTCCCTTCTTAAAACTCGAACACTCGCCTGCTAATCACCAGCAACCCTTTATTCCCGGAAAAAAAGAAGCTCCCGACTCGTAAAAAAATCGAAAGCCTCGAAAATTTTCGTAACAATAAAAATACTATCTCTTTGAGAACTGGAAGCTGCGACGAGCTTTCATCAATCCATACTTCTTTCTTTCAACAGTACGACTATCTCTAGTCATCATACCTTCGGCTTTCAAAACTGATCTCAAATCCGGTTCATAGTCAACCAGCGCCCTGCTGATTCCGTGACGAACAGCTCCAGCCTGTCCTGATAAACCACCACCACGAACAGTACAAAATACGTCGTAACGACCTAATCTATCAGCGATCGAAAACGGCTGCAAAACTAAGGTCTGTAAAACCGATCGACCAAAATAATCCGACATCCTCCGACCGTTGACTACAATCTCTCCATTCCCAGGCTTCAACCAAACTCTGGCGACAGACTCCTTACGACGACCCGTCCCATAGGTTCTACCAAAAGAATCAACTTTGCTTTCCAGTTTTTCTTCAGACATCATCAACTCCTCTTTACATTCTTAGAATTCATCGAAGCAACATCCAGCACCTTCGGTTGCTGACCCGAATGAGGATGATCCTTGCCACAATACACTCTCAAGTTTTTCAACATCTGACGCCCCAAAGGTCCCTTCGGCAACATACGTCTAACAGCATTCTCAACCACTCTCTCAGGATGAGCGCCAGTCAAAAGATCCTTAAGACTCCTCTCTCTGATACCCCCCGGATATCCAGTGTGCCAGTAAAATTTATGATCATCCAATTTATTATTCCCCGTCACCTGAACTTTCTCTGCATTAATAACCACAACGTTATCGCCGCAATTCATGTTAGGAGAAAACTCCGGTTTATGCTTCCCTCTCAAATAAGAAGCAACAACTGCAGACAATCTTCCCAAAATCAAGCCTTCCGCATCAACAACAAACCAATCTCTCTTAACTTGGTTTTGTCTTAGAGAAAACGTTCTCATACTTTATCCCTCACTTGCATGTAGTTTATAACAATATTAACTATATTCTTCAACCCTCTGTTTAAAGAATTTTCTCGACCTGAGCAAACCCCAAATCGACGTTTGTAGACCTTCCAAAAATAGAGACCGAAACCTTCACACGTTCTTTTTCGGCGTCGACTTCTTCAATTACCCCTTGGAAAGACGCAAACGGACCATCACAAACTGTGACCGCATCTCCTACCTCATAAGTAACCGTATGCTTAACATTGTTAGCACTATCCTCTACCTTCTTCATGATCCTCTGAACTTCTGCTGTTGAGAGAGGTAACGGCTTCCCCCTTGCACCAAGAAATCCGGAAACTTTTGAAATTCCTCTCACCAAATGCCATGTCTCATCGGTAAGAGTCATCTGAACCAATATATATCCAGGGAAAAATTTTCTTTCAGTCTTAACCTTCTCCCCTTTTTTTATTTCAACAACCTCTTCTTTCGGAATCAATATTTCTCCGAACATAGAAGACAAATCTCTCTTTTTTGCCGCGTCATATATCGCACCCAGGACCCTTTGTTCAAAACCTGAATATACGTTAACCACATACCATTTCATGACTCTGCTCCTAAACCCCTAAGATCTTGCTTAGACACCAGAAAATAAACCCATCCGTAAAAAAGAAATAGATCATCACAAAGATAACCATCAAAACGACTGCAACGGTCATCCCCACAGTCTCCTTCTGCGTGGGCCACGTAACCCTCTGCAACTCTCTCTTTACCTGACTAACAAACTCAGTGGGACTTATCATTTATAACCTCTCTATGGCAGGGGCGGAGGGAATCGAACCCCCAACCTGCGGTTTTGGAGACCGCCACTCTAGCCTAATTGAGCTACACCCCTATAAAACCCTAACATTTCGCTGTTAAGGTATCATATATTCAAACAAAACACAATTAGGAGTTACGACGCAAAAATGCGGGAATTTCCAAATCTTCTTCCTGTTGATCCGACATCCTAGATACCCGGCGAGCCGAAACCTCTTCACTCTTTTTAGAAGAAAACGACCTAATACCTGTCAGTCTTTCAAACAGAGACCTCTTCCTTTTTCGACTCACATTGGAAACTGCTCCAAGAGTACGATCTTGGGACTGACCACCCGACTCAACGCGAGCATTGACAACAACCTTTTCCTGAACTGTTTCCACCTGACTAGAATTCTCATTGGATGGCACATTCTCTCCGCTTTGGGAAGTCTCAATCTCTTTCTCTTCCAACTTCCGCAGCTTTTCCTTCACTGCTTCCGCTTCAATCCCGGTAGCAACAACAGACACTCTCATACGTCCACTCATCTTTTCGTCAAAAGTCGAACCGAAAATTATCCTTGCTTCAGGATCCACCTCTTCCCTAATTCTGTTGGCCGCTTCATCTACCTCATAAAGAGTCATATCGTATCCACCAGTGATGTTAATCAGGATTCCTCGAGCCCCTTTCATGGAAACGTCATCCAATAACGGGTTGGATATAGCAGCCTCAGCTGCTTCAATCGCCCTCCTGTCGCCTTCCGCTTCACCTGTTCCCATCATTGCCTTACCCATCTCACTCATGACCGTCTTTATGTCCGCGAAATCCAAGTTAATTAACCCAGGCATGACCATGAGATCGGTAACTCCCTGAACACCCGCTCTCAAAACATTATCAGCCATGCGAAAAGCATCCGCAAAGGTCGTCTTCTCATTCGCGACACGGAACAAATTCTGGTTAGGGATAACCAACAACGTATCAACATACTGCTGCAACTCATCAATACCTTTCTCGGCGAAACGCATTCTGTTTGTGCCCTCGAAATGGAAAGGTTTAGTCACAACACCTATTGTGAGGATCCCCATCTCTTTAGCTAACCTTGCAACAACAGGAGCAGCACCTGTACCTGTCCCTCCGCCCATTCCGGCGGTAATAAACA
>DGIE01000045.1 GCA_002393025.1 Holosporaceae bacterium UBA3830 | reverse complement strand
TCGATATCGAATGTAACTTCGATCTGCGGTACTCCGCGCGGTGCCGGAGGTATATCTTGCAAATCGAACTGTCCGAGAAGTTTGTTGTTTGCTGCGATCTCTCTTTCTCCCTGGAAGACTCTGATCGTAACACCACTTTGATTGTCCTGCGCCGTCGAAAAAATCTGACTCTTCTTCGTCGGGATGGTCGTGTTTCGATCAATCAACCGAGTAAACACACCGCCGAGAGTCTCAATTCCGAGGGACAACGGAGTAACATCGAGCAACAGAACGTCTTTCACGTCGCCCTTTAACACTCCACCCTGAATTGCAGCTCCGACTGCCACGACTTCATCAGGATTGACTCCTTTGTGCGGCTCTTTTCCGAAGAACTGCTTCACGCATTCGACAACTTTCGGCATACGAGTCATACCACCGACCAAAACGACCTCGTTGATATCGCTTGCGGACACCCCTGCATCCTGCAGCGCTTTGCGGCACGGCTCGAGTGTCTTTTTGATGATGTCGTCAACCAAAGACTCCAACTTCGCTCTTGTTAATTTTACGGTCAAGTGCTTTGGACCTGTTGCGTCCGCCGTAATGAACGGAAGATTGATGTCGGTCTCCATCGCGCTGGAAAGTTCGATCTTCGCTTTTTCTGCAGCTTCTTTCAATCTCTGAAGAGCCATGCTGTCGTTTCTCAAATCGATGTTGTTGTCGCGCTTAAACTCTTCCGCCAAGAAATCAATGATTCTCTTATCGAAGTCTTCACCTCCGAGGAATGTATCTCCGTTCGTTGCTTTGACCTCGAAAACTCCGTCGCCGATTTCAAGAATGGATACATCGAAAGTTCCACCTCCGAGGTCGTAAACTGCGATCATTCCGGAGCTCTTCTTGTCCAAACCGTAAGCCAAAGCAGCTGCCGTCGGCTCATTGATGATTCTCAAGACATCCAAACCGGCGATCTTTCCGGCATCTCTGGTTGCCTGTCTCTGAGCATCATTAAAGTAGGCCGGGACGGTGATAACAGCTTCCGTAACTTTTTCTCCCAAGAAATTCTCAGCAGCTTCCTTCATTTTCTGAAGAGTAAATGCGCTGATCTGACTTGGACTGTATTTTTTTCCGCGAGAAGAGACCCAAGCATCTCCATTATCCGCCGACACGATTTCGTAGGCAGGATGATATTTCTTCAAATATTCGTCGCTTGCTCTTCTTCCGATTAATCTTTTAATTGCATAAAATGTGTTTTTAAAGTTAGTAACAGCCTGGCGCTTTGCAGCTTGTCCGACCAATTTTTCTCCGCTGTCGGTAAAAGCTACGACAGATGGCGTAGTCCTGACTCCCTCCGTGTTCTCAATAACACGCGGATTCGTGCCATCCATAATCGCGACACATGAATTGGTTGTTCCTAAATCGATACCAATAACTTTAGACATAATAATCCCCTTTCATAAGGCAAATTGTAAACCGTGAAACCCAAAAGGCATCCCACTCACCAAACGGACCGAACCCTACCATAGGCATCCGAACCGGTACGCAACATCATCGTCATGTACGTTATCAGCTATAACTCTTTTCGTACAAAATGTCAAGAAATTTCGGCAGGAAATTTAAATAAAAAGGCGGAATCAACAAAGCGCCCTGCGCGGGGCGCCCATTCTATCTCTAATTTTGCTCTCTGTTATCGAGATAATCCTCCCTCATTCCTCGGATGAGTCAGTTGTCGATTCAGCTGATTCTCAGAATCTGATTCTGAACCGGAAACCGACTCATCATCTGCATCAGCATAAAACCTTAATCCGACAAGCGAGGATTTCAGATTATTCCTTCTTTCTTTAAGCATTTCCACTTCTTTTTGATTTTGTTCCATAAATTTTTTTAGAGCGTCATCGTTCATTGCAGTTTTATTTTTGTAAGCCAAAAGGTACCTCAATGTCAAATTACAAGGCTCTTTATCTGTGGCTTTCAGTCTATTTTCAAATAGATTCAAAATTTCTGGAGGAATACTTTCAAGCTCTTCATTGTTTTCTATATTTAGCGTCTCTAAATTCCTTAACTTTCCAATTTCTGCAGGCAGAGTTTCGAGAGCACAAGTGGATAAGTCTAAATAATTTAAATTTTCTAAATTCCCAATCTCTTTGGGAAGACTTTCCAATCCATTAGCCTCTAAAATCAATGTTTTCAAGTTTTTCAGATATCCAATTTCCGGAGGTAAAGTTTTTAGGCTGAACTGTCCGGTGATAGCCAAAAACTCTAAATTAGTTAAATTGTTTATCTTCGGCAAAAGATTTTCCATGCGTCCATTTGCTTCGGATGAATACAGAAACTCCAGATGTTTCAATTCCCTAAATTCGAACACTATATCAGGAATATTATCCATTCCGTTATCACTGATATCTAAGTATTGAAGGTTTTTGCAATTTTCTATATTTGCAGGCAAATTCTCTACTTTGGTGTTGCTACAGTCCAAACGGATTAGGTTCCTGCAGTTAACAATTTCTGAAGGAAGGGTGCCTATCTCGGTTCCTGATACATCTAAAACTTGCAGAGTCTCTGAACTTTTCGATATTAACTGGCTTATTTGGGATGTCAGGTCAGCATTATCAGCTTCGTCACTCACCTCTCCTTCTATTTTTAATATTTCTAATGCCGGAAAACTCAAAGACTCGAGCGAAATATTCAGCAAATCAGAAGCATTTATCGACAACTCTCTGAGATTCGGAAATTTTCCTCCCAATTTTAGGACATCTACATCAGTTGCTTTCATCGTTTGAGCATAGGCGCGTGTTGACAAAGCTAGTTGAAAATTTCTACCGGCAGGAGTTGTCACATACGGTTTCAGGTTCAAAACAGAACGTCGAAAAGGAAGAAGACTTTCATCGGATATATTTGATGGACGGAATATTTTTGAGTCTCGCACATCCCATACAATTACTTGTTTAATAGACAAATCACTTAATATTTCTTTACTTAAATTTCTACTTTTTTTTTCTGGTTGCCGATTTTCTCCCGAACTTTCTTCGATTCGAAAAAATTTCCTTTTGTTTCCGAAATTATCGTTATGATCATTTGGCATCATCCCCCACACAGTCGCTGACGCAAATAACATATTTGCGATAATTAAAGCCTTTTTCATTGATACCCTTTCTTTTTATTAACCCAACCAGTCATGATAAGGGTTCTTTCGAATATTGACAAGAGAAGACCTGTAAATTTTTCAATTTTTCTGTACAAAACTACGACAGACAAAGGCAGCGACTTTACAATATATGGCAACATGTTAGCAAGAACTGCTTACCAAACAAGTACGCAAGTAGTTTTCGAAAAATAAAATTATTATTTTTATTGTAAAATTACGCACAATTTACAAAGTTTTTTGCTACAAGAAAAATATCTTTCTCTTTCGTGACAGAATCTAATTGTTCAAAATTGTAAAGATTCAACAGCATGAGGGATTGCAGAAAATCAGGCAACCGACGTTTACCAAATCTAATTTCAGGAAATCAGCGAATGATATAGACAATCGCATATCAAAAGCAAACAAAAAGTTAACGAATAGTTAATTAACAAAATCTTAACTTTTTTGTGCTATTTTACCA
>DGIE01000076.1 GCA_002393025.1 Holosporaceae bacterium UBA3830 | reverse complement strand
AAAAAAGTTAAAAAACCGTTGAATTGACTATTCCTTAACTTTTTGTACTTCCATTTCCTTAGCAATCAAATTTTGATCGATTTTGAAAATGCTGTAATCTGAAAATTTCTCAGGGATTTTGACAATACTGAGCCACTGCGGAACCTGTCCCGCAAGGACCGACGAAGCGAAACTGTCGGGAAATGATTTTTCCTGCTTGTGTCCTATGAACAGGTATTGGGCATTCGTTTCTTTTAAAACTTTTCTCACAACATTCATATCTTTGTCCGCATCCATAACAGAGTAAGATGAAATTATTCCTTCAGTTTGTCTGTGATAAGGAGCTCCGAGTACACAGTGTTTCGTGTAATAGAGCAATTTCGGACCGTGATTGGAATGCGCCATAATTACCACAGGCTTATCACTGAGATTGTCCACGCATTCAAATAATTCCGCATCCGAATATTTGCGATTTGCCACAGTTTCTTCCTCGTCTATGTCTGAATCGCACCATAAAGAGGTCGCAAACAAAAAGAAACAAGCCAGAATCACGGTGATTATCATTCGTACGGGTTTGCTGTAATTTTTTACATATTTGCTGGACATACAGAGATTTACGATAATCGGCAATCCAAATAAAACAGAGTAGGGAATCATTCGATAAGCAAAACAGGCACAAATCCAATAACAAGAGGCCAAAGCTATAAATAAAACCCAAATAACATTTTTTTCGGTGATGTTTTGCTTTTGCAATTCTCTGATTTTAACAACAATAGCAGTTGCCGTAATTATCGTATAAACCGAAAAAGTACACACCATGTTTCCGGTAAACGGCGAACGTAACTCTGAAATTGTACAAAGCCAGATATCTTTTACAAATTGCGGTATATCAGCGGACATTCCCATAAAAAATCGAGGAAACATAGATAAAAACACGCATGCAATGACTAATGCCCACACAATTGCATCGTACAAATGATCTTTTCTGCCTATCAATTGTAAATTAACGGCAAATAATATCGCTAAGCACAAAAATAACGTCGTATGTACTATCGAAATCTTGTCATATTCTGCCGGCTGGACATCTGTTAAGAAAATCATCAAAAACATCAGACAGATATAATGCCAACACCTGAAAAAAGGGTCTTTTTGTAAAGAATTTTTCGATAAAGTTGTGTAGGGTATTAACATCAACAGAAGACATATCGAGAGACCGTGCGCAGATTTAGGTGTTGCATCAGGTATCATGGCAATAGTTCCGATACAACAGGCAGTTAGGAGGTTTTTAAAATAGAGATTTGCTGTTTTTTCAAAATCGTTCATGTAGGAAAGAAACAATACTGCATCCGTCAGCAACAGAACAATCAAGGTTTCAGGAGAAGCCCAAACACATGCTGACGCAGCAATTGCTGCCTTTATGTAAATCCACTTATTTCCTGTTTTATCCAAAACCACCTGGGATGTGTAATACATATAAATTATTATACAAAGTGTTATAAACGAGTGGTGATCAGGTCGTCCGAAAGAGAAAAACGGCATCAGAAACGGAGAAGCGCAAAACAGCGCCGTTGCTAAAAATACATTATCTTTATCGATAAATTTGTCCAGTATTTTGAAAACAAACACCATACTGACCAATCCCAAAATAGGACTGATACAGAAGCAAGCGTAATTAATTGCTTGATCAAGGGAATCCGTAAATAAGTCGATAAACCAAGTTAATCCTATTATGAAAAAATCGTATAAACGAGTCCAATGCAGCTCGCAGCCATAGGGATAGTTCGAACGAGCAATTACACAATTGCTTAAATCATAATGTTGAAAAAATTCCCTTGTTCGAATTACTCTCATGAAGTCATCAGTGTCAATGAAATTTATGCATTCTCCGAACAAAATCACATAGCAATAGATCATCACCGCTATGTACATTATGCCCAAAATAATCAATTCTGTGGTTTTTTCTTTTAATTTAAGCATCTTCTTCCCAGCTACAAATTCCCTGCGTTAGATGGTATCGGAAAATAGTTAATAAAAAGTTAAATCCTGGGTTAGCCGCAACAGTAACTAAACCTGATTATCCATGGAAGAATCCGCGGATTTAGATTTTCTGCCTTTCTGCCTCTGACATATTTTTTTTGAATTGGCTGAAGCTTTTTACCTTATCGAAATCCAGGTCCAACATATTACTTTCGGCGAATGCAAAATAATAGGTTTGATATCCTTCCAACCTGCGTGCCGGACGTAAATATTTGTCCCAAGTTGAAATCGGAGGCAGAGTACCGGTACGACTATGCAGCACCAACATGTACTCATGAGACCTTAACCCGACAAGGACTTCGTCCGAAATTTCTTCTGAATCGATGCCAATCTCTATTATCCTGTCAATTTCTGACTCAGGCATCATGCTTAGCAAGCTTGCTCTGCCGTCTTCTCTTAAAAACAGGTAACTTCCGAAAGTATCAAGCATATAATATTCAATGTAGTTTCGATTCAGACAGGTTCCATAGAAAAAATTTGCGAAAATCGGGTCCCGAAGATTGTTTATTTCCTTTGTCGGAAGACATTTCATCAAATCTGATGTGTAAATAGAGAAATACTGATGAATCGCCCGATTCACACTTTGGAGCACATCTCCGACAATGTTAGAACTGCTTTTTCTGGCAAATCTGTTAATATAACCGTTGTTAAAAGCATCGATTGCCACCTCTTCATCGGCAACTCCCGTTAGAAGTATTCGTTGTATGTTCGGGTCTGATATCCTGGAGCATAGATCAACTCCGTCAATCCCCGGCATAGAATAGTCTACAATCACGGCTGAAACTTTGGAAAATCTTCCCTCATCGTATATCTGACTGTGAACCTTGTTTATATTCAGTAAGATAGATTTCCAATCCGAAGTCGCTTCGTCTCCGCTCATAGTCAGATCAGAAAAAGCCAAAGAATTATTCGTGGAATTTTCATTGATAAAATCCAGCCCGGCAAATGGATCAGAAAACCCTCTCACGGTGATATTTTTTGATCCCAATATATCCTGCAAACTGTTCAGAAAATTGACATTGTCATCGATAGCGACAACAGTGGTCGGAAAATAACAACTCAGTATACCGTTCATTAAAATTTAAACCACACTACACGTCTCAGTCTACTTCAAATATTTTTCAGATTCAACAGATTAGTTTTGAACAGAATCTGGTTTTGATTGCGAAAGGGAAATTTCAGCTGCAAACATTAATCGCTCTTCCCCACAACAGGAAATTATTTCCGTAATTTGTTCCTCCTGCAAATAATTTCTTGATAAATGCGCTGCTGAACGAAAATTTACATGCCACGGTTACAACGAAAGCACATCCACTGGTTGGTTCAGAGACTAATCCGTCTGGATATCTTATCGAAATAAGGCTATTTGAGGTCCACGGTGGATCCTCTGTCACGCTATTTTTATTGGATTCCATCAAGGTATTCAAATCCGAGAAAACACTAATTCGACAATGAATGTTGTCCATGGATTTTAGGAATGCCGGCTTGGAATCTTCAATGACTTTGCTGAAGTTTGTGGAACTTTTCAGCCCGCTGAATTCAAAGGCCAATTTCAAAGCCATGTTGTCGACCGCAATTTGGCAGATTCCTATTCTGATAGCTTCCAGTGTGAAAAAAGTTAAACACAAAAGTATAGGTATACAAAGCGATGCTTCAAGAACCGCAGATCCTTTTTGTTTCCATAAGTGTTTGTGTTTAGTACATACGCGCAAAAAATTTCCCAAACTGAATTCATCGAGGACTGGACTGAATCTATCGCAAATACGTTTGAAAATTCTCTTAAACATGCAATCAGTCTACGAAGAAAAAGTAAAATTTTTGTTAACGAATTTTAGTGAGTTAAATTTCTGTAATGATTAAATTCATTGTGTTACAATCGATCGAAAGTAAATTATTTGTGTCAGGAGTTGTTATGCGTAAAAATGAGCCTGTAATTTCTTTGGAGAAGGTAATGGTCCATTACGGAAACGGGATTCCTGTATTGAAAAATGTTTCTCTTAACTTGAATAAAAAATCTTTTTATTTTCTTACGGGAGCGAGTGGAGCGGGAAAAAGTACGCTTATACGATTGCTTTATATGGGGATGAAACCGGCATCGGGAAACTTGAAAATTTTTGGAGAAAATGTATCAGAATTGACTCCGAATGAAATCTGCGATTTTCGCCAAAGAATTGGAGTTGTGTTTCAGGATTATAATTTACTGGATCATCTGACGATTCTGGAAAATGTCGCACTTCCTCTGAAGGTTAAGGGAGAAACTCAGAGAGCGAGAGAGCATCAGGCAAAAGAAATTCTGGATTGGGTTGGGCTCGGCAACTGTTTTAATTCGTACCCCGAACAACTTTCAGGAGGACAAAAGCAAAGAGTAGCGATAGCGCGTGCAGTTATAACTCGTCCGGAAATAATTCTTGCTGATGAGCCGACCGGAAATGTCGATGAAGAAATCGCGAATAAATTGATGCGCTTGTTTTACGGAATGCATAAGATGGGAACTTGTGTCATTGTCGCTACACACTATCGGCAATTCGTTGACAGGTTCAATTTTTCGGAGCTGGCTATCGAGAATAACAAAATTCATTTGAAAAATAATCGTGACGGAGAGTAATATGGCGCTGTCTTTTCAATATGATTTCAACTTTAAAACGGACAAAACTAACAAGTTCATTGCAATCATTTTCGGATTCCTGATTTATTGTATGTCCATTACTTTTATGAGTGGAATTTTTACTTATGAACTCGTTGATAATTGGGATAAATCTTTAAACGGACAATTAACCGTCGAATTCCCTGCTCATTCCGAGGGGACGAATTCGACTCTGACTGAAAAGCAATTGAACGAAGTTAATCATTTGCTGCAAGGAACGAGTGGTGTTTTGAAAGTCCGTAAATTAAAGGATGCGGATATTCTGAAAATTCTAGAGCCTTGGCTGGACAGCACGGCGATTCCGGACGATTTTCCTTTTCCTGTTCTGTTTGATGTTGAGGTAGATAGAAACGCAAATATTGACCTGCTGGATTTAACCTCCAAGCTGACTAAGATTTCGCAGGGTGTTCGAATTCATAATCACGCGAATTGGTATACTTCAATAGCGAAAATCAGCAGGGGACTTTTCGGATTTTCCGTTTTGCTGTCGGTCCTGATTTTGTTAACAGTGTGTTCAACAATAGTATTTATTATCAAAAAAACTCTAAGTAATCATCGGGATATTGTGAAAATTTTGCAGCTCATTGGAGCGCGCGATAAATATATCGCATCACAATTTAAGAGATATTACTTTTCCATAAGTTTGAAGGGGACTTGGATTTCCCTTACTTTGAGCGTGTTGACAATTTTGGGAATTACTCATTTGGTCGGAGCTAATTGGATAAATTGGAGCAGCCTGAAATATTTAGGAATTAGCCTTGCTGTTCCGATGATTATGATCATGATTATTATGATCACCTCGCAAAATACGGTTCTCTATTTTTTGAGAAGAGAGGATTGGCTTGATTAATCGAATATGGGGATTTGTCGCAGGAGTCCTTTCAATCGTTTTGATATTGTTTTCACTTTTTGTATTCAATGCTCGAAAAGTCGAAGATCTTCCTCCTGATTTAGTTTGTGAAGATATAGTCGTGCTTACCGGAGGAAAAAATCGAATCAAATCAGCGTTTGATATTATTGAGAAATTCCAGGCGAAAAATATTTTGATTTCGGGAGTATACAAAGGAACAAAGCTGGAAGACATTCTTGGTAATACCAGAGTTGTCGGGGATGTCAGTGTTGTTTTAGGATACAAAGCACTGAATACAGAGGGAAATGCCAAAGAAATTTATGAGGTGGCAGATGAACTTGGTATAAAGGAAATCGTTTTGGTGACTTCCGATTATCATATGTTCAGAAGTTTGTATGAAATCAAAAAATACAACAGAAATCTGAAAATCTATCCCGTAAAAGTCAAATCGACATTTAACTTCAGGTTTGTTTTTTTGTGTTTTAAAGAATTTTATCGTAGTCTATGCATTTTGATTAGAGATGCTGTAAAAGGAATCGTTAATGATTAGATCAATTTTTCTCAATGTTGTGCTTTTTATATCAATGTTTCTGTATGTGTTATGCGGAGTTTTTTTTCTTCCGTTTTCCGAGGATGTTATATACAAATATTGGTTCGTTTTTTCAAGAATGTTTCGTTTTATTGTGAAACATGTCGGCAGAATTGATTTTAAAATAGAAAACGAACAGTACTTAAAGTGCTCAGGACGAGTGATCTTTGCATCTCGACATGAATCCATGTGGGAAACAATCGTTTTCATCAGTTTGTTTCCGAGACCGGTATTCGTCATGAAAAAAGAACTGCACGATATACCGTTATTCGGAAGATTGGCTGACAAAGTGCATTCGATTTTCGTGGATCGCGAGCATGGATTAAAGGCTATTATAGATGTTTCGCGGCAGATTTCCGTCGCTTTAGATGAAGGTCGACAGGTAATAATTTTTCCGGAAGGAACTCGGATGCCGTGCGGTGAATTTGTTCCGCTCAAAAGAGGTATTTCACTGTTCTATAAAAGAGGTAACTGTAAAGTCGTGCCAATTATACATAATTCCGGAAAATTTTGGGCGCGTAGAAGTTTCAGGAAAAATCCCGGAATGGTTACGGTAAAACTCGTGGAACCGATTGAGTCTGGCTTGTCACCGGATGAATTTATGGATAGATTGAATAGTATTTTTCGAACTGAAATATCAAAATTGGAGAATAAATAATGTTTTTGGAAGAAACTCTTGATAAAATTTTGAAGCGCTATGAATTTTTAAAGCAGCAAATGTTGGAAAATGCAAATGATTCGGAAAGTTTTATAAAGCTGTCGAAAGAGTTTTCCGATCTCGAAGATTTTGCGAATTTAATCAATCTTTACAAGAAGGCGCAGGGAGAGCTAAGTGAGTTGCAAGCGACCTTAGAAAATCCGGAAACTGATGCTGACTTCAAAGAGTTGGCAGAAGAAGAGATTGAAAAATTACAGAATAAAATTCCGCAACTTCAGAAGGAGTTGAAAATTATGTTAATTCCGAAAGACGAAGCTGATGAAAAGAACGCAATTATTGAAATCCGAGCAGGAGCAGGTGGCGATGAAGCGGGATTGTTCGCTGCGGATTTATTACGCATGTATCAAAAATACGCGGAATTCAAAAGATGGAAATTCGAACTGCTTTACGCCCATGAATCAGGGATCGGAAGTATAAAGGAAGCTTCTGCGAATATTTCGGGAAAAGGAGTCTTTGCGTATCTAAAGTTTGAATCGGGAGTACACCGCGTACAGCGAGTTCCCGTTACGGAATCCAGCGGACGTGTACATACTTCAACGGCTACGGTCGCAGTTTTGCCGGAAGCGGAAGAAGTAGATCTGAAAATCGATGAAACAGATTTAAAAATCGATGTTATGAGAGCATCCGGGGCGGGGGGACAACACGTTAATAAAACGGAAAGCGCTGTGCGTATAACTCATATTCCAACGGGTATAGTCGTATATCAGCAAGATGAGCGTTCTCAGCATATGAACAGACTGAAAGCGATGAAGATTTTGCGTTCCCGCCTCTATGAAATGGAACGACAGAAGTTGCAAAACGAAAGGGCGGATAATCGACGTTCTCAGGTCGGAACGGGTGATCGCTCCGAAAGAATTCGTACCTATAATTATCCTCAGGGACGTGTTACCGATCATCGAATTAATCTGACGCTGTATAAGCTTCCGCAAATTATGGAAGGTGCTGCGCTGGAAGAAATTATCAGACCGTTAATTGAATTTGATCAAGAAGAACAGATCGCGAATTTTCAAAAAGATGATGACTAATTTATGATCAATTTCGAGAATTATTCTCGGCGTTGCCCGATGAAAATCCTACGTTTATTTGTTGCGAGAATCAAAAGTATTTCCGCCAACGATGTGATGTTCGATATGGATAAACTGCGGTTTTCACGGGAAGAAATTGCTCGACTGGAGGACTTCATTTCCCGCTATGAATCTCATGAACCTGTTTCAAAAATTTTAAATAAGAGAGAATTTTGGAATAGTGAATTTTTCGTCAACGCAGATGTTTTGGATCCTCGTCCCGAGACCGAAATTATCGTCGAGAGGACATTAAAATTATTTGGGAAAGATCAGCATTTTGATTTTCTTGACATTGGTACAGGTAGCGGATGTATTTTGTTGAGTATCGCAAAAGAATTTCCGAAATCTTGCGGAGTCGGAATTGATCTCAGCGAAAAAGCCGTCATAGTTGCGCGGAAAAATAAATCCGGCCTGAATGTAAAAAACGTAGAAATACAAAATGTCAGTTGGAATGATTTTCGTCCGCAGAAAAAATTCGATCTGATAGTTTCCAATCCTCCTTACATAAAAACTGCAGACATTCTCAACCTGGATGATAACGTAAAAAATTTTGACCCGCATCTTGCATTGGACGGCGGTCGAGATGGTCTGGATGCTTACAAACAACTTTCGGGTTTAATGAAAAATTGGATAAAACCTCGTGGAAAAATTCTTTTGGAAATCGGATTTGATCAGCACGATTCCGTGAAAAATATTTTCGAATCAAAAGGTTTTTTTTTGGAAAACACTTATTTGGATCTTCAACAAATTTGCAGAGTGTTGGAGTTTGCTGCGTAAGTTAATATAGACAATCGCATATCAAAAGCACACAAAAAGTTAACGA
>DGIE01000032.1 GCA_002393025.1 Holosporaceae bacterium UBA3830 | reverse complement strand
TGCCGGTCCTAAAATCTCTGGCTCTCCGTGCTGCTCTTTCTGCGACACAGAACTGTCCAAAGTCTACTATAGAAACATCTTCACCTTTCCCTATGGCTTCCTTCACAACCTCGACAAAGCCATCTAAAAAGGCGTGAGCATCCTTTTGCGCTAACCCTGTTTTTTCTGCTATTTCAGCTACAATCTCTTTTTTATTCATGATTCCTCCAAATTTTTGATCATCCTAGCACACTTATTTTTCTCTTGCTAGGTACAAAAGCCTTGCGTTCCTCAGATTCGAGCCGTTATCCTCTTTTACTTTTTGGATAATTTTAGTTGACTTATCCCTCAACCTAAGTGATATATACACACACTGAAATTAGAGGAACTTATTATGAACGAGATTATAAATTACCGCGTTGAAGAATTCGATAAAATCTTGACCGAAAACGGTAAAATTAGTTCAAACATAAACCGCACTCTTATTATGGCGTATGAAGACAGCATCGAAAATAAAAATCCTTTAATCAATTTTGATAGAGCGATTTGGTCAAAAGACATCGCACCAATTGTAGACGCATTCAAAAAGAATGGCATCAAGGAATTTTCTATTTCCAACACTGCTTCAGGTATCACAAATACTCTTGAAGCTTTTGAAGCTCTCGGATGCAAGGTTTGCGGATTAACAAAAGCCAATTTGGTTTATGGTCGGAAGACTGTGCCTGCTATAAAGTTGCAGGTGCTGTAAGTGATTATAGGATATAAAAACTTGACAAACTTTATCACTAGTGATACTATAAAATTAAGTAATGAGGTGACATATGGCTACTATTGAACAGCGCGTAAATATTGCTCTTGATGGCTTCACTTTAGAGCTAGTTAAGCAGATGGCGAGAAATGCTAAGACTTCCGTGTCCAAGATTTGTGCCGACTTAATTCGCCGTAGAATCGAAGATGATGAAGATGCTTATTATGTAAAACTAATCAACGAAATGGGCGATATTTCTGACAAAAAAACTGTTTCTCTCGATGAAGCCAGAAAGTATTTAGATGCGTTACCAGATTAGATTAACTGAAGACGCATTGAAGCAACTCGCTAAACTGCCTCGAAACTTGCGCAATTCTATTTTGAAAGCCATAGAAGAACGGTTGTCTGAAACACCATATAGATTTAAGCCCTTAGTCTGCAACTGGAAGGGCTATTTTAGAATGAGATTCGGGGACTATCGAGTAATCTACAAAGTTGAGGAAGAAGCTGTCACTGTTGTAGTTGTACGAATCGCCGCTCGAGGTTGTGTTTATAACTGATCACTCCTTCTCTTTCAATACCAATTTTTGAATACCGAACATAGCGAGTAGGGACTCTATCACCAAATCCACATGGCTCGGGGTGTAGTAAATCACGACTGCTGCAATGACAGCTATTACTCCCTTCAAGTTGTCGCTCTCAAATAAAGATTTTAAATCCATTTTTTCCTCCTAAAATTACCTTGTAGGCTCTATTAAGCCATCCCTTTAAAAATTTCTGCTGACTTGGACTTTTCGCTGCGATCTGTCGATAATATCCTGCTGACTCTGATTTAGTTGCTGCCAACAAGCTACGCGGCTCAGAATTCGACACCGCAGAAAGCGTCTGAGGACCCATCAAACCGTCTTCCAGGATTTATACCCACTGATCGCACCCCCCCCCTCTGTAAAACGATTACAGCAGCTCGCATTCCTAAATTTACTGATAAATCAAAGACTTGCGTTGCGACCAAATTATCCGAAATTTCCTCGAATCTTCCCTTCTGCCAGAAGTCTCGAATAGTAGATTTTTTTCGCGTCTTCGAGCGTTAAATCTCTGATATTTAAGGCATGATAGCTCTTTTTTGTGATTCCGAATTTGGTTTCTCCACCTGGATCATTTTTATCGAAAACATAACCCCCTTCATTTTGGATTACATATTCAAATGCTTTTTCAAATTTCTTGCTGTACATTTCCTTTCCTTCTTCTATTTTTTCGTTTAAGAGGTAATCACTTGTGCCTAAATCGATCCACAACATTCCAGATTCGTTGTAAATCCGTTAGCACCTAACGAATGATTTACTTTTTGAATAGTCCATTTTGTTGGAACTTTTTCACTGAATCCCTTCAAAACCAGTGGACTTTCCGCAAACAAATCAGTGCGCCCTTCGATAGTAAATCTCATCGTCTTGTTGGTTTTCTCTGTTTGTTTCAATCTGGCTTTTGCCGCGGCTACTGCCTGTTCTTTGGTTGCAAATATTTCTTTGATTTCTGTTTCAGGATCTCCGCTGCCGGCTTTTTCTAAATTGTATTTCCCGGTTTTTCGATCGTACCAGCAAGCAAAAACTGTTCCCTTTGTTCCTTTGGTTTCAGTTTCTCTAAATATGCAGTCGTAACTGGCTACGTCTTTGGCTTCTATATATTTAGTCGGGAGAGTTTTTCCACTCGCTGACTTCCCCCGACATATTTTCAGCCATAACAATTTTTTCATCTGTCGGCTTTACCATCGCCCCGATTTTGTTCACTAATCGCGTCACATAGCTCATGTTGCTCTCTGCAATTTGAGGATTATCCTTGAGCTCAATATTATTTGCTGAGTCTGAGGTCTTTGAAGAAAACCCCAAAGCACTTGCTGCATCTGATATGAATTTCGAAATAGTGCCTTCGTTAGATTGAGTTTTTTGTGACCTAATAGCTTTCGGCGCAGCGTTTCCGTGAATCTTTACGATTCGTCTTGCTCCGTTCAAAGAAATCTCCATTACCGACTTGACTTATCTCGGGTTTGGAGGGGTAATAGCATCAACAATATTGACCCGTTGGAGAAGTAATATGATTCCGAATACTAAAAATGATCTGAGCATAATCAAGCAAATCATTGCGCTGCAGAGTATGAATGAGGACTCGTTGCTAAGCATGTGGGATAAGTTTTTTGACTACAAACCTGAAGTTTCTAGTCGTCAGCATATAATCGCAAAAATCGCTTACAAGATCCAAGAGCAGGTTTATGGTGGAGTCGATCCTGTTACTGAATCCAAAATCAGGGAGAAAGCCAAGAAGACATCCCTAATCGATAAAAAGAAGCGAAAGAAGTTTGATCCTCAGATCGGTACGAAAATCACCAAAGAATATCACGATAAGACTTACGAAGTGTTGGTTGTTGATGACGGATTCGCTTATGAAGGTGATGTTTTTAAGTCGCTTTCTGCGATCGCTAACAAAATTACCGGAACAAAGTGGAATGGGTTAAAGTTTTTCGGAGTTGCGAGTTAACTATGGAGAAGAAATTTATACGTTGCGCTGTTTACACAAGGAAATCCTGTGAGGACGGACTAGAGCAAGAGTTCAACAGCTTGGACGCTCAGAGATTAGCGGGGGAAAATTACATTGCTAGTCAGATTCATGAAAACTGGAGGCTGATTTCAAAACATTACGATGACGGCGGGTACTCCGGCGGCAATCTAAACCGTCCGGCTTTAAAAGAACTATTTACGGACATCGAAGCCGGCTTAGTCGATATGGTCGTAGTCTATAAAATCGATCGTTTATCGCGTTCTCTGTTTGATTTTTCGAAAATTGTTGAGCTGTTTGAAAGGCATAACGTCAGCTTCGTTTCAGTCACGCAGTCATTTAATACATCGACTTCTTCAGGAAAATTAATGCTGAACATCCCGCTTAGTTTCGCTCAATTTGAAAGAGAAATGACGGGAGAACGTATCCGAGATAAATTCGCTTCATCTCTCAAAAAAGGTCTCTGGATGGGCGGACATCCTCCGCTGGGCTACGATGTTGAAAACCGAAAACTCGTTATAAATGAGGAAGATGCGAAGCTGATAAAATTAATTTTCGAAAAGTTTCTGAAAACTGAATCTTACTTTGAAATCGCTCACGCGCTCAACGATGCCGGTGTCAAAACCAAAAGAGGCAGTCTTTTTTCTCCGCAACACGTTCAACGAATCCTCAAAAATCCGTATTACAAAGGCTGCGTTACTCACAAAGGCAACGTTTATCCAGGCGAGCATGAAGCCATAATCGAAGAGGAAACATGGGATAAAGTTCAGGAAATTTTCAAATCGAAATCAATACCGGGTCGACGTCAAAAGCAATCCCGAATTCCGTCATTTTTATCGGGCTTGATTAAGTGCAGTGCCTGCGGATGCAGAATGAAGCAAACCTTATCACACAAGAAAAATCTACGGTATCGTTACTATACTTGCTACAATTACTTAAAATTTAAATCTTGCTCGGCTCCGAGACCGAATTACCCCGCTGAGCCTATTGAACAGCAAGTGGTTGCTGAAATCGTGCGTATCTTGAAATCTCCTGAAGTCGTTATGCGCCTGAATCGTTTAGCTGAAGAAAATAAGAAGGTTAACAAAACACAGCTCCTTTCTGCATTGAACAACCTGAATTCAGTCTGGCGTTATCTCTATCAAGCCGAGCAAAAGAAAATCGTGGACATGCTCGTAAACAACGTCATCGTCAAGGAAGACGGACTGAAAATCAATTTGAACTTAGAAGGCTTTGATCCATTATTAACTCAGCTCGCCAATTGAAAGGGAAACGCATGGAATCACTGCATCA
This sequence comes from Holosporaceae bacterium UBA3830, assembly GCA_002393025.1. Classification (GTDB taxonomy): domain Bacteria; phylum Pseudomonadota; class Alphaproteobacteria; order UBA3830; family UBA3830; genus UBA3830. The sequence goes on along the minus strand of DGIE01000032.1, from coordinate 14,369 downwards.
GGAGGTATTTGTACCTCTCCGAATTAATCTCAAGAAAGGACAAAAGGCTTATTATTCGAAACCTGATGATAAAAACGCCGTCACGCCTCTCTCGAAAATCTTGGTTAAGGCTTACATATTGCAAAAACGATTGATCGAAAATCCCGGACTGAACCAAGCGAAATTCTGCAAACTCAATAAAATCTCACCTCGTTATTTTCGCGCGATCATGCAGTTTAATTTTCTCAGTCCAAAGCTCAAAAAGCGTATCATGGAAGGCTGGATGCCAAAAAATGTTTCGACCCAGCAGATTCTCACCAACAAGATTCCGCTGTCTTGGAAGGAACAGGAGGAAACGATCGTATGATAAAAAAACTCAAACAAGAAATATTTGTCTAAATTTAATTTGGTACTTTAAATTTGTCCATATTTCAGTTATACTAAATCAGAAGTTTAGGAAAGGCATAGGATGTTTGTGGATCGAGATTTAAAAAATAAGTTGCGTGATATGTTCAGCAAATTTTCCGTTGTATTTTTAACAGGACCACGGCAATCGGGAAAAACCACTCTAGCGAAGAGTTGCTTCCCTGATATTGAATATATCAATCTTGAAAATCCTAATCGTAGACAGCGTGTGGAAACTGATCCCGAAGGCTTTCTCGCTAAACACACCAACGGAATCATTATAGATGAAGCTCAAAATTATCCTAATCTTTTTTCCTATATTCAGGTCTGTGTTGATCAAAGAAACAACATCCCCGGGCAATTCCTTCTTACCGGTTCTCAGAACTTCTTGCTCAACGAAAAGATTTCACAATCGTTGGCCGGAAGAGTTGCTATTCTGGAGTTACTGCCTCTTTCTTATAAAGAAATTTCACAAAAAGCTGCACCGAATTTCGGTATCTCTTCTGCTATCTTTCAAGGAGGATATCCCGAACTTTATTCACAAAATACTCCTCGTAAATCTTCCGCGGATTTTTTCCCGAACTATATACAGACTTATTTGGAAAGAGATGTTCGACTTATCAAAAACATCTCGAACCTTAATTTATTCCAGAGATTCATTCAATTATGCGCAGGAAGAGTTGGGCAGATACTGAATTATTCTTCTCTCGGAAACGATTGCGGCCTTTCTGTTCCATCCGTTAAAGGGTGGCTGTCGATTTTAGAGGCTAGTTATATTCTTTATACCGTTTATCCATACCTCTTAAATATCAACAAGAGAATGGTAAAAACTCCCAAATTGTATTTTTACGACACAGGGTTATTATGCCATCTCTTGGGAATAAAATCTGTTGACGAGCTTGATACTCATTATGCTCACGGCAGCATATTCGAAAATTTTGTAATTAACGAGTTCATAAAGTCTCAATTCAACAAAGGTGAACGCAAAAATATTTACTTTTTAAGAGATAAAATCGGGCATGAAATCGATTGTTTTATCCCTGAAAACAACGCTGATCGGATGTATGAGATAAAATCTTCGGCGACCTTCGATAAAAGCTTTATAAAAAATATCGAATATTATAATCCTGAGCGCACTGCCAAAAGTTTCGTTATTTACAATGGCGATGAGAATTTTACACATAAAAACATAGACATTATTTCCATCAAAGATTGCTTGTTTGATGAATAAGATAGTTTTAAGAAAGTTTTATTCCTCCTCAAATTAAAAAATTTTTCACTGTTCCGATCATTAATGTTTACATAAGTTTCCAGAAGTCCATTATTTCACTTAGCTTGAGTTGTTTATATTAAAAAAATATAAATTTAACAAAAAGACATTTTAAAAGCAAACTTAAAAAGTAAATTTTTTATGGACAACGAGTGATTTTTATGACCATAATGACTTCGTGTAGTGGTCAACGTAATGTGGACAAGTAGTTAGTGTAGTGGTGTAAAGGTGGTGTGGTATGTTTAGTTTAAAGAAAAATCATTCGAGTATACGACAGCAAATTGCGTTGTTTGGTTTGTCGTTATTTTGCTTGTGCGCCGATGTGAGCGGTATGGCGGCTGGCGGAAATCAGCAAAACGATAATCGTTTAACAGGAACTCGTATTCCAGGTAGAGCTACCAATGTTTTGAGAGATCTTTGCTCAAAAGTGTACGGTGGCAGGAATCAGCAAAACGAAAACTTTTTAGCAGAAACTTGTGTTCCGGGTAGAATTGCCAGTGTTTTGGTGGATCTCTGTTCGGCAGTGTACGAGGGGGAAGAGGGGTTGTGTAAAGTTGGAGGAATCGAAAAAAATTTTAGTTTATTCTTTAATCAAGCAGGAGATTTCAGTGGGGCAGTGTCTAGGTTGAGAGGAACAAACAGCTTGGTCGTAACATTTCCCGGATCGAGAACGAAATCAAAAATATTGATGTTACGTGATTGGTTTATTAATTTTTCTGTTTGTCGTCCTCTCGGAGACGACGGGTTTTCTGCACGATTAGGAGAGAAAGACTGTTTAGTACATCCCGGTTATGCCCGGGATGTTAATGGTTATCGGAATGATATGATGGCCAAGATTAAAAATGCTAGGTCGTTTGATGATATCTATTTCACTGGGCACAGCAAAGGCGGAGGGGAGGCTTTATTGGGGGCGTTGATGTATGCACGTGAAAATCCTGATCTTATTGGCAGGCACAAGATAAAGGTAGTTACATTTTGTGCCCCTCCCGTTTTTTGGGGAGATCGGGGAACTCAATCGTTCTACGGACACCTCGATAAGTCAGATGTAGCGCGTTTTTATACGAACATGGATCCTGTTCCTTCCGTGCCGCAGGCGATGAGGCTCGCGCATGTTGGTACGGAATTTTTGGTAAAGATAAGGGATGAGGAAGTTGAGAATGTTCTTTCGGCACTTTGTAAGGAGATTGTGACCGCAGTCGCCACGGCAAAGGCTATGGGTCCGAAGGCTGCTGTTGTGATGGAGGTTGCTACTGCTGTGGTGGATTCTATTACTAGGGTTCACTCCTTGAAGAATTTTTCCCCAAATCAAATAAATCAGCATGTTAGGGTGCAGCCTGTTGTGGAGAGGTAAAATGAAATATTTAGTTAATGGTTTTTTTGTTGGTATTATGTGTTTGTGCTGTGAAGTAAGTAGCATAGAACGATTGTACAGTGGGAATGTTAGGTCCGAGCATGCAAGGACGTATATATATCCGTGCAAGGGAGACAATGGGTTGCACTTTGTTGGTGCTATTACAGTTGACCTGGGGAATAATAATTATCCTTCAGGGCAAGAGATGCTGGAACAGTTGAAAGGTTTACTAGAACCGCAAAAAGGCATATATCAACTGTTTATTGGGAAGGTCAGAGGTTTTTTTAATTGGGTTACTGGACGACGGGATCCTCGAGTAATATGGAGTGGCTCTTTTCATTTTATAAGGGAGAGTGCATGTAGCTTCAGGCCGACGGATTCGTTTGTGAAATTTCACTCGGTGTACAACGAGGATACGTATCTTGATCCGGTAAACGATCAACAGAATGTTGTGAGTAGGGTATCACGTAGATATTATCACGAAGAAATCGATCGTTTTGAAAGGAATATCATCGATGGTGGTACGCCTTATTGGACACTTGAAGACGACGAGAGGAATTATCTTCACTGTTCAGATGGAACGAGAGCTGTTTCTTATGGAAACCGATACGGAGGATGGAGAGGTGAAGGATCGGTTACGAGAATCGGAGATTGCGTGAATGCAGATTTAGGCAGTATGAGAGTTCGCGCATTGTCGATGGGTGAGTTTTTAACAGGCATTGGACAATCCCAGGGGTATGACAGAAGAGGTAGACGTTTTGCTCCAAGGTTTGAGGAAGATAATCAAGATGAGATTTTTGTTAATTCTGTTTTGGAAGAATTTCGGCAGCCAGGGTATAGCAGGGATCAGTAATGTAGTTAGGGGGTAGAAGTGTCTACGAAGTTAATTTTTGGATATTGTCTCCTGTGCGGTGTGTGTTGTTTTACAGGCGTTGCGGAGAATCGGTTTAACCCATACAGAGATAGAGGGAGTCAAGCCGATGTTTCCCAGATGAGAGAGATTCCATCCTCATCGAGAAGTGGTGATCAATCTTCCTCCTTGTCTTCCGAGGAGATCTATTCAGGTACTGAATCGGATGACGCTAAAACGTATATTTACCTTTGCGGTAAAGGTGTCAGAGAAGAAAAGAAAGAAGACAAATATTGTGGAGTTAGTACAGCGGGGTTGCGTGTAGCGGCAATCAGAGTGGCATCAGAAGGAGAATTTGATACATTTTCCAAGAAGACGAACAGAAACATCATATGGTCAGCAAGTGTGTCATTTGGACTTAAGGGAAAGACAATTTGTACGGGAGACTCGACATTTCATTATTATATCAAAGGGCCAGATCTGCCTGACAATGAGGATTTTTTTCACGATAAGAATGGAAATAGTGTTTTAAAAGGGAATGCTTATACGGATGGAGAGCTAGGTATAGAGCGTATTCTAAGGGCGGCCTTGTTCCGTTGGGAAACAGATAGTGTACGTACGCTTACGGATTTTTTTCGATCAATTAGTAATGTAGGAAAAGAGAAAAGGGTAAAAGCGAAGATAAATGGAGAGCAAGAGTACAGGAACGTCAAAGTATTGCCAGAATATGATAAGTGTGGCGAGCATGGTTACAACTGTGCACGATTTGCTGAAGAGGCGTTGTTTCGTTTGTTAGGTCAAGATACTCGGAAATCGAAGTGGAAGTGGGTAGGAAATGTAGTGGGGACGGCTGCCGGATCTGTCTTAGAGTATGCGGCAGTAACTGGTGTCAGCTATTTTTTTCCTCCGTTAGGTGTTTATATGGCTACGCATATGGCTGCGAAGTGCGTTGCGAACGTGGGAGGTTCAGTTGGTGGTCTCTTGCTTGGAGGGAGGATCGGTGATGGTTTGGATAATGCGCCTGAATTTGTTGCAAACAGAATTTTATCTGCTATGAAAAAAAGGTATGAAAGTGCAAAAGAGGAGGAAGAGAAACGTGAGCTAGAGAAATCCTTCAAAATAATTATTCATACTAAAAAGGAGGTTGACACTAGTATTAATAAGAAAAGAGCAAAAGTTGAGTCTTCCATGTATAGTCAGCACTCAAGAACTCTTGCGGATGTAGGAGAAAATACTAAGTTCCAAGCAAGATGTCATGAACCAAAAGGGACTAGAGGTACGAATACTATTACTGAAAAGTTCGCGGTAAATGTTTTCCTTGATACTGATTTTGATCCGAGTAAAGATGCTACCGATTTGATGTCGGCGGCATGTAGAGGACGTCTGACTGATGTATTTAATTTGTTGGACAAAGGAACGAGTCCGAATATTCGGGGCAATTCCGGGATGACAGCTTTAATATTAGCTGCGCAGGAAGGATATACTGACATTGTAAATGTTTTAATGGAAAGGGGGGCAGATCCGAATGCTCGGGACGATTCTGGAAAGACCGCTTTGATATGTGCTGCGCAAAAAGGATATGCGGGCATTGTAGATGTTTTAATGAGAAGGGGAGCGGATCTGAATATTCGGGACGATTCTGGAAAGACCGCTCTTATATATGCTATGGAGGGAAAATGTGTGCCAGTGGCGAGCATACTAATGAAGAATATGGATGTCCAAGTGAACATTGCCTATATTTTACAAAATCCTGGCATTTTTGTGTGGGCAGTACTGAAAGGAAGTGTGAATATTATGAACAACTTGTTAGTGAATCCGTGTGTTCACAGCTCGAGAGAAATAGCTTTTTTGATGCATGCCATAACTGCTTTTTTGTGGATAATAATAAGTTAAGAGAATAGGAGTAATTATGAAAAAATTGTTAGTTGTTGTGGGTTTTGTTGCTTGTTGTGGATCGGAAGCCATGGAGTTTAGGAGAGGGGCACAGTTGCCTGTTGGTTATCTGGATTCAGTCCATCGTTGTGCGATTGAAGTAAATGGATCAGAACGAGATGTCTTTGCTTCAGCGTCTTATCAGGGAATCGATACGCAAGAATCTGTGTGTGTCGAAGGAGAAGACTCGATCATATGCGCTTTTCCAGAAGAAGGATTGGCAGGATCTTCAGCGAGAGATGTCGCGGATTCTTTGGCTGCGCGGTTTCACGATAAAGAAATAATTGTAACAGGATATAGAAAAGGAGGAGAGTTCGCTGCATCCGTAGCTGCAGCTTTAACCGAAAGGTTGTCGGGAATCAACCAAGTTAAGTCAATAACCTTTTGTAGTGGTCAGCCACAAGCGGATCTCAGCGGTATGGCGTTGACTTGTCGTTTAAACTTTTCCCATGCCTATTCGCGCATCTCTTATAGGAGTAAAATGCTTGAGTCTTTGATTCCGTGGAATTCGGAGATTCGCTCTAGGCTATCAAAGAAGAATATGCTTTTAGGCGCACTCGGATTAGCTCAGTCGGTTCTTTCGGTAGCTGTCGTAAAGTCAGCCATAAATTCGGATGGGAACGAGAGTCCGTTAAAGTCGTACGCCACGTCATTGGCGCTTTGCGCCGGAGGAGTGAGTTGCCTTTATAAAGCGGGCGTTTCCTTTCTGAAAACTCCGAGGTATTTGTCAATCGAAGGCGTCATCAGAGCTTTTGAAAGATTGAAGTATGGAACTTGGGGAGCGATGGACGAAAGGGAATTTCGTGAAGCAGGCATGAATGGCTTTTGTTGGCAACTGTTTTGTATGTGCTTTGGTGCTAACGCCGAAAATTTTTGTTAAATTTTAATCAGAGGCGGTGCTAGGTGCTAGAAGGGTTTTCCATGCCGCCTCCGTGTTTTTTGTACAAGCCAGTGTGATCTGTTGTGCTCGCTCTGACTTTCGCGTAAGGGCTACACCACCGCCACGCTCAATAACATTGCTACCAGTATAACAAGAAGACCTGTTGTTGCTATTTCAGTTGCCGTTTCCATGCTACTTATATCACACAAACTCGTTACTACCGACCTCAATGATTCGAAAGCATCTCTAAGTCCTTGTCTGAAAGAGGTTGATTTTTCGGCAAATTGAGACATATAATTTTTTAAATCCGCAGTTTTTAGTTCCCACATAATCGGAGTTAAACTATTTGCGACTTCCAAAGCAGAATCGCATATCATGGCCATTTCGTACATAACTTTGAACGGATAACCATTAATTGAAAAATTATCCGTCTTCACAACATCGTCGGTTCCGCTTATTTTCACTCCTTCATTCATATAATTTCTAAACAACTCTTCTCGCTTAAGTTTCTGCGTTACTTTTACATCGATCGATGCTTTTTCCGGCTTAACTTTTCCTCCAAGGGATATCGAAAATTTGTCTCCGATATTTCGAGTTGCAGATATACCAACTCCGCCTCGAGTAGCTAAATTTTCAACAACATTTGACGGATTACCTCCTCCCAGGGCTATTCCTTTAATAATATCCATAAGTTTGAAACCATTTTCCGGCGGGAGTAAAGTGAAGGACGTATTGAATCCATTGAAAAAGGTTCCTAATCCTACACTTGAAGAAGACAACGTCGTCCCAAAACCGCTAAAGGACGTTCCCAATGATATTTTCGGAGAAGATAAAGATTCTCCATTGTGTGAACTTGCAATCTTATAAAAAGCTCCTACTTCACTCGAAGAAAAACCTAAAGTTGATGTTATTTCTTTCGACATACTGACGCTTAAATTCGGAGTGATCATGCAAGTTGTTTCAGGCAATATAACGATTTTGCCCTCGAATTTTGCTCCGGGCAACATTGCTGCGATTGTCTGCGCAACAGAAGAATTGCCTCCATTTCCAGAATTAAATCCAGAGACTCCGGCATCCCTTCCTGAATAAGCGTCCTTATCGAGGTCAAAAGCACCATCCGGAGCGACAAAACGCTCATCTTTGCCACCGTTCGCTCTTCTGTCTTTTAACTCATAGAACTGATCAAACGCCCAATTTTTCGGAAGAGGATAACCGAGATTACCGCAGTATCCCGTAGACATTCCGCCTACAAAACTACTTACGGCATAGCCTTCATCCGATACTCTGGAACAAATATTGCGCGATCCGTATATTCCGACAAGATAACCCGAGCCACCGGAACAGACGGAAGAAAATACCCCTTTAAAATAAGGAATTATAAGTTGAGAAACCTGGTAATCGTACAAATCGCAGTCCACTGCAAAGTATATGATTGTTCCCGTCGGAAGATTAATTAATTTCGCAGCTCCTACAGCTATTCTCCCGTCCCTTTCTCCTGCAGCTGCACCATCTGAAAAATACTCAGGATACCAGCCTCCGTCTTGAAAAATAGGGAAAACACGCAAACCCGCCCGAAAAATCGATTCCAGCTCTTTTGCAGTTAAATTTTTGGGACGTCGATGAATTCCTGAGCCTACGAACCCGGTTAAATATCTTCCCACACATTCATACCCATTTTGACGTAATGCGAGAGCTTTCGGGTAAGTCAATTGAACGGAACAATCGCAAGCCTTTGCTGGTCTTGATGTATCGCCGCAGCTGGTTAACAATGCTTTTATCGTCGGCATACTCGCCACACCGGTTTCAGGTAAGCAAGCAAATGATTGAAAGGACTTTACATTAGCAGCAGTTCCGGCATCATACACTCCGTTAATCGCTCCTTTGAAACCATTAACGTACAAGGCACTTTGAAGAATTCTTACCAAATTTACTCTGCTCACTGCCGAAATAGTCGGACATTTCTCCGTAGTTCCCGGTCCGAAATTTCCATTGGCCACATCGACACGCATCCCCTCCTCTGCCTGAAGAGCGAATATTAAAGCGCGGTTCGTATCCCTCGAATAATGTCCGTCGCAAGGCATTATGCCTGTGTATGAGTTGTAATTTCTATTCAAATGCTGCTGAATAGATCTGATTTGGGGATCTCCGTGGTTAACACATACGTATGCATCCGAGTTTAAAATAGCTTTAAACCAAAGAGGTGTTACAGAAGAATCGCCATCATCAAATCCCAAAGCATGAAGTTTTAGCTTCAGAACGGCTTCAACTGTCTTGCCTTTAAATTCACCCGTGACTGCCCCGGCATGATATCCCTTGCAAAATAGCGCGTGCTGGATCAATTTCACAAAATTATTTTTCGTATCAATATTTCCAGCCTGTATTGTAGGACAATTTCTGAAAGTAGCCGGTCCGAAATTCCCGTTAGCTTCTGTCACACCAAGTTTTTCCAAACCGATTTCAAATTGCAATGCCCTAATGAATCCTTTAAATAACAGTGTGCCTGCGCTAATACCATCCTCTTTCACAGGAACAAAACCACTCCTTCCAGAATACGTAGAATTTAGCCATTTTTGCGCGTCTGCTTTTCTGTAATCATACATTCCTTCGATATTACAAAAATACAACAGGCCAACAGTTAAAAGCGACATACATTTAAAAGATCTGTTCATTACATCATCCTTGAACTCACACCACACAAGTTTAAGCTACCATCTTATTTGAACAACCTCAAGTTGTAGCTCAATCATAAAATATTTTTGGAAATAAGATCTTATCAAGATTATGCCAAAGTAAATCCTTGATTAACAGACTTTGCTTTTTCGAAGTAATCGAGTTTTTTGCATTTTTTACGCCTTTTTTGCATTGGGTTACGAAGGAGGGTCGAACTTCTGCCCTGCGAGTAGTTTTTCTGAAATATCAGTATTTGATCGTTATTTGGGTGTTTTTTCGAAAGATTGCTTAATTTTGGGATTTTTACTAACATATTGATTTCCCTAGATTTTAAAGTTCGTTTTTAGCATTATCCGCTACTCCAATTGTTTTTTGCGGAAAAAATGTTAACGATTTTACGAAAAGCTGATCTAATTCTCAAATTTGAGCGGAAATAACAAAATTCTCCATTTCCCCTCATTTGGAGATTCTTGGGCTTTTGGAGAGAGATTTTTCGCAAAATATATAGATTGGAGATTAATTAAATGCATTTAATCTTTGAAATGGATTAATGATAAACCGTATGCGGTTGGCAAACTCAATTATCAAACTTTCGAAATTTTCCTTAAAAATCAAACAACTGCCTCTGGCGGCTCGCCAGTGGTGGACATTGCAGGGTTCGAACCTGCGACCCCCACGATGTGAACGTGATGCTCTACCGCTGAGCTAAATGTCCAGTCCTTGAATTTTGAATGGTGGAGCGAATGATACTAAAAACAGGAACGCCTCTGGAGACACCAAATCCTGATTTTTCTTTATTTTTCAACAAGTTGAATTAAAACAAAATCATTTACTAACCAAATGATACTAAAAACGAACTTTTCGTTAAATTTCCGAATTCTCTTTACAATTCAAACAGTTACTCCAAATTAGATCAATTGGTAACCAAGTGACTATAAAAGTATAACCAGTTCTATTTTACAAAAGCGGTCAGATAGCCATAAATATAAAATAGAACTTGGAAAAGAGCCATTTATGATATACACTATATTTAGTTTATAAAAGTGGTCATTTGGCCAGTAATATAAAGTAGGAATAATTATGAACATAAGTCGAGATTACTATTTAAATAAAATAATTCGTCACAAACATAACGGCTTTATCAAAATAATTAGCGGTATACGCCGCTGTGGGAAATCATATATGTTATTTGAATTATTTAAAAGTCATCTTATAAGTCAGGGCGTTCCTGATACACATATTATCAAAATACAGCTTGACAACCGAAAACATCAAAAGTATCAGAATCCTGACGCTTGCTACAATTACGTGGAATCTCAAATTAAAGATGAGAATATGCATTATTTGCTATTGGATGAGGTTCAAATGATGAGCGATTTTGAAAGTGTTCTGAATGGATTTCTTCATATAAAAAACTTAGATGTTTATGTTACCGGCAGTAATTCAAAATTTTTATCCTCTGACATCGTTACTGAATTTAGAGGACGTGGTGATGAAATACGTATGTATCCTTTGAATTTTTCTGAATATTATTCGGCGGTAGGCGGAGATTGGAGTAGAGCATGGGACGAATACTGCCTTTATGGAGGAATGCCTGCAATATTCAAATTCGACACCGATGCAGATAAATCGAGATATCTTCAAAATTTGTTTAAAGAGACTTATATAAAGGACGTTGTCGAGAGAAATAGCATAAGGAATAAAACTGAGTTTGAACAATTGCTTGATGTTATGGCTTCAAATATTGGATGTTTAACCAGTGCCAGAAAATTGGCTAATTCATTTAAGAGTATAGCGAAGAACTCCATTTCAGAGCCGGCCCTATCCCAATATTTAAAGCATATTTCCGAAGCCTTTTTAATAAATAAAGTGCAACGCTACGATATAAAAGGAAAAAAATACCTAAACAGCCCTTTCAAATACTATTTCGTTGACCCAGGTCTTCGCAATGCTCGTCTGAATTTCCGACAGACAGAGATCAATCATATTATGGAAAATATTGTTTATAATGAATTGATTATCAGAGGGTATCAAGTAGACGTAGGTAATGTCGGAATCAGAGAAAAAGATGAGGACCAATATGTACGTAAGCAACTTGAAGTCGATTTTGTAGCAAATCTTGGAAGCAAAAGGTATTACATACAGTCTGCTCAGGAAATTCCTACTCAAGAGAAAAAGGAACAAGAGGAAAAATCACTGCTTGAAATAAAGGATTCGTTTAAAAAAGTCATCATTATCGAAAAAAATATAGTTCCACGACATGACGAAAACGGCATTACCATCATTGGAATGAAAGACTTTTTGTTAAATATGGAGAGCTTAGATTTTTGATACTTTGAGCCCACAGGATTGGATATCAGATATGATTCCACACAATCAATTTCCCCCCAACTCCAAATACTTCATCACTACCTAACCTGCAATGATTTAACTCTCTTCTTGTGTACAGTCGACTGTCGTATCGCTATTCTCTGCTTACCATACCCTGTCATACGTCAAATCACCACAGGAATCTCGAAAATATTTCTCAAACCCAGATATGATTGTCGTGTGGATGGTATTAGGCAAAGTTAACGTCACAATGTTTTCTTTTTCAGTAACGTATCTCTCTAAATTATTGGTAGAAAGTTTTATTACATGCTGCATCACGAGATTATCTTTCTCAAAAGTTCCTGTTTTAAATAAAACTATCTTGGTACGTTTCAACTTTGTTAAAGGACGCTGACATTGCATAGCCATCTCTACAATTGTTAAAGATTCTTCTAATGATAAATTTCCTTTTTTCTTTACATCCTCGATCTCCTCTTTATATAACTTCTCCAGATAATCATCGAAAATGAATGTATTCAACAAATACAATTCGACCTCTTTGTACAGATTCTCTCGTTCTATAATAGTGGCCATTTCAAAACAAATCTGTCCACCAAAACACCAGCCTAACAGTTGGCATCGATCAGTTTTATTTATTTCGGTGATCTGTCTCAAATAATGCTCTGCCAACTCATGAATTGAGACAATGCGTTGTGAATTGTATAAATTGAAAGAATCCACTCCATAACAGTTAAAATGTGATGCCATGGCTTTTGCAAGATCTACATACACTTCACATCCTCTTTCTCCCGGATGAACCATAAAGAGGAGAGGTAAATTTTCTGAATGCTTCGTCAATCGTACTACGTCTGTTTCTCTCTGCTTTTTATATTCAAGCAACAAAGGAATTAAACTATTTACTGTCTTGTTTAGGAAAATATCAGATGTTTTTAAATTAACAGAAAACACACGATTTAACTCTGCTGCTAGCTTTATTGCCTTTAGACTATCACCTCCTACTTTAAAGAAATCATCACTTGTACTAATTTCTTTTCCTCCTAGTATATTTTGAAAAATTCCTTTTAATTTGGTCTGCAAATTACCAAGTTTTTCTTCATCGACATCGGATTGTCTGTCATTTGAAATCTCGAATTGTCGTAAAAATTTAGTATCTAATTTAGCGTTCTGGTTAAGCGGTAGCTTGTTCAATATTACAAAATAACTAGGTATCATATATGATGATAGGTTTTGTGACAGTTTATTAATAATGTCTTGCGTAAATTGTTTTGCTGCATGACCTCGATAAACTTCAATGTTTTCGCCCATAGTGTCAGTTAGAGTCATAGATACTTCCAGCCCTTTATTACTTGTAGGGACAACGTATGCTACGAGTGCTTGCTCGGTATCTTCACATTTTAGAACAACGGAAGCATCGCATACTTGGCTACAGCTCATTAAGATACTTTTTACTTCATCTAATTCTATCCTCAAACCTCTTAACTTGATTTGATTATCGATTCTTCCTAAATATTCTATCGATCCATCTCTCCGATACCGACACAAGTCCCCAGTTCTATAAAGTACCTCATCAAAATGAAACGGGCTTTTAACAAACTTTTCTTCGTTTAGCTCCGTATTATTCAGATAACCAGAAGAAACACATTCACCACCAAGAAATAACTCCCCCGCAACACCTACCGGGTTTAATCTCATTTCACTATTTAATATAAAGGCCTGAGTATTTTCCAAAGGTTTTCCAATGGGAACGTCAAGCTCTCCCTTATGAACTTCGTGATAAGTGGCATCAATCGTCGTTTCTGTCGGACCATATGTATTAAATAACCTAAACCCTTGTGATTTCCCTTCATATATCAAGTTAATCAGCTCATTATTTAAAACATCTCCTCCTACGATAATACACTTGATTTTATCACTAATAGCAATTTGGTTAAATTCTAGTAACTGCTGTAAAAACATCGGAGTGAAATTTAATACGGTTACATCATTAAACCCTTCTATTTTTGCTAATCCATCTAGCAACTCACTTTTGGTGACTAATAATACGTGAGCCGCAATTGTTAAGGGAAGCAGCCATTCTTCAAATGCAGCATCAAAACAAAAAGAGGCTTGACTCAAAAAAATATCACTTGAAGTTATCGGGTATAAACTCTGCAGGCCTTTTATTCTATACGCTAGATTTCTATGGCTTATAACAACTCCCTTAGGGGTTCCCGTTGTCCCAGAGGTATATATTACATAGGCTTCATCTTCAAATCTAGGAAGAGAACGGATACTTTCATTCATAGAAACTACATTTTCATCGCGGATCGCAGTTTGTATTTGGCTTAAAGAACAAATTTTCAGATTCTTTAAATTCAACTTATCAAAATTACCCGAAGAAACTCCATCCAAAACTAACATGTTTGCGTTAGAGTCATTGAGCATGTACTCTAATCTAGAAATAGGACAGCTTGGATCAATAGGAATATATACCTTTCCACTTTTAAACAACCCTAAAATTAACGCCACCAATTCTACAGATTTTTCCGCAATCACGGCTACACGTTTAATATTCGGCGCAAGTTTAAAATAGGCGGCAAACGCGTTAACTAACGACAAAAGCTCTTGATACGTAATAGTCCTACTGCCAGATTTTAATGCAATAGACGTAGGATTCCTTAAAGCACTAATCTCGAACATCGAACATACTGTAGAGATATCA
>DGIE01000102.1 GCA_002393025.1 Holosporaceae bacterium UBA3830 | reverse complement strand
TCAACGGTTGGTGTCTACAAATGGGTTAAAGGGAAAGCACCGGCACTGAGGAATACTTTCTCTAAGGCTAAGATCTCGGAGTTGTTTGGACTATTGAGAGAGAAGAAGGCGGGGGCAACAAAAATTAATCAAGCACCTTACAACTCAAGAGCTATGGAAACATTAATTAGAAATAAATACGGAGATGAAGCCGTAACCAGTTCAACTCTTCCAAAAGTTAACGCTAAAAATGTTAAATTGGCAGGAACTAGACATCCTAAAACGGGAATGGTATTTAGTAACAAAGGAATGCCGATTTTGGATGATATTGCAAGAGTTGAGGTGAGAATAAAAGGAGATTTATCCAATATGAGATCAGAGGCACATAAAGTAGCAGCAACGAGGCAGTTGAAGGCAGATATTGCCGCCGGAAAAGTAGACAGAAAGCTATTTTCCGATTTAGAGATGAAACAAATAGAGGCAGAACTGCCAAAAATAGGCGAATCAACTTGGCATCACCACGAGGATAGAGGAAGGATGCAACTGGTTCCTGAGAAAATTCATCAAAAAACAGGACATCTGGGAGGAGACGCACTTTGGGGAAAGGAGAAAAAGTAGTGAAGAATTTAGAAGATTCAAATGTATTGGTAGATTACGGAAAGGGTGATCCCTTAGTCGTCGGAGAGTTAGAAGAACAAAAGGGCATAAAACTACCGAAAGAGTATCTCTGTTTTATTACGCAGCATAATGGCGCAAGCTTAATAATATCCTCTTTTGATTTTTATGATCAGGTACGTGGGATGTCCAATAGCGAAGGTCTGGCCTTTATGAAAGTAGAGAATATACAGGAAACGATAGATGATTTGTTGGAGCAGTCCACTGATGACCCGAATTGTGAAGATATTTTTAAGTTTTATAAATATTTTGATAAAAAGTTAATTCCGTTTGGTGATACTGGAGGTGGAGATAAAATTTGTTTCGATTATCGGAATCATAATCAGGACAATCCTCCCATTGTTTTGTGGTGTCACGACAATTATGATGACGAAAATTGGAATCGAATCTCGTTCATAGCAAATACTTTCGAAGAATTCATAAATATGTTGCATAAGTTTGAGGATTAATACTCAGTCGTAATTATTTGTGATGTAATTTGCGGCAGGAGAAGCGACAGCAAAGGCAACAAAGTTCGGAGAAGAAGCCGCGGTAACCTACGCAATCTCGCAGGCGGACACCGAAGAAGAGGCGCAGTCCTACGCCGACTTGGTAATGAGCATGGTCGAGTGGGGTATGATCGGATTATCCGCGGTTGGAGCTTAAAAAGGAGTTAAAGGGAAAATTCCTGCATTGAGGAGTACTTTCTCTAAGGCTAAGATCTCAGAGCTGTTTAGAGCAACAAATTCAGAGAGAGTTATACAAAATGCAAGTGAGATTCCTTTGTTAGAAGCTCCTAAAATGGTTAAGCATCATATATTCAATGTTTTTAGAGGAAATTCTGCAAAATCTCAAAAATACAGGGATTTCTTTAAGAAGCATAATATTGATTTAGATAGTTACTGCGTAGAAATATCTCAACATCGACATGTTTCAGAAATTCACGCTTTAAAAAACAATTGGACTACGCAGTGGAAACTATGGATAGACGCTCATCCAGATGCGACAACGCGCGAAGTTTATCAACAGGCAGGTGTGATGATGGACAGATATGGTATTTCCAGTGTACCATTGACGAAATATAGGAGTTCTAAAAAATGACACAAATAGAATCAGTAAAAGATGTGGATTCAGAATTGTTAGATATATGCAAAGAAATAAAAGCGCAGAATTATTCCTTTGAGGAGTGGATGAATTCGGAGAGTTGTGACATGTTTCAAAGCGCTCACTATTGCGGGGGATTTGATGCAGATGATCAGGCTTTTTGGTTTAGTTACTATGACGATAACGAAAAAGAAAGTTATTTTCGAATGGATTTATCGGAGGTCGATGAGATTATTTCTGGAAATCGCAAGACTATCGTTTTAGAAAAGCCGAAATAAAATAACGAGAGTCATAATTGTAATTAGTAGTGAGCGCAATCCTACGCTGACTTGGTAATCACCATGGTCGAATGGGGATTGATCGGATTGTCGACGGTCGGAGCCTACAAATGGGTTAAAGGAAAAGCACCGGCACTGAGGAATACTTTCTCCAAAGCCAAAATCTCGGAGCTGTTTGGGTTATCGAGAGCGAAGAAGGCGGGGGCAACAGCATCTACCAGCGAAACTAATGCATCCGTTGAAATGTTGGAGAAAAGTAATATAGGCACTATTCCTGATGAATTTGTTAGTTATGGGTTGCCTTGGACAAGTTGGAATCAATATCCTAAAGTGGTGCTTGATGGAAAAACATATGCTAAAATTGGGAATAGATTATATACTGAACATGCTGTTGGAAGGATGTTGCCATCCGGGTTGGGTAGGAATGCTTCCTGCACAAAGGGGGGAACGAGCATGTCGCCGAATTTTGTAGAAGAAGTTATCAGAAAAGGGAACAAAACCGTGGAAACAACGATAAAACAAGGTAAACAGGTTGAAGAATGGGTATTTACACTGGAAGATTGCAAAGTTGTAACTCAAAATGAAGGCAATTTGGTAGTAACGGTTCATTCTCGTAGTGGAGGAGCTAAATAATATGTCGAATTATAAAAAAATAGATGAAGAATTGCTGTTCGCGTTCAAATCTTTTGAAGAAGGGAAATTGTCTTTAGGTTCATTAGTATCATTGATTCAGAGTTCTGCTCATATCATAACCGCGTTGGAAGATCGCGATTTACGAAATGCTCTTTTGAACGCAGATGGAGAAATAGATGTTTTGATTGCAATAAAGTATGGAGAAGAAGGTTTCCGAGATATGTACGTAATGTACAATGACTGCAGCATTTTTAAAGATGTTATGGCAATAATTAAACCAGTAAAGAATTTGATAGAAGAAAATTAGAAAAAATTCAGCAAGTTATTATATTGTTCCATGGGAAAATGCTGGTTATATGAATTTTGGAACATGTTCGGAGTTTAAAGGAGGATTATTGCCGAGAATTGAATGTGATCATGTGATTATAATGACCCAGAAAGGAACGAACAACATAATTAATGGATTCCCATCATCCAAAACGGTAAATCGTGATATATTTGGGCATAATATTTTGAAAGGAAAAAGAAAGTGAGAAACTATATTTTCGGTCCTTATAGAAGTATTTTTTTAGCAGATGGAGGGGACGTTTGTTTTTATGTTGATTCTAAAAAGAGAGTTATTTTGATAGGAGAAGAGTTGTCAGAAATATTTATTATCCGAAACGACCAACTAGTAAGTATTGGATACACGTGGGAAGATTCTTTTCAGAATTATGATTATGAACCAGCGACTCGCAGAGAAATCAAAGAGGCAGGGCTGTGGGATTTTGTCGAAAATAAGGAAGATTACAGTTCCGAGCAAGAAAAAATCGACGATGAATTAGATGAATACCTTCGCATAGGGGAAGAGCTGAGCAAGGCGAAGAATTTGGAGGAAAAGTAGCTTTTGCTCAAGCTCGGCGGATGAACTAAATCAACCTGAAAATCGCTGGCAACGACTGCGCAGCTTTAAAGGGAGCAAGGAAACTTGCCGAGCCTGTGCTAAAAGCTGGAGCAACTAAGTTCTCGGAATTGCTTTCCAAATCAGTCCTCAGTCCTCAGAGCTCGGTTCGCGAAGAATTTAAAGGGGGACCACTACAGCTTTTCTACGTCTTCCTTAGAAAGCCCTGTGATTTTTGCAACTTGATCAACAGTTAATCCCATAGATAAAGCTGTTTTCGCCGACTCAATTTTCTCCGCCTTGGCTTTTTCTATGAGCTGTTTTTCTCTTTTTTCAGCCTCTGCTTTTAGTTCTTTCTCTCTTTTTTCAGCCTTTTCACGCTCCTTTTGTACAGCGACATTTTTCTCGCTGATGTATCCGAATTCTGTGTGCTGACGCAGATAATAAATCTCTCGCTCATCCTTATCCGCGCTGATTTCTTTCAGGGTATCCAGAGCTTCTTTTACTTCCGGAACATCCTGAATATCGTCATTAAGTGGATTTTTCAGGAAAGCCATCCAAACGTCGAGCATGTTTTTTCGATCGATGTGCTTCGGGTGAAATTTCTGTAACTCAACGAAGAAAATTCGCAATTTGTCCGTGATGATCTGATATTCATCTCTTTCAGTTGGAGGGAAAGCGACACACGCCTCATTTACAGCGTCTTTGCGGTCAGTAACGTTCTCTCCCATAATCCAAATCCCGATCACTTTCGGATATTTATAAGTTTGCCTCTGCCCAGCTTCTCTCTCTTTTTCCGTCAGTTTCCGACAGTTCAAAGTGAGAATTTCCGCCAGATACTGGACGGCCCTTTCCATGATTTCGCCAGTGTTGCGGACTTGTATTTCTATGTCGACGAATTCCTGTGGATTTATTTCGGCCTTGATATCCAAATAGATTGTGAGATTGTTTTTCACGATCTTTGAAATTTCAGTGTTTCGAATCTCGAGATCTGTAACTGTCGGATTACCTTTTAAAATCGAATTTATCAAAGAAATCAGGAGCTTTTTGTTTTTTTCGACACCAAACACCCTTTTAAAAATGTAATCGGACTGAATATCTAAAAGTGTTGTTTCGCTCATAAAGCACTCCTGTATAAAACCACTCTATTATAACATAGATAATACGAAAAGGTTAATTTTTACTGTCTATTATGTGGAGAATCTTCGTTAGATAGAAGAAAAATCCTATTTTATATTCATGGCTATCTGACCGCTTTCATAAAGTAGAACTAGTTATGTTATTGGTATCACTTGGTTACCAATAGAGTAGTTTTTGTGTAACTGTTTGAATTGCAAAGAGAATTCGAAAATTTAATGAAAAGTTCGTTTTTAGTATCATTTGGTTAGTGAATGATTTTGTTTTAATTTAAGTTGTTGAAAAACAAAGAAAAATCGAGATTTGCTGTCTCCAACAGTGGTTATGTTATTAGTGTCATTCGCTCCACCATTCAAAATTCAAGGACTGGACATTTAGCTCAGCGGTAGAGCATCACGTTCACATCGTGGGGGTCGCAGGTTCGAACCCTGCAATGTTCATCAGCAGCGTGACATTGTATCCAGTTGTTTGATTTTTAAGGAAAAATCTGAAGATGTGAAAAATGAGTTTGCAGAATACACGCAGTTTATCATTAATCCATTTCAAAGATTAAATGTATTTAAATAGTCTTCAATATATGTATTTCTCGAAAAATCTCTCTCCAAACACCAAAAAATCTCCAAATGAGGGGAAATGGAGAATTTTGTTATTTCCGCTCAAATTTGAGATTTAAATCAACTTTTCGTAAAATCGTTAACATTTTTTCCGCAAAAAACAATTGGAGTAGCGAATGATAGCAAAAACGAACATAGTGAACCCCAAAAATTCAGGAAGAGATGAAGGGAAGAAAAAAAAGCAAAGGAATTAAGAAAAAATTAAGGAAAAGGAGAGAGAATGGGGGATGAAAGTTTGTAGAGCCGAAGGAAAAGGCGGAAAAGGGAACGGAGATTGCAATGATCGAAGAAGCGAAGCGGGGTGCCTGCGAGACAAAAAAAGTT
>DGIE01000066.1 GCA_002393025.1 Holosporaceae bacterium UBA3830 | reverse complement strand
GGCAGCAATCAAAAATTTTATAGTTTCAATACTTCCCCTTGCCGCAGCATGCATTAGAGCCGTATAACTGTTTTCGTCTCGTACATCGACAAACGTTCCTGCTTTTGATAATTCTCGGATAAGTTCTGAATTATTCTCTTTCGCTGCGGTCATAAAATTTTGGATATTCTCATCAACTTTATCCAAATATTTCTTTATTTCTCCTTCAGCATTACAAAAAACACCGCCCTCGTAAATATCTGCTCCGTGATCCACCAGCATTTTGGCTGTATCTATGTCGTTTTGATTCACTGAAATTAATAACGCCGTATCTCCATCAGTATTTTTTGCATTTACATCGATATTTTTGTCGATCAAGCTTTTTACATTATTAAGATTACCTTGTCTTACGGAATCAAACCAATCAATTTCTTCCTGCTGAGAAGAATTTAATTCCGAAAAACTTCTATACGATCGGGAACCCTCTCCCTCATCAACTCCCTGCATAATACCCTGAACATTTACTGATGCAAGCATTAACACTGCTACAGCGATGTTTTTATAAACCATATCACTCTGCAACTTTCTCTCCATGCTCAATTTTAAACATTTGCAAACTTCGAATGATTCCCTGATCTTTTTTTATTCGAAAATCTCCGAGAGTTCCATGATAACTTTCATCGAACATATCTTTATGCATCGCGGTGGATTCATTAACCATTTTCATTAAATCGTAGGCGGCAAGACTAATTACTGTCGGAGCAGTATGAAAAACTTTTTTATATTTTTCGATAAATTTTCGCTGATTTTCGCTATCCGAATAAACAAACATGGCACCCTCCCATTTTTCAGGATTTGAAAGAGCCAACGAACTCAGAGTAAATACCTTCGCTTTAGGAGATTGAACAGGTTCGAATGCAAAAATTGCTTTGGTATTCGAATTTTGTACAATTTCAGCCAAATTTACCGATGAATCATAGCCAACCACACTAAAATTATCTTCATCCATTTCGTACTTAGTGGCTTCTCTTTGAATGATTAACGAAATACTTTTGAAAAAATCTCCTTCGGGAACAAATACCGTAAGAGAAGGCAATCTATTTTTGTGAAGATACCTGAAAATAGCTTCAATCTCTTCCTGTGGAGATAATCCGCAGACATAAATATGTCCATTATTTGCCGTCACATTATTGGAGAGCGAAAACAAAGGAACTCCCTGAAAAATAGAGGCAAACTTATAAGATTCCTGGAAAAATACAGGACCTATGACTGCTTTTAAATTCCGAAACGACGACTGACGCAAATCGTTCTTATAATCATTTGTATCAATAACATAAACGTCTATGCTCGCATCTTGATTTCCCAGAATACAAGAGTTCAGCACATTTTGCCCGATTTCCTTATGCGGACCGGTCATCGGAATCAGTAATACAACTGAATTGTCTGCTTTTTGAAAATTTTTAAGAAACGGATCGTATGACGAAATTTTAGATGGCACATCCTTTCGATCCGAGGTATCATGCGATGTACATGATGCGAGCAGGGCCAGAAGGAGTAGTTTCATTGCATTCTTCATTTTTTTCTCCAAATTTGATTGAATCTATTTCCGAAAAGATCCGTCAACAGGAGGATAAACCAGGTTTGTATTTGGTTGCAACTCCCATAGGAAACTTATTTGATATTTCTTTGCGAGCACTAAATATCTTAAAAAAATCCAAAATTATTTTTGCAGAAGACACAAGAAATTCTCGCAAATTACTGAATTTTTACGAAATAAATACCCCGTTGGTTGCATGCCACGAGCACAATGAAATCATGCCGGTTGTTGTCGAAAAAATCGAAAAAGGAGAGATCTATTCCTTGATTTCGGATGCCGGAACTCCGACGATTTCCGATCCCGGATACCGTTTGGTAAATTGGTGTGTCGAAAATGACATCGAAGTTGTACCAATCCCTGGAGCCTGCGCGTTCATTGCCGGACTTTGCGGTTCGGGATTGCCGACAGATCGATTTACATTTTGCGGATTTCTTCCGAACAAACAGCACGCACGGCGAGCAGTTCTGCAGAATGTAAAATCAAAAGCGGAAACCTTGATTTTCCTTGAATCTCCAAAACGAATTTTGGCCTCGCTGAAAGATATGTTGGAAATTTTCGGAGATCGACATTGCTGTGTGTGCCGCGAGCTTACTAAGCTGTATGAGGAATTTCAACGTGGATCTTTGAGCAAAGTTGTGGAATATTTTTCCGAAAATGAGCCGGCAGGTGAATTTGTAGTGATAATTTCAGGAAATAAAGAAAAAAAGATAAATGAAGAACATATCTTCTCGGAACTTGCGGAACTGTTAAAAAAATTTCGCGTGAAAGAAGCGGTCGAAATTATAGTCGAACAATATTCGGTAAATAAAAAAGCAATCTATCAAAAAGCTCTGGAAATCAAAAATGCGCAAAACTGAATTAAAAGGATATTTTGGAGAGTTTGTTGCGACAATTTTATTATGGTGCAAAGGCTATCGCATTCTCAAACATCGGTATGAATTAAGGGGCGGCGAAATAGATATTATTGCAAAACGCGGTAACAAAATTTCATTCATAGAGGTAAAAACCCGAAAAAGCGAAGAAAAATGCCAAATCGCAATCACTCCGCAGCAACTATACCGAATTCGCAACGCATCTCAATTTTTCCTAAAAAATCATCCAAAATATCTAAATTGCGATTTTAGCTATGATGTGATTTTAGTCGCAGACTGGAGCTTCCCTCAGCATATTGAAAATGTTTCGGTGTAGGTAGGATTTTCATTTTGATAATTCACCGAAATTTTAGCGATTCTTCTATCAAAAGAGAATTAACGATTTATTAACCGGAAAATTTCCGGTGCCGGTATTATAAGTACTGCTATTCAACGGTATGCCCGGGAAGGTCCCGGTGCCAGGCAGCGCCTGGAGCTAAGATGATCTTGGAGCCAGTATTAAATTTTAACTTTTTGTTAACGATTTTATCGCGCCAGTCCCACGCACTCACCCGTCGGTATAGCGATTCTCCTATCAAAAGAGGAAGTTAACAATTTGTTAATTTTTTATTTTGCAAAGCCCCACACGCCCACCCGTTGGCAAAATATCATAAAAAAGTTATAGCGATTCTCCTATCAAA
>DGIE01000080.1 GCA_002393025.1 Holosporaceae bacterium UBA3830 | reverse complement strand
TCTTTTGATAGGAGAATCGCTACAACAGAACACCTCCCAAACGGAACCCCACAGAACATCATCATCGCCCTCCGCGCCTTTCAAACAGAAAAGTCTAACATCCAGATACAGTTGCTTCCCACGTATTCCCGCAGATTACTCGAACACAACTGCTCTTTGTAAGAGAACGGAAAAGCAAAAACGGAATCACTAAGAACCACACAACAAAAAAGAAATCCATCGAATATGCTCGCGGATTTCTTTCAATCAGCTTTACTTCAGCGTCAGCTATTCTTCCGTGCCGTAATATTCTTCAAAAAAACTATCCTCAAACTCCTGCATACTTCTCAAGAGTTCTGCGGCAGCCGCCCGATTGTGCTTATCAAAATCCTCAAACCAACCTCCTGGCTTTTTCTCTCGATTCATTCTCTCCGGCAATCTATGTTTTATGACGAATTGCCTTTCCGGAGTTTTCGCCAAATCAGTTTTCTCGTCGGAACCATGCTTTTTCGTTCCGAAAATCTTCTCAAACATTCTCTCAACAGGTCTGTAAAACGAAACCTTAGAGCGATTTTTCAGCCTATCCTTTATAGGATCGGTTGTCGAATCAGCAAATGCCATACGTTTCTGACTTTTTTGGTCAGACTCTATTGATTTCTGATCTGGATCCATATGAAAAAAACCTATCGCACGAGGTTTTCCCGGATGCTTTTTCGGATGATGCCCAAACTTAGGCAAATCATTACTGTTTTCAAAAGGATCTGAGATACCCCGAGGCTGATAAATTATCATCTGCTCCTCATCACCTGAGTTTTCTCCGAAGCCGTCCTCCAGATTCTCCCAATGATCTCTTCTGTAACGACGAGGATGATGTTTATTAAAGAACGACCAATCTTTTCCTTTTTTGAAACCAGAAGTTCCCCGAGGATGATGTTTCACTTTTCCCCTGTTCCCTTGAAGATCCTTTCTCTCATTTTCATATTGATCCGCAATTTTAAGCAAAGCATCAATGTCATGGGACTTTCTTCCAGAAACATTATTAAGATCTTGATCATCTATCGTTTTGTATATGCCGTTCTCAATAATCCCCTTAGTTTTGCGATGCAGAGTTACTCCTGTTTTATCGTACTCTTTCCTCTCTGTTTGTACCTGTATCGGCTCACTGTTGTTTTGAGACATTTGCAACGACCAACTGCTTCCCGAAATCTCGGGATCTGCGTGCGTGGACACAAACATTAAACACATAAGGGATAATCCCACAAATCTATTCATTTATTCCTCCGCATGTTATTAATAAGCATCTTACTACGTATTTATTAAAATTTCGTTAAGGATTTTTGTCAATCGCAAAAAAATTTTAAGCAAAATTATGTTCAGGTTTGGATAACGTAGGATATTTATCGTGAAGATCCTTCAAATACACTAAAATTCCATCCACTTTTATATATAGATGCCGGTGATCGGAAAAAATCAGATTAATTTCATCGTTATTTGCATGCATTGCCAACAGATTATAAAAATGGTGAGGTTTTTTCTGAAAATTGTCATTTACATGAATAGTTTTGATATTGTGAATATACAACCCCGAATGAACACGATGATAACATTGTTCTTTCTCAAATTTATGAGAATGTTCCCAACAAAATCTGTTAAGAATTATGCGAAAGCACCTCTGATCGGCAAGGTAATGACATGCGCTTACCTTAAAAATAGAATCCTGAAGCAAAGCAGAAATTACGTCGCAATCCTCTTCAGATTGAGCTTTTAAAGTTATTTTCTCCACACATCCTCCTAAAACTTTCAACAAATTATATTTTATTAATAAATTATTAGTTATTTATTCGGCATAATCAAGAAGTTGCTAGTGGTGTTTGTATGTTTGGTTTTTTGAAAATTCTAAAAAAACGATTTAAAGGGGTTGCCCTTATCGAAACTGCCCTAACCCTACCTTTCGTTTTGTATATAGTTTTGTTTTCAATAGAACTTGTAAGGATTGGATTAGCCCAAATTGCCGTTGATGCAATTACAAAAGAATGTACTTTCTCGCTGATGGCTACGGGAAAAGTTGATAAATTTGATGAAATTTTCGAAAAATACAAGCCATTGGGAATTCCTATCGGAAATTTCAGGTATTATATTCGACTATATCCTTATATGACTTCACCTGATGGTGGAACAACTAAGGGTGTCATGGACGTCTCACCTTATGGAGGAGAATCCATTGCATGGGTGGGTGATGACTACGCAAATCCATCCCCAAATGCAAGTCCAACAACAAAAGCGCAAAGCGTATCGTACGGAACAGGAGCTAATGCTTCCGAACGAGCCACATTTTCCAAATACCAAACAGCGTGGACTAATGGTACTTCATATGGAGAAGTCGGAACTAATCCACGCAAAACCTTATTGGATTCACAAGTAACTTCAGGATACATTTTCGTTCTGACTGTTGCCGTAAAATTTCCTTTTTCCAGCGCATTTGTGGAAAAATTATTCAATGGAGGATCAAATACCGACAAGGCGGGAGTATATATTTTATGGGCGCGAGGATCCGGCATGGTAAATTAGTTGTATGCAGGTATTTAGGTTAGGAGAGATTATTCTGTTTGATGAGAAAATCGATGCGTGTTTAAATGTTAGATAAATGTTTGGTGTCTGGAATTGGAAGGAATAGAACATGAAAAAATTATCTATAGTAAGCGGTATTGTCGGGTTTCTTTTTGCGGAAAATATTTGCGGTATGCCGAGTTATGGAGGACAAATAAACTTCACAGGAGGCAGTAATGTCAACGGCAATCTAGGAAGTATCTCTAACAATATGGAAAACAAAGATGTATTTCTTCCTGTATTAAAGAGACGGTTCAGTGATGGAATGATAAATCCCGTGGTTCGATATGATTGGAAGAAGAGAAAGAAAAACAAAAATGTCATTCATACTTCTCCGGGGCAACAGCAAAATGTAAGAGAATTTCCTGTAAAGAGTGTAGTTAATGAAGCTTATTCAGGAACAGGGTATGGCGGATTAGTTACTCCCTGTGAAGCAAATGCTGCCACGGCATCCGTTTCAGGAATAGGATATGGCGGATTAGTTACTCCCTGTGAAGCAAATGCTGCCACGGCATCCGTTCAGTCACCAATCAATGGTAATGTTGATGCGAATATGATGTTTCTTCCGATATTAAGACCAAATAACGTAAATCAGGGCAATAATACATACTTAGCTGAATACTCAAACACTCAAGGAAACAACAGCTCGAACTTGCTCCAACAACAGTATTCTTATCAAGGATTTTCTCCATTGGCAGGTATGGCAGGAACCAGTAATAGCGTCCTAAATCCGAGTTTCAGCATATCAGAAGTCTTACAGATTGCAGAACAACAAACAAAAATGAACGTCGAGAAAGTAAAAAGAGAAATATACCAAGAAGTTTACAATTTAGAACAACAAAACGAGATTTTAAAAAAAGAGATTCAATATTATAAAGACAATGGAGGGCTTGTTTTCCCAGATAAGGTTGCAAAACTAGAAGAACAGATAATAGATTTGAATAGATACATCAGAAAACAGGATGAACAACATGCAGAGGAGATCCAAAAGCTTAAAGACCAACTACACAAAGAAATCAAATTGGATCAGTTGCTAGCTCTGGAACAAGAAAATGAGGAGCTAGAGAAAAAAATTCAATATTACAAAAACGGAAGTGACCACAAATTTTTGCAAGAGATAACTCAATTTAGGAAACAAATCAAAGAACTGCAGAATCAACTCCAGGAGGAAAAAACAAGACATGAAAGTGAAGTTAAGGAATTAAATGAACAGTTGAAAAAGGAAAGAGAATTAAATTTAACCTTCAACTTAGATTCCGGATCCATTTTGAAAAACAACAAATAAAAGACCTGCTACTTTTAAGCTGAAGCCATTTTCAATAATCCCTGGCTACGCCTATCTGTTCTGCGGTTTAACTTTGTCGGAAATGCTTTGAAACACTGCGGATATAATTTCTCGCGGATTCATTTTGCTTATCTGCTCAATGGTCCAAAGATCTCCGTAATTCCCTATCGAAGATGTCACAAACTTCGTACAGAAAACATTTAACGTCGAAGTTTTGTCGAGACTTTCAGAGATATTCGGGAAATTATCGAGCTCCATTGTTTCATTAACCTTTGTGTAATGAACTTTGATATCAAGCTCAGGCCTCAAACCGTGCAGATTACAAATTTTATTAATTAAATCTTTCGGGGCCGCCTTATTCTGAGGAATGATAGTAAGAACTTCCGCCGTTTTTTCAGATTTGTAAGCCAGCATAATAGCTTTCAAAGTCAAAGCAATAATATCCTTGGCGTTATACATATCTGCAAGATCGCTTTCAGCGGAATTTATAAACACTCTCCCCGATTGAAGAACCGACTCTGTGACTTCTCCCAAGATTCCGTACTGATCAGAAATATTCTCGGGAATTCGAATGACTTTGAACCGCGCAGAGGTTTTACGACACTGGAAATCAGCATGCTGGCAAAGCAATTCTCCCAAGCGCTGGGTTGCTCCCGTCCAGTTGTTTGCATTCACTGAATTTGTACTGGACAAAACGAAGGTCAACGGTATTTTAACCTTCTGTACCAATTTAATCAGCTTATCAGTATCAATGACGTTTTTCACCAGAGCTTCTTTGAGATGATCTTCATCCGAAAAACGTGCCTTGATCGGCATGTTGTAAAACAAAATATCCGGACGAGCTTCATTCATGGTAAGAAAAGATAGATCAGCAACCTTAATACGATAATTTTTAAAACTACTAATCAGTGTTAAAACATGGTCAACTTCAGGAATTAAACTCGTCGACTCACAAATGATCGTAAGGTTAACCGAGGCTATTCCCGACAGGATACAAATCAAATCAAGTACTGTACGCCTTCCGTCATAGCAAACCCAAATATTTTTATTCTTAAAAAGACTCGTCAAAGGATTTCTCTCTGCAGCCGGCAAATTATCAATCAAATCATTCAGAGAAAGAGGGAACAACTCCTTATTTTTTACTGTAAGAACAGAAATTGAATACTCAGTAGCCAACTTTAGCAGTTTGTTTAAATTCTCAAGATTCTTCTTCTCAGCACAATATATGAACTTTCTTGGATACGGATAAAAAGGGATATGCCGGAATTTTTCCAGCTGTTTAGTAAGCGCTTCAATGGTACGGATATTGCTGATTTTAATATTTCGTGACCTATTCTTAGATAACAAAATAATCTCCAATACCTTGTATTCGTCCAGCAAATGGAGAACATCTTCCAAATCTGATTCATTTTCACAAATCGCATATACGGGAATATCTTTACTGAAAAGCTTATGTCCTTGCAAATAAGAAAAAGCTATGTACTCAACCAGCACTACAAAAAGAAGGCAAACCACTGCGACAGAGAGGGAATTATTCATAAAAATTACCGGAGCCAAGCAGGTAGTCACAGCTAAACAAATTCTCAAAACATTATTCTCGGAAAATTTTTCGGTAAACCAGCACAAAATCGCGCCGTAAATACATACAATTGAAAATAATTCCTTGAAAAACACGGAAAAACTCCAATTCGGATAGATCAAAAAGCTTCCCAACACATATGCTCCACCCAAAATCGAAAGATTTATCACATGGCAATGATAGTTTCGTAAAATCTTTTTGCTTTGCAAAAACCTGAGCACAGCATTCACGAACTTCGATATATTTTCAGATTTTAAATTTTCTCTGATCTTGTTAACCCAATAGTTTAGCATTTCCTCATCTACAATTTGCTCCGCATGTAGTTTAAACTAAAATATGACATAAAACCAGAAATTATTACTTGTATGGGAAGCGCTTTTTATCAGGACTTCAAACAGAACAACTATTCTGCCTTGGAATTCCAAGCATGCCTTACACAAAACTAAGAAATCTCAACGCGTTTATTCGAAAAAAACTATTGTTTTGTTTTCAGCTGATTTTTTAAGGTATCAAACGCATTATTAAACGCTATATACGCTTCTCTCAAATCGGACACATAAGAGTAAATAAGCTCATCAGTTAATATATTCAGGATACTATCCATATGATCGTGAGCAGCATCTTTCATTTCTTTTGCATCCGCAAAGCTTTCCAGTTTCCGGGACAGACATTCTTCCAGTGCTGTAACATACTGTTTTCCATCCTTGTATATAACGACTCTATCATGGTATCGAACGTCTTTTAACTGACTTAACGAACGAATATCCTCTTCCAATTCTTTGTTTAATTTAGAGGCATAATCTGCAAAATTTTTGCGTACTTCCAAAAACTCATCAGTTACTGTACCACGACGATTTTCCTGCAAAGTATCTTTAGTTTGATCCCAAAAATCTCCCACTTTCTTCCCCATGGAGGAAGACTTCAGTTCATCTATACTCGCCCCGACCTTAGAAGATCCCTCGTTGTACATCGTACCTACCCAACTTTTAACGCTCTCAATGCTAAAATCCGCATACGAATCAAAAACCGTTACTGCAAAAAAAACTAAAATCAAAGTTCTCATTTCTCGATACCCCACTTCTGGTATCATTATGAGATAAAAGACTTAACATTTCGTTAAAGCTATTCATAGGTATTCGGTTTTATTAGGGAATCCCATTCTTTATCGGAAAATGAAAAAATTTTTTTGATTTTCTCCGGAGACACATCGGCATAATAAAAATCCTGAGCCATAACATATATCAGATGCATGTACGCTTCTCCGAAAAATTTATCGACTTCCTTGAGCAATTTAAAATAGTTACGGACTCTTCTCGGAAAATGCTTTTGGTTATCCTCTCTATTTTCTTTTTTTCCGAAATATTTATTAAGCACGAACAAGTATTTAGCACGATCTTTCCAAACAACTCCGCAGCCCAAATCCGACAAAACTTCATTGAGTTGATCACCGTTAACCTTTTCTCTTAAAATAAATTTAGGCAGCTGGATATACTCCGAACTCGCAAACTGCAATACCTCATCGGCATTAATATTCTCTTTCACCAAACGTCGAGCATATTCGCTTCTAACGACAAAATCGAAAATCAGCAAATATTTTTTCTTAAGCTCCATCGCATCCTCGATAAGAGTCACCAGTTCTTCATTGGAAAATTCTGATTCAGTGAAAATATCCCTCAATTCCGCAAAAACTTCATACTGCTTCACACTCTGGTCCGGAGGACGACTAATAATCAATCGACGAATTACCTCTAAAGCTTCATTTGTGTGGTCAGTTTCGTTTTGATGCTCTGCCTCCAATATTTCATTAAAGTTTGCTGCGGAATCTTCCCACAAATCCAGAGAATTCACCACTGCAAATGAGTCCATAGCCATCATTACCGGAAAAATTAAAGAAACATATTTCATAGAAAACCTCCCTTTTCACTTTATTATGGATTACAAATTTAATCAATTTGAACTAGAATACGATAGTGATAAAGTTGATAGCGATTGTCGAAAAAAATTTTGGATTATCGAAAGATGGCGGAATTCCGTGGGAATTCGGCGAAGATCGTGCGATGTTCAAAAAATTAACAAAAAATTCGGTCGTGATAATGGGAAAAAATACTTTTTTCTCACACGAAAACTTTCCACTGCAAGACAGAATAAATTGCGTTATCACAAAAACAAATATTTCGAATGCCATCTGTTTTCCGACTTTGGAAGAAGCTCTCAAGAAATTTTCCGATGCTTGGATCATTGGCGGCGCACAGTTGTACGAATATGCTTTACAGCGTGATCTCGTGGACGCAGCCGTAATTACACAGGTCAAACGCAGTTACGAAGCTGATAAATTTTTGAATCCCGAGCATCTGCAAAAATTCGAACGCGAACTAATAATAGAAAAAGAAAATTTTTGCATCTGGAAGTTAATACGTTCCTCAAAAACAAATTTAGTCATAGACAATCGCATATAAAAAGCACACAAAAAGTTAATTCAACGGTTTTTAACTTTTTTGTGCTATTTTGTCCAGGGAGGGCCAGAGGGCACATCGTGTATTAAAGGTTAACGAAAAGTTAATTCAACG
>DGIE01000046.1 GCA_002393025.1 Holosporaceae bacterium UBA3830 | reverse complement strand
AGTTGTTTCGTCGAGATGTAGGAAAACACAATTTTTATCGAGGTGTTCCGAAATTATCATCAGCGAATCAAAACGGATACGAAGTTACAGCAAGTAGTCAGTGTGATAACGGTCATGCAGGATATTTAGCCTTCGATGATAATACGCAAACTCGCTGGGCTTCAGCGGCAAATGAGGGCAATTCCTGGCTGCAGGTAAAACTTCCGACTGCGATGGCCTTTAGTGCCGTAAAGATTGCACCACGCGGAGACGGATACATTGATCAAGCTCCTTCAGCCTTCCAAATTCAAGGATCGAACGATGGGGAAAACTGGAATGTATTGGATTCTGAAACGAGCATATCATGGTCAACTCTCGGAGAATTACGGTTATTTCTATTCGAAAACGAAACCGAATACTTGTACTACAGATTGTACATAACAGCAAACCAGGGGTCAGAATACAACGGATGCAGTTGCTTTATTCTTGGGAATGTAATTTATGAATATAAAAGATACTTAGATAAATACGATTATTTAGTGCCG
This sequence comes from Holosporaceae bacterium UBA3830, assembly GCA_002393025.1. Taxonomy (GTDB): domain Bacteria; phylum Pseudomonadota; class Alphaproteobacteria; order UBA3830; family UBA3830; genus UBA3830. The sequence goes on along the minus strand of DGIE01000046.1, from coordinate 8,054 downwards.
GTTTTATCAGGAACGACGACCAACGCATCTGATGGAACATACGTAGTTAGCGCGAGTGCGTGCGACGAATATGGAAAAGTTTGGTATCCGTTTTCGCGTTCTCATAATAGTTTTTTGGAATTGGGAAGTAATACGAGTGGCTGGATAAAAATACAATTGCCCGAGGCTCGAGTAGTTAATTCAATGCGAATAGGATCAAGAAACGACTCTTATGCAGGAGACACACCGAGAAATTATTCTTTATATGGAAGTAATGACGGTGCAACTTGGGACATTTTATTTTCAGTAGAAAACAGTGATGCATGGTCTTCATCTGAATTGAGACGACATGATTTTGAAAACGAAACAGCATATTTATATTATCGTTTGAATTTTTCTAATCCATCTTTACGCAGCGTTTGCAGCATAGCCAGATGGGAATTAATGAGACATTGCATTATTCAAGAATATTAGGAGGAAAAATGGAAATTTCAAAAACGGTAGAACGGTTTCAAGAAGTAAAAGAGAAAATCCGAAAAGCGATAATTTCAAAAGGTGTTGATGTTCCTGAAAGAGCATCGCTTTCAGAAATGGCGGATAAGATTTTAGAAATCAAAATAGATGGTAAGAAAAAGGAGAAGAAAAATGCCTAGTTTTTTGCACGGAGTAGCGGTCGCAGAAATCAACCAAGGAATAAAGAAAGTAAAGACGAGTTCAAGCTCTGTTATTGGTGTGATAGGAACTGCGCCGGAGGCAACGGAGGATTTCCCACTGAATACTCCAGTGTTAATTGCGGGATCTTACACCGAGGCTGCGAAACTTGGAACCACAGGGACTTTGCCTACTGCATTAGAAGGAATTTTAGCTCAAACCGGAGCAATGGTTGTAGTTGTCCGAATTGCTGAGGGAGTCGCAAGTGGTGAAGGTAATGACGCGATCACTGCCGCCGAAGCCACGATAAATAATGTCATTGGTTCGGTTTCGGCAGATGGAACTTACAACGGAGTTTATTCTTTCTTGGCTTCAAAAAGTATCTTGGGAGTTACTCCGAGAATTTTAATTGCTCCGGGATTTTCTACGACGGAGGTTGTTACCGAACTTAACATAATTGCAAATCGATTGAGAGCAATAGTTGTTGCGGATTGTTCAGCGAATGAAACGAACGAAAATCTGATCAGATTTGTCAGCGACTGCGCCAGTGAAAGAGTTTATGCCGTATATCCACAAGTGATCAACACGAAAAACGCAACGGTTCCGGCAAGTCCTTATGTTGCGGGAGTCATAGCAAAGACTGACAATGATGAGGGATTCTGGGTTTCGCCTTCGAACAAAGCGATCAATGGAATCATTGGATTAAGCAAACCGATTGACTTTTCGCTTGGAGATTCTTCGTGTCGTGCCAATTATCTGAACGAACAGAAAATCGCAACCATCATCAACCAAAATGGTTACAAATTATGGGGAAACAGATCAACCGCGGGCGAAGGAGCTTACCAATTTTTGTGTGTAAGAAGGACAGCCGACGTTATCTCGGATTCGATTTTGCAATCACATTTGTGGGCAGTTGATAGAAATATCGTAAAAAACTATCTGACGGACGTGACCGAAAGCGTAAACGCATTTTTGGCGACCTTGAAATCTCAGGGAGCGATCCTCGCAGGAAAGTGCGTAGCAAACAGAGAGCTAAACACTGCTGCCAATATCGTAGAGGGAAAAGTTTACTTCGATTTCGAATTCACTCCGGCATATCCGGCAGAGCAAGTAACCTTTAGAGCTTACCTATCGGAAGATAATATCGAGTCCATATTATTAGAAAACTTGGCTTAATGAATGTGATGAGAAAATGAAAGGAAAGATAAATTATGTTACCGAAAATTTTAAAGAACTTTAATGTGTTTGTGGATGGTCGAGGTTATGCCGGCCGAGTTGAAGAAATCACTTTGCCGAAGCTAACGATCAAGACGGAAGAATATCAAGGTGCGGGAATGTCTGCGCCGGTTGAAATCGATATGGGGATGGAAAAATTGGAGATGGATCTGACTTTTTCGGAGTATGATCAGGAATTGTTCAAACTTTTCGGCTTAACCAACGGATCGGAATTCGCGTTGACCATTCGAGGTGCGCTGCAGGGTACAGGAGATAGTTCGCCGGGAATTATCAATGTTCGGGGATATTTTAAAGAGATGGACTTCGATTCTTGGAATCCTGCAGAAAAAGCCACGCTCAAATGCTCTGTAACTTGTAACTATTACAAACTTACGATTGATGGAGTTGAACTGATCGAAATTGATCCAGTAAACATGATTCGTACTGTAAACGGAATCGATCAGTTATCCAAAATCAAAGAAATCCTGCAGGAATGATTCCTGCACTCGGTATTAAGAGCTTACAAGTGTATAGGCATATATAGCAAGTTGCTCCGATGTCGCAACACCCAAACGTAATTTGAAAATGATTTTTAAAAAAGGAGAAAGAAGATGAAGAAAATAAAATTAGAAAATCCAATAAAAATCGATGGAGTTGAAGTGAATGAAATTTCGCTAAGACCGCCAAAAGTTCGAGACCTAATTGCGTCGAGTAAGAAAAATGTCGATGAAGCGGAAAAGGAAGTCAATCTCATTGCGAATTTAGGAGAAATTTCTCCTGAGACTGTTCAAGAACTTGATCTTCGAGACTACATCAAAATTCAGGAATGGTTGAGGGATTTTTTATCAGTTTCAACGGATCGGAAATAAGGCAAGCGATTCTGATTATCGCTTCCCATTCGAAAGGTGGAATTTCTGAATGGCTCGAAATGAACAGCGATGAATTTGTGTTGTGGCTGGACGCATTGAAGGATTTACAGCGAGATGGCAGAAAATAAAAAACAGCTTTTAATTACAATCGGTGCTGCTCTGAGTAGCGGGTTTAATTCAGTCATTTCGGGAAGCACATCAAAATTAAAAGAAGTCGGAAATGTCATCAAAAATATGGAGCGACAATCCATTTTGAGCGCTTCGGCATTAGACAAGTTGAAAGTCCGATATAATTTCCTGCTCGGTTCAGTAAATAAACATCAAGCGATTCTTCAAAAACGAGCATTTTATCGTTCTCAAATTATGGAGATTGTCGCCTTAGGGGCAGCACTTGCTGCTCCGGTAAAAAAAGCCATAGATTTCGAAAAGGCGATGGACGGTGTCCGTTCTGTTGTAAATTTTAAAGAGCCTGATGGTTTGAAAAAACTCGGCAATACGTTGTCCGAACTTTCGACTAAACTTCCGATGAGTGCTACGGAGCTGGCGAATATTGCAGCTGTTGGCGGACGCTTCGGAGTAGCTGAAAATCAACTTGGTTCGTTTGCGGAAAAGGTTGGGAAAGCAACTTATACTTGGGGATTTACAGCAGATGAAGGCGCAGAAAAAATCAGCAATCTCATGAAAATCATGGGATGGTCTACTCAGGACCTGGACAAACAATTCGATATAATAAATGAGTTGGGAAATCGCACCGGAGCAACCGCAAATGAAATTGTGCGCTCAATCATAAAATCGTCCTCTGGATTATCTGCTTTTAAATTTACAACGGGTGAAGTCGGCGCACTTGTTTCCACTTTTAAATCCATGGGGCAAACGGCGGATGAGGCCGGCTCGACTTTGAATACAATTCTTCAAAAACTTTCCGTTACCGGCAGCTTGGGTCAGGCCGGAGCAAAAGCTTTTCACAGAATGGGAATTGGCATTCACGGCTTCGCGAAAGAAGTCGGAGAATCTCCGCAAAAGGCAATCATGAAATTATTGGAGGAAATTTCAAAGCTCGATGATGTTACACGCCGAACGGCTCTGAATGATATTTTCGGCAAGCGAGCGGCAATGAATGTCGGCTTGTTGGTCAGGCATCTGAAAACCTACAAAGAAAATCTGAATGTGGCGACCAATATGAAAAATGTCGACGGATCGTTTGTGAGCGATTATTCTCACGCAGCCGCTACCGCTTCGGGAAGCTGGAAAACATTTTTGTATGCGCTCGAAAATGTAACAAAGAAAATCGGTGATGTACTGATCGGTCCGTTCAAAGGATTTTTGAGTGTAGCGACAAATGGTCTGAATAAATTTTCGAAGTTCATGGATAAAAACGGCGAGTTGGTAAAAAACATAATTTTCGGAATCAGCGCGCTCGCGGGGCTCAAAATCGGAATATTCGCACTCGGTTACGCATCAACATTTTTGCTGGGCGGTTTTAATCGCTTGGTTATTGCGGGAAAAGGAGTGTTGCTGGGGCTAACGGGCATCGGAGTTGTGGGAAAATCGCTGTTGGTCGGATTTTTAAAGTTGGCAGGTGGAATTGTGGGAATCAGCAGCGGTTTCCTCGGCCTGTCTCGAACTTTGGACGGGAAAATACAATTCAGTTTTAAAACTTTAGTTGAACGAGTGAAGTGGTTGGCTGGTTCGGGAAAAATGAAAATCAAATCTTTCTTCGAATCAATAAAAAGCAAGAAATTTGCGGATATTTTTAACGGATTTAAGATACCGGACATGTCCGTGAAGACTGATTCCGTGAAAGCAGACTTCGTAAAAGGATCGGCTACAGAACTCGGACAACTCGCCGCGAACATCGGAGTCATAGCAGTCGGTTCCTCGCTGGCTTCAAAACTTATCGGCGGTATATTAAGAGGTGCGTTTTCATTGCTGAGCGGAACATTGTCGATTGCCGGAGCGGGGTTAAAAACTTTTGGTTTTCTGCTTAGTTCGGTTTTTAGCGCGGTGAAGTTTGGCGCGATTGCGTTCGGATGGCTATGTCAGGTCAGTTGGTTTTTCGCAACGACGGTTTTGCCGTTTGTCTTTAAAGGCATCGGTTCGATTGGAAGCGGACTGTTATCTCTCGGGAAGATTTTGCTGGCCAACCCGATCTTGGCGATAGGTGCCGCGATAGCTGCTGCAACGTATTTGATATATAAAAATTGGGAACCGATCAAAGGATTTTTCATTAAATTATGGAATGAACCGCAGCAAGCGTGGAGCGATTTCAAAAATTGGATAAGCGAAACGTGGAATACGATCGTAGGCTGGACAAATATCGCGATAGGTAAGTTTAAAGAGTTTTTCGAATTCTTGAAATTCGGAGGAAAATTTATAGTTCAAGTCGGAAGTATTCTCGGTGATGTTTGGGAAAATATCTCAGCGATCATTGATAAACTTTATTTCGGTGGCGACTCCGTAATTCCGGTTTGGGAATCGGTGAAAAATTTCTTCAAAAATATTTGGAAGGACATTGCTCCGTCCTGGAACGGTTTTTTGAAATACGTTGATGCGCTGAACGTCGGCGAAAAAATAAAATCCGGCTGGGAAAAATTGAAAGAATATTTGAAAGGCTTTTTCGATTGGATCAAAGGACCGTTGGGAAGTTTCTTCAAGCCGACGCTCGAAATGTTTGATAAATTCAAAGGGTGGCTTCCGAAAATCGGAGGCGAAAAAACATCTCCTCAATTAAAAATACCGAGAGAATTAAAACCTGCGAACTCAAATATAACTCGAAATCAAAGCAACAATTTTTCGATCACGATTAACGCTGCCAAAAACGATAATCCAAAAACAATAGCAGATAAAGTTATGAATCGAGTTAGTGACTACAGCAAAACGTTTTTGTATGACGAAGTGGCGGAGGCGATATGACCAAGCTGAGCTTGGAGGCTAAAAATTTGAATTTGGTTTTAAATCAGGCGGAGATAATAGATGATATTGGGTGATTTTCAATTCAATCTAAAAACAATGACCCCGAATTCTATGACGCGGTCAACCGAATATAATTGGTCGGATACAGAGCGCGTCGGGGACCTTCCAAACCTACAGAATCTCGGAGTGGCAAAAGATCAAATAGAAATTGAAGGAGTGTTTTATCCCAAGTTCAACAAAGAAAATTCCGTAATCAACACCGTCGGTAACAGTATAACTTCGAAAATTATGAACTTTCTGAATCTTTCAGAAAATTCGGGATATAGCAGCATCGAAGCAATTCGATCATCCGATTTATGCAAAATAGCCAGCAATTTAATCAATGATAACGGTGAAATTCTTGGGAAATTTGTGATCTCCTCCATCAAAGAAACGCAGAGTTATTTCGATCGAAACGGGAAGCCTCAGAAAGTTGAGTTCACTTTAGTTTTAAAGAGATCACCTAGCGCGACAAATTCAATCGCTTGGAGTGATAATTCAGAAACATCAATCGTTGATACTCTCACCAATTTAGCAAGGAGTTATTTGCGATGGTAACTTATATCACAAAAGAAGGGGATGTTCTTGATTGGATTGTATGGCGACACTACGGAACTGTATCCGTCCTCGAGCAAGTCATGAAAGCAAACCCGAGCATCACTAATGAAGTGCTTTCTGCTGGAATCGAAATCAAACTTCCTTATATTGAATCAGTTCAAAAATCGGATAATGAGGTCAAATTATGGAGCTAACGCCTGATTTTTCCATTTCGATTAACGGACAATCGAATTTCCCGAAAGACCGCGTTATTTCAATTCGTACTACAGACCAGGCGGGTTTTATTTCCGATTCTTGCGAGATTGAATTAGATGACTTCGATAATGCTTTGCAGTTTCCGAATACCGAAGCGAAAGTGACAATATCTCTTGGCTATCAAGAAAAAGGTTTAACGAAAATCGGCACCTATTATGTGAAAGAAATCGCGATAGACGGAGCTCGGCGCGTGATAAAAATTGTCGCAAATGCTCTTCCGAAATCTATGAGATCTCAAAAAACGAAAACAAACGATATGAAGCTCAATGAATATATGTCAGCGATTGATTCGGAATTGGATTCAGAATTGTCCGAAGATTTTGAAGATATAGATTTATCTGACAATCCGCAATTTGGAGAGAGCGATATTAATTATCTAACAAGAATCGCTAACAAAGTTGGAGCGGTTGCAAAACCGACGGATAATCATTTGATTTTTTCAGAAGATATGACGGGTAAATCAGTATCTGGGAAACAATTGCCAACCAAATACATCGACGCCTCCGAGGTCGCGACATATTCCTGCAACTTCAAAGAAACGGAAACAGGAACGAACGGAGCAACGGGAACGATATATGCCAATTGGTATGATAAAAAATCCGGAGAATATCACTTAGTTCATGCCGGTTCAGGTGATCCGGAAACAGAGTTGAACGAGATATTTTCATCGGAAAAGGCTGCCTTGGCCGCAGTGCAAGCCAGGGGAAAAAGAATCGAAAAAAACAATAAGACTTTCAGATTTACGACAGAGGGGCGTCCGGATTTGTTCGCTGAGGGACCGATAATTCTTCGAGGATTTCCAACTAAGATTCCAACAAATTGGATTATTTCCAGAGTGGAACACACGTTAAATTCCGGCGGTTTCGTTTCTAATGTTGAGTGTGTCGGAGGAAAATAGAATGAGAGGAAATGAAAAATGTACAGCAAGAAATTTGAAAAAGCATTTGAATATGTAATCCGAAACGAAGGGGGTTATATTTTCGATAAAAATGATCCGGGCGAAGAAACCAAATTTGGGATTTCGAAAAGAAGCTATCCAAGCTTAAATATCAGAGAGTTAACCCTCGAAGATGCGAAGAAAATCTATTATCGAGACTTCTGGCAGAAGGGAAGATTTGAGGAAATTAGGGACGATTGGGTGTCAACGCAACTCTTTGATTTATCAGTAAATTTAGGAATTCGAGCTGCTGTAATCGTTTTACAGAGAGCTTTGCGATCAGTGGGTAAAACAGTCCTAGAAGATGGTTTGATGGGTCCTGAGACGCTTCTGGCGACGATGTATTCTGAGCCGCGCAGTTTGCTGGCAGCAATTAAGTCAGAGGCAGCGGGTTATTATCGCCAGATTGCTGCGAAAAATCCGAGCCAGCAGAAATTTTTAAAGGGATGGCTTAATAGAGCCTACAAAGTGATTTTATTTTAGGAGAAAAAAATGGATTTAAAATCTTTATTTGAGAGCGACAAGTTGAAGGGAGTAATAGCTGTCATTGCAGCAGTTGTGATTTATTATACGCCCTCACATGTGGATTTGGTAATAGAATCCCTACTTGCTATGTTCGGTATTCAAAAATTGGTATT
>DGIE01000031.1 GCA_002393025.1 Holosporaceae bacterium UBA3830 | reverse complement strand
TACGATGATTTTATCCGCACCACCGAAGAGCGCCACATAAAGGCCAGTCGAAAATTGTGGACTATGATTGAAAAGGATATTTATAAAAGTTCATACAAGGGATGGTACGATCCTCGGGATGAAATGTTTGTGAACGATTCAGAAATCGTTGACGGTATCGCTCCCAGCGGAGGAAAAGTCGAGTGGATGGAAGAGGAATCATACTTCTTCAAGCTTTCTGCATATCAGGATAAATTACTAGATTATTATGAATCACATCCGGATTTTATTTTGCCTTTGAGCCGACGTAATGAAGTTATCAATTTTGTAAAGAGTGGACTTAAAGACCTCTGTATTTCTCGCAGTAAATTCAGTTGGGGGATTCCTGTTCCAAATTCTGAAAATCATGTGATGTATGTTTGGATAGATGCCTTGACAAACTATCTTACATCGCTGGGATTCCCTGATGATATAGAAAGGGCAGAGTCTTATTTCAGAGAATGTATACATGTTGTAGGAAAAGAAATTTTACGTTTCCACGCTGTGTACTGGCCCGCGTTTTTAATGGCGGCGGGATTGCCTTTGCCGAAAAGAATTTTTGCTCATGGATGGTGGACTAGCGAAGGTCAAAAGATGTCTAAGTCTGTCGGAAATGTTGTAAATCCTTTTGAGATTGCTGAAAAGTACGGTTTAGATTGTGTCCGATATTTTCTTATGAGAGAGGTTCGTTTTGGTGAGGACGGAGATTTTTCAGTTGAAGCCATAAAGAAAAGAATTTCTTATGACCTTGCAAATGATTTAGGGAATTTGGTTCAGAGAGTTTTGGCTTTCATTCAAAAACTAGGCGGTCAAATGATTCCTGATTACAATTTTTTGAGTGATGAAGAAGTTTTATTTAATAATTCGAGAAAATTGATCAGTAAATTGCGTCCATTAATGGATAAACAAGATTTGAGCGGTGTGTTGTCTGCGATCTGGGAATTGATCGCTGAATCCAATAAGTTTGTTAATGATCAGAAGCCATGGGAGTTGGCCAAGCAGAACGATCCGAAATTGTACAGGATTTTGACGGTATTATGTGAGGCTATTAGGTCGATAGCGTTTGGGATTGCTCCTTTTATGCCGGACACTGCCCGTAAGATTTTTGATTTTATTAATGTAAGAGGAGCCTCTTTTGCTGAAATTGATGATAAGTTTTCATCGCAGCGTTTCCCAAAGCCATTTCCTCTTTTTATGAAGGGTGAGTAAGCAAGTGGCTTTTGTTGATTCACATTGCCATTTGGTTTTTTCTGGATTTGAAGGTTTTCTGAAATCTCGTCTGACAGGTAATTCTCCGGAATATTATTCTGTGGATCTTTTGGTAAACAGAGCGTCGCAAGCAGGTGTGAAGCACATGCTTAATATAGGAACTCATCTTTCGGATGTGGAGGGGTACACTGCAATTTCAGAAAAGTTTCCGAATGTTTTCAGATCTATTGGAATACATCCTGAGTATGCGAAAGAGCATTATGAAAAATTTTCTTTTAGCGAAATGCAGGAAATTTTTCGGAAGTACTGTAGTCTAGGCAAGACGATTGCCATTGGAGAAATCGGTCTAGACTATTATGTTAGCGACGCACGGGAAGAACAAAAAAAGATTTTTTCTTTTCAATTGGAGCTGGCTGAGGAGTTCAATTTGCCTGTGTCCATTCATACTCGCGAAGCTTGGCAGGATACAACGGAGATTTTAGAAGCTCATCCGAATGTAACTGGGGTTATTCATTGTTTTTCCGGGGAAAAAGCGTTTGTTGAGAGGGTGTTGAAGACCTCTTATTATTTTGGAATAGGAGGAACCCTAACTTTTAAGAAAAATATTATCTTGCAAGAGGCGGTTCGTGACTTTTTACCTATCAACAGAATTTTGCTTGAAACAGATGCTCCATTTTTGGCTCCAGTTCCATTTCGAGGAAGGATAAATGAGCCGGCGTTTGTGGTTCACGTCGCCAGCAAGATTTCTGAATTAAAAAATATTTCCATAGATCAGGTTGAAAAATATACCAATGAGAATTTTTTTAACTTACTCAAGAAAGCAAGGCGTTAATACAATTTTCATCGAAAGGAATGAGTTATGAATAAAAAATACCTGTTTCTACTTTCGTTCTGTGCGTTATTTTTCGCATATCAATATGGCATAAAATCAGCAATTCCGAATGTATTGAACGAAAATTTGCAGAATTATTTCAATGCAGACACATCTCAAATTGGTTTTTTGGTTAGCCTATCATACTTAGCTTATACGATAATGCAAATTCCAACAGGGCTAATCATAGATAGAGTCAGCGTAAAGAAAATTATAGTATCGTCTTTTGCTTTATTTTCTTTGGGATTAATAGCTTTTGTAAGTTCGTCTAATTATTTTTGCGCAGCTGCTTCTCAAATAATTCTCGGCGCTTCTTCTTCTTTTGCTCTTGTTCTGATTATGAAGGTCACAAATGATTACGTTGCGAGAGAAAAGGTTGCTTTTATTTCTGGATTAGCTATTGCAGCAGGAGGTATAGGTCCAATAATATGCAATCCTTTGATGGCACGACTGTCTTCAAGCTACCCTTGGCAAAATATTGTAATTTGCTTTGGATTTTTGGGAATTTTTTGCTCAGCCATAGTTTTTCTGATGATTAAAGAAGAAGACTTAATCCGACCGAAGTCAAAGGCAAATCTTCATGCCATAGCGCAAGATATCAAAACCGTAGTTTCCGATTATAGATATATCGGAATCAGTGTGTTTTCCATGATGGTTTGGGGAGCATGTTCATCTTTTTGTGATACCTGGGGAGTTCCTTTTATAACACATGTTCATGGAATATCGAAAGAAAAAGCCGCTTTTGCCATAAGTTTCGCGTATATAGGAATGATATTGGGAAGTCCTTTATCGGCCTATCTTGCAGAAGTATTTAATAACTTCAAAAAGGTTATGTTGGGAGAGGCGATATGTTTCGTTATTTTACTTAGTTTAGTTTGCTTTGCTCAACTTTCGATAATATCTCTGTGCGTAATTTTATTTGCCATGGGAGGTTTCGCTATGTGCCAATTTTTGGCCTTCCCTGCTGTGTTGTCTTTGTGCGATAAAAAGCTCGGAGCGACAGTGACAGGCATTGTTAATACCATTACCATGCTCGGCTGTACGATTTTGGTTTGGTTAATCGGGTGTATTTTAGATTGGTCAAGGGGATCAGATTTAACTTATAGTGCGACAGATTACAAATGCAGCATGATTGTTTCGATAATATCCGTATTATTTGCAATTTTTGTGTTACACTCTGTTAAGCTTTCGACGGACTATGCGACTTCCGAAAAGAAAAATTAATCCTAACCATAGAGTTGGACAAAGTTAGATATATTTTGCGCCCTATTTATTTTTCAAAAACTCTTGAGTCAACTTTTCTTTGTAAGATGTTGAAAATAGGGAACGGAATAAGTTTCTTTCGGTTCTTATTCCTTGAAGACATCCCGCGTTTTGAGAAAGTTGTATTGCCTCCTTTATGAGACGCAAGCTGGTTGGAGATTTTTCAGCTATTTTTTTTGCTAGTTTTAATGTTTCTTCTTTCAGATCTGCCGGAGTGTATACGATCTTTGAAATGATATTAAGTCGTAAAGCTTCCTCTGCATCAATAAAATCTCCGCTCATAATAAGTTCACTTGTTTTTTTCGATCCTATGATTCTTGTGAGAAGCTGCGTTCCACCCAATCCTGGCATAAGCCCGAGATTAATTTCAGGAAATCCGAATTTCGCATTTTCATTTGCTATTATGATATCTGAAGCCAAAGCTAATTCGAAACCGCCTCCCAATGCATATTTTTCTACACCTGAAATTACAGGAATTTTTATATTTAAAATACGTTCCCATTTGGAGTCGATAAATTCTTCCAACAAAGCTTTCTCAAATGATAATGAATTTATTTCATTGATATCAACCCCTGCAGCGAACGCCTTTTCAGTACCGAATATAACCAAAACCTTAGCTTTTTTCTCGATATTTGAAAGGTGATCATATATTTCTTCAACAAAATTTGTGTTAAGCACGTTTAACTTTTTCGGATTATTCAATGTTAAAACGGCGATGGAATTATCTATTTCAAAACTAACTAACATAGCTCATTTCCTTAAAATTACAATGTAATTATAGAGTTTGAAAAAAAAAAATTCAAATTATAAAAAGTTTTGGTTCGAAATTAACTTTATCTTTACGTAAATGATTTACGCTAAGAACAATAAGGAGTTTGAATTTGTTTATTTGGTTTTGTTTTGCAGTGGTTTTAATAGTCATTTCTTTGAATGATTTTATGTTTTTCAGAATCGAAAACGAGTATGTTCTGTTTTTACTTCTCTTATATGCGGTGTCATACATTTTTGGCATTTCAGGACAAAATTTTTCAGAAGCGTTAAGTATAGCTTGTATCACTTTTGCTTTTTGTTTTGTACTGAATCAATTTAATCTCATAGGTGGAGGTGATGTAAAACTTTTGATCCCTCTCGTCTTGTTTGCAGAAAATAATGTATTTGAGTTTATATGGGGAACCGCCGTTGGAGGATTAGTACTTGCTTTGATTTATATATTCTTTGGGAAGCAAGTTGCGTTTTTGAGAAGGAAATTATTTATCATATTTTCAGTATTGAAGAAGAAAAAAATTCGTTTTTTAAGATTTGTTTTACTTTCCTTATATAAGATAAAAGCAAGGTCAGTAAAGTTTAATGCTGGCGATACTGATGCACTGAAGCAAGAAGTGCCTTACGGTGTAGCATTATCTTGTGGAGGATTTTTTGTAATTTTTGATGTGATGTTTAGGTGATGATATGGGTAATAAAAAAGATATAGTTCCTATTGTTATGGCGTCGGCAGTAGCCTTGGTGATTACTGGGGTAGTCAGATGGATGATTCCTGGGGGCACAGTTGTAAAGCAGCAACCAGTAAAAAAAGAACTATCATTGCCTGACATACCTTTGATGATCAAGTCTGAACAGAAAAAAATAAAGGAAATACAGGTATTGGTGACGAATAGTGAAATCAAGAAGGATGAGAGAATTTTACAGTCCAAATTGAGCTGGAGATCTTGGCCGTCCAATGCTATTCAACCGTATTTCATTGCTCAAGATAGTAAAGGAAATCCGTTGAATAATAAGGCGGACTATACTAATGCACTAAATATGTGGGCAAAAAATGAAATACCGGCAGGAATTCCTCTGACTCTAAGTATGTTAACCAGTAACGATCCAGCAGAGGTCGCGAGAAAAAAGAAAGAAGCAGAAGAAGCCGAAAAAGCAAAGAAGATTGAACGTGAGAAAAAAGAGAAAGAGGCTGATACTGTTATAAAAGTTGGTTACAGAGCTGTTCCTTTCCAGGTTGATCAAAGAACTCCGATCTCGAAGAGTATGATCTCTCCAGGGGATTATGTGGACGTTATAATAAATTCGTTTGAAGGAAATAAGCAAAGAACACATGTATACAAAGCGTTAAAAATTATCGCGATAGACGGGGTTACAAAGCAACAAAAAGTTGAGAAAGACGGGAATAACGGAGGACTTTTTGGTAGCGGAATTGGATTAGGTGGCTCGTCAACTCCTCGAAATATCACTTTAGAGGTCAAAGAAAATTTGGTCAATGTCATGTTAAAGCAAGCAGGAAACAACGGTATTACGATCACTGTTAGAAGTAAGAGTGAAAAAATAGAAGAGGATTTTGAAGAAGAAGATTCCCTGGATGAAGGATATTCCCCAGACACCGATAATAACTTAATTAAAGGAATTTGGAATATGGGTAGATCTTCATCTGCTGAGGTGTTGAAAGAATCTAAAAGGAAACGTCAAGAGGAAGAGAAGAATATATCTGCTCTCTTGCATAATATGAGTAATTTTAGTGCACAGATGTCTCAAAAAGGAAAAGACGATATTCGGGCATCATCACAAAATTCAGGTAAATATGAAGTTGTTTCGGGACGCATTGTTTCAGAATCTGATAGTAAAAAGGAAAAAGAAAAAGATGATCCAGTGACAATATACCGAAAATTAACTCCTGATGAAGTGCAGTTCTACAAGGATGGTAAGAAAGTTAAGAACGGTGGTAGATCTAGTAGAGCGATGAACGATGAGTAATAGAATGGGATGGAAAGATTCGAATGAAGGAGAAGTGATATGAAAAAAAGATTGAGTATTATCTGTTTCGCTTTTTTGGGATGGTTGAATGATCCGAGTGTTTTGGCTGAAACCAGAGATTTGAGCAACGGAATAATGAAAGAAGATTATGTTCGTAGCATAAAGAATCAGAAAAGAAATGAAGAAAAAGATTATGCTATAAGAGCGATAAAAACGGAAAAGGAAGTAGAAGTCGATTCTGTTAATTTGTTGAAATTTGAAAGCAAAATCGGGGAAATTTTTATTCCGAATCCAAAAGTAGCTGACATTGATATGTTGAGCGATAAATCTTTGTATCTTAGCGGATTGGCTCCAGGAGTAACTCCGTTAGTAATTCACGATAAAGAAGGAAGAATTCTTGCTGATTATGTGATAAGGGTTACCTATCCTTTAAATGACATAAAGGGGGCGATATCAAAGATTTTTCCTGATTTAGACGTAGAGTTAGTTTCGATCGATAATAATTTGATTTTGAAGGGTAACGTTGCGTCTCCAGAAATGGCTCAAGATGTGTTGGATATCGTCGGGAGGTTTGTTGATCAAGATAAAATCATAAACAAAATGACGATAGAGACGGCTACTCAGGTTATGCTAAAAGTGAAAATCGCTGAGGTAACCAGGGAGGTAAAAAAATCCTTGGGTGTTAACTGGAGAGCGTTATCGGTGACTGGTGCTTCCTCTGGATTAATAGGTATGGCTGCGGGTGAGTCTACAGTAGCTTTGCCTGAATTTGTGGAAGATGCAGATGCGATAAAAAAGGAATTTTTCGAAAGTGAAGGTCTTTTGACAAATTCTATAGGAGGTGGTAGATGGGTCGTGTCTGCCGGTGTTAATAATTTGTCGGCTTTGATTGATGCGTTAGCTACGGAGACTTTTGCTACGGTATTGGCTGAGCCGAATTTGGTGGCATTATCAGGAAAATCCGCAACATTTAAATCCGGTGGAGAGCAAGGGTATACAGCTACGCAGACAAACAGTGACAGCAAAACCACGAATTTTAAAGATTGGGGAACTTCCGTGGAGTTTACTCCCGTGGTCCTTTCCGAAGACAGAATTAACATAAAAGTAAAAGCGGAGATTAGTACACTCACTGGTCAAAACGATGACGGTTCTCCGAATTTAACCAAGAAAAATATTGAGACTGTTGTAGAGCTTGGAAGTGGACAAAGTTTGGCATTAGCTGGATTATTGCAAACAAACAGAGATTCAAGAACCACTGAAACACCTTTCCTATCGAGTCTTCCGTTATTGGGATCTTTATTTAAGAGTTCGGGGATAACTTCAAACGAGAGAGAGTTGGTAATTATTGTTACTCCTTACATCGTGAAGCCGTCTTCCAATCAGTTGAAGGCTCCGACGGATATGATTCCAAAGATGTTGTCTCCTTTGAAGTCGATTACCAAGAGAAGATTTCACCGTTTGGGACAAGAAGCAGACAGTGCAGGATTTTCATTGAAATAAGTGGAGGTAGTTATGAAAAATTTTTTAGGTTTTACGGCGTGTTGTTTAATATTGACTGCGTGTAGTGAGAATAAGATTACATCTTCTTATGATTTGGAAGAAGTAAAGATCGATATAACAGAAAACAAAGTTGCTCACTTTTTTAACGTGGATGGAAACTTCCAGCTTTCTGCAACTGATCGAGAAAAATTGGAAAAACTGTTGAGGGATTCAAAAGGAGAGGGAGTAGAAAATGTAGGATTTATGATTGTTTCGAATTCTCCGGTGCCGTTGTCTCAGAAGAAACGGCTTTCAGCTAAAGTAAAATCTGAGATGGTCAAAGCTGGGTTTCTAGAAAGTCGAATTATAGACTCAGGAGTTTGTATTTATAAAGATGCTCAAAAAGGAGTTAGAATTGACGTTCTGAAATATGATCTCCAAAGGACAGAGATTGATTTGTGGGATGAAAGCATAGGTGATTGCGATACTGATAAACCATTACCCCGTTATGGAAGAGCAATGAACTACAATATGGAAGAAATGATAGCTAATAGCGCGGATTTTATAGCTCCCAGAAAATATAAAGGACAGAAGATAGAGCAGGCCATTAGCGCGATGGGCGAAGTTGGATCGAGCAGTGGGGGAAGTTCATCTTCCTCGTCGAGCAGTAGTTCATCATCGAGTTTTTCATCAAGCTCATCTAAATAGAAAGGAGATTTGTTATGGCTAAGAGTACATCTGAATTACCTCACAACCTGGTGGCTTTTGTAAATGATCCTGTTTCAGAGCAGGTTATCTGGAATGTCATAAGGGAAATGAATATGGCTTACGCAGAGGCAAATATGGGAAACATTGCGGATGCTCTGGAATTTTTAAAGACAAACAGAAGTCCGAAAGTGTTGATCGTTGATGTTTCAAACTCTGAGCTTCCATTGGGAGATATCGGGAAAGTGAAGGAGTTTAGTGCTCCTAATATTTCGATTATTGTGATTGGTTCGAGGAATGAAGTTGGATTGTTTAGGGATTTGAAAGCGGCAGGCGTTGTCGATTATATAGTCAAGCCTTTAAGTAATACTTTATTGCGAAGAGCGATAGAGCAAGCTAATGGGGTAAAAAATGAAGTTCTGAAGGAAGGTAAATTGATTCATGTAGTGAGTGCTACCGGAGGAGCAGGAGCGACAACCGTTGTTGCGAACGTTGGGTGGTTGCTTGCGAACAAAAAATTTAAGCGTACATTGGTGATGGATTTGGATTTTTTGTATGGAACCACTAATTTGCTTCTTGATATTAAAGCAGAAAATGCCTATCTGGATATTTTGGAATCTCCCGATAAAATAGATGATTACTTCACTGAGACGATTTTAAAAAAATGTGCACAAAGGCTGTATTATTTGGGAGGATTGTGTGATCTGGTCAGAGGTATGCAAGTAGATATTAAGGCTTTTGACGCTTTGATGGCGATACTAAAGAAACAATTCAATTACATCTTGGTGGACGCTCAACGAGATCTTAATGAAATAAATAAGATTTCTATGAAGAAGGCCGACAGCTTTATAATTATGGTCGAGATGACAATGGCCTCTGCTCAAAATGCAGCGAGATTGTTAGAATTAATATCCGTTGAATATCAAAATAAGAAAATTATTATGATTGACAACAAAAATGGACTGTCCAGTGCGGGAGCAATAGCAAAAGAATCCTTTGAAGAAGTGATAGGCAGAAAAATAGATTATGTTATGCCTTTGGATGAGACGATAACTCTTGCTGCTGCAAATATAGGTCAACCTTTAGTGGTTTCGGAGGGACCTTTAACGGAAATTTTGGAGGAAGTTACCGATGATGTTCTTGGTAAAAATGAGAATCAGGCTATTGCTCAGGCGATTTCGGAAAGAGAAGGATTTAGTTTAGAAAAAATTAAAAATGAGATTCTTGTTATGCTGGGTAAATTTATGAAGAGGTAAAGGGAGAATTTAGATGGCTGATGAAATAAAAGATGCGGTAGTTGAAGAATCTCCTTTGCTTACGGTTTTTCGTAAAGAAGCCCATGATACAATGTTAAACCGAATTAACTTGGCAACGGCTTTCAAATTGACTCCGCAAGAGTTAAGGACAGAAATTGAAAACTTCGTTTTTGATTTTGCACAAGAACGTCGAGCGCAGATCACCAAACGAGAACAGGTAGGGATCGCTCGAGAGTTAGTTGACGATATGATCGGACTTGGTCCTTTAGAGATTTTAATAGATGACGATACCATTTCTGATATTGTGGTTAACGGACCTTTTCAGATATATGTTGAAAGACGCGGTGTTATGCAGTTGGTTCCGGTGAAATTCAGAGATGATGCTCACCTTATGCAGATCGCACAACGAATCGATCACAGGGTTGGTCGTCG
>DGIE01000044.1 GCA_002393025.1 Holosporaceae bacterium UBA3830 | reverse complement strand
TGTCTAAGGGTATCAGCAAACCAAGAGCCGAATTAAATGAAAATGTCCCAAGATTAGTGACTTTTGCAATAGCTAAAGACAAGATTCGTGAAGTAATCGGCAGCGGAGGAAAAGTTATCCGAGAAATTATCGACGCAACGGGAGCAAAAATAGATATCGATGACGATGGAAATGTCACGGTAGCGTCTGCTTGCGGAGTTTCCTTGAAAAAAGCCGTGAATATGATAAAGGAAATAGCATACGATCCTGAACCGGGGACTATTTACGATGCAAAGGTAGTGAAAATAATGGAATTCGGGGCTTTTGTCAATTTCTATGGAACCCGTGAAGGACTAGTTCATGTCAGCGAAATCTCTGAGGACCGTGTCGAAGATGTTTCGGATGTTTTAACAGAAGGCGACAAAGTTCGAGTCCTATTTAAAGGGTACGACAATAAAGGTCGCGCTCGATTAACGATGAGATTATCGAGAGATTCATCTTCTGATTCGGAATCTGATAGCGAGATTGAAGAAAAACCGAAAAAAATTTCAACAAAGAGGAAAAGAGGAGCAAGGAAGCCTGAAGATGAGGGATCTCCTGCAAATAAAAGAAGAAAAAGGTCAGAAGGAGAGGCTCCAAGAAAATCTGGAAAAGTTGAGATAGAAGTTTTGCGGTAAAGTTGGAACCTTGAAATTTTTTGAAACGATTATCTCCCCCATCGAAAAGACTGGGGGATTTTTTGTAGATACAGCATATGTTCAAGTAAATTTCTCTAATTCTAATTCGCAGACCAGCGAGACCGTCCGTAAACACATATCATACGCCAAACGCTGATTCGAGATAAAATCCGAAAATTCATCTAAAACTGTTCTTCAAAATTCTGGATTTCGCTCTATTCCATTCACGCTCTTTGATGGTTTCGCGTTTGTCTATGTTTTTCTTTCCTTTTCCGAGTCCAAGGGAAATTTTCACAAACCCTTTTTCGTTAAAGTATATTTTCAACGGAATTAACGAATAGCCGTTTTTTTTCAGCGCGCCGATTAATTTTTGTATTTCTCTTTTTTTCAAAAGAAGTTTTCGATTTCTTTTCGGCTCATGGTTCGTCAAATTCGCCATAGAATATTTCGGAATACCCATCTGATAAAGGAAAACCTCGTTGTCGGCAGTTAATCCGGCGTAGGAATCGGTAAGATTCACCTTGTTGTTGCGCAAAGACTTTACTTCCGTTCCAAATAAAACAATTCCTGCTTCCAGGGTGTCAGTAATTTCGTAATCATAACGCGCTTTTCTATTTACGCCGATTTCCTTATACTTCGACATTGTATTTCCTCTTCAAAAATCACTTTCTCTAAAAATCTATCTATCTTTTTCCTTAGATCTGCGCTAATCGGAGTTAATGGCTCGCGAACTTCCTCCGAGGCAAGAATTCTCAACCTACTTAATGCATATTTCGCAGGGGCAGGACTTGGTTCAGCAAACATTAATGAAGTCAATGTCGCCAAATCATCTCGGTATTTCTCAAACGCCGACATATCTCCACTTGTAAACGAATCATAAGCTGAAACGCACAATCGTGGACAAACATTTGCGCTGACAGAAATCACTCCGACTGCCCCCATAGCTAAAGCACCGAACGCTGTATCGTCATTTCCCGTGAGAAAATCAAAATCTCTTTTCAAATCCTTTCGCCACACGGTAAACCTAGATAAGTCACGAGAGCATTCCTTAATTGCAGCAATATTACCCAGATTAACCAAAGAATCAAAAGCTTCCCTTTCTATACTTGTCCCGACACGCGACGGATTGTTGTACAAAATAATCGGCTTCGACGTACTCCTACTCAATCTGGAAAAATGAGACACAATCTGAGCCTGAGTCGGTTTGATATAAGGAGGACAAATACACAAAAAGCCATCAACATATTCTTCGGAATTTTTCATAAGCTTCAAGCAAGATTCAGTTGACGGAGAAATTACTCCCCCGATTAATCTTATTTTTTTTGAAATAACCTTGCTTGCAAATTTAATCAAACCTTTTTGCTCTTGTGGAGTTAATGCCAGGGATTCTCCAGTAGATCCGCAAACGACTATCCCGAAAATTCCAGAATCTGATAACCATCCGATCTGTCTTCCGAAAGACTCAAAATCTATCCCGCCATCCTTAAACGGAGTCACTACCGCAGCAATATACCCCCTAAACATCTTGCCCTCTGAAAAATTACTTTACACTAGTATAAAAAAATCACACCAGTTTTCAATCTATTTTTATGAATAAAACAGACTACTAAACGAGAAGATTTTATATTTCGCGATACATTAACTCTTAGGTGATAAATTCACAACCATAGAATCGCTTTCGATAATACTATCTGCGTTGTACACCAACGGGAAATTATTTTTTCCGTGCCCAAATTTATCCGTAATAAATACCGGAACATTCACCTCGCTCGCAAAATGCTTCAGATATTCTTCATATTCGGAAACTCCAACAAAATATCCGAAAACTATCGCTTTCACTTCAGATAATTTCCCTGCAGCTTTCAGATGATACATAGATCGATATATGCTTGGAGCTGATTCATTACAATCTTCAATAAATAAAATTTTATCTTTAGTATCTATTTCCCAACTTGTTTTTAAACTCGATTCGATTAACGTCAGATTTCCGCCGGTAAGTTTACCACAAATTTTTTTACCTTCCGATGTTGCTTTTTTCCCTAATTTATTTAACGGAGTTAACCCTGATATTGAGTAATTATTGATTTTATTCTCCAAAATATCCAACAATAATGCCCAACTCGGATGATGATATTTATCCTTGGCAAGATGAACAATCATCGGAGCATGTATTACCGTCCAATCTTTCCAATTTTGAGAAACAAAAAGATTCAACGCAGTTATATCACTGAATCCTATCAGAATTTTACTCTTCTTCGGTTTCGGAAGTTTTTTCAGAGAATCAATCAATTTGTAAGAACCAAATCCGCCACGCGTAGCCCAAATTATCTTGGAATCAGAATTCACCGCGCGCTCAAGCCTAAGCCATCTGTTTTCATCCGTGTCCGAAAATCTGCAAATATCTTTATCGATAAACGCTTCCTCCGGTATCAATAACCCAAACTTTTTTATATCTTTGAGATATTCCTCTCGAAATTCTTTAACTATTCCTGTAGCCGGCGACACATGGTTTATTTTCAGCTTCGCCATTCTTTTCAAAATACTTTGCCTATCCTTATTTTGAGAGGTATTTTCTTCGGTAAGCCTAGTGCCTTTTTGACTCTTTATAGCAACTGCCTGATCAAAAAACAAAGCGAAAGAAATCAATCCCCACAACCCACATTTCACATATCTAAAATTCATTCATAAAGCTCCCCATTAACCTCTCTGTATTTTGAAAAAATAAAATAAACTGTCGGCACAATGAACAAAGTAAACAGAGTTCCGATAGACATACCGCCGACTATTGACCATCCAATTTGCCGACGAGCTGCCGCTCCTGCCCCGGATGCAAATGCAAGAGGAATATTTCCGATGACCATCGCAAAAGTAGTCATCAAGATAGGACGTAGTCGCAAATACGATGCCTCTCTCACCGCGTCAAAAGTCTCTTTTCCTGCTGCACGCGCTCGATTTGCAAAGTCCACGATCAAAATTCCGTGCTTGGTAATAAGTCCGATCAAAGTAACCAATCCTATCTTAGAATAAATATTCAAGGTACCATCAGGAATAATCCACAGCACTATCAACGCTCCCGTAATTGAAAAAGGAACACTAAACATGATAATAAACGGATCAACAAAACTCTCGAACTGAGCTGCCAAAATCAGGTAAACGAAAATCAATGCTAGAGCATAGATAAATACAACTAGAGAACTTTCTTCCAGATAAGTCTTTGTGGTACCCGAAAAGGTCAATTGTATCGTCGACGGCAATTTTGTATTTTTTAACTTATTCAATCCATTGATTGCTTCACTTAAACTCACTCCATCCGCCAAATTTCCTTCAGCACTAACTGCTAACATTTTGTTATAATGAAAAAGATTATTAGGGGAAAGTTTTTCTTGAACCGTTATCAAATCAGTCACCGGTACCATACGCTGCTCATCTTTTTGCGATCCTGTGCTTAATTTCGATTTTATGAAAATCTTCGAAAGATCTTCTATCGACTGCCGCTGATCCTGCTCCACCTGGATGAACATCTCATCTCGTTTGGCTTCCCTTGTAACCCATCCGACCTTTTCTCCTCTGATCAGATAACCGATAGTACTAGCAACATCCTGAGCAGTAATTCCCAACGAAGAGGCCTTGTCACGATCCACCCGTATTACATATTCCTGCTGTCTCGGAACTAATGAGGTCAATACTGATGAAAACCACGGATATTGCGAATGTACATGAGAAAGGAAAGCGTGCCCATATTTCTCAAGATATTCGTAATCTTGATTGGTTTGAAGAACGAAACGAACAACAGGTTTATCCGCACTGCTTGCGCCCGCTGAAATTCGGCAACGAATGCCGGGAACTTCTCTCAACAAAGGATCCATTTTTGCGGAAATCTGCCTGGTATTCAGATCTCTCTCACTCCAGTCTTTAAGAAAAATTCCTCCCTCGATTTTAGTCGGATCCGCGTTTATGTATCTATTCTCAACAAAAGGAGTTGTTTTTAGAACTTCATCAACTCTCATTGCATTCTCTTTGACGAACTCAAAGCTTGCTCCTACCGGAGCCTCCCCATCAACGCTGAGATAACACTGATCTTCTAACGGCTTACTTTCGGACGGCATATGATAAGCGGCAAGCACTCCAATCAGAGATATAACTAAACCTACTGCCAATGTAACCTCTTTGTGATTTAGAGTCCAAGTCAGTGCATCATAATATTTCTTATCAACGGTTTTTAAAATTTCATCTTGCTTATCAGATAATTTCTTAAAATATCCTGTCGCCTTTTCCTTTCGGCTACGACTCAAAAGTCTTGAACACATCATCGGAGACAGGGTTAATGCAACAAATCCAGAAATAATAACAGCACCGGAAAGAGTTAAAGCAAATTCTCGAAAACTTCTTCCCAAATTGCCGGGAGTAAGGGCAATTGGAATATAAGCTGACGCTAAAGTCAGAGTCATTGCCACAATTGAGAAGAAAATTTCATTGGACCCGATAAGAGAAGCCTTCATTTTATCAAGCCCCTTTTCCATATGCTTATGAATATTTTCAAGGACAACAATTGCGTCATCTACAACCAATCCGACAGCCAAAACCATAGCCAACAATGTAAATGTGTTGATTGAAAAATCAAACAGAGCCAGCAAGGCGAAAGTTCCCAAGAGTGAGACTGGAATGGTAACAATAGGAATCAAAGTCGCACGGAAAGACCAAAGGAAGAGGAACACCACAACAATAACCAAGAAAGTCGCTTCAAAAATTGCACGATACACATTTTTCATTGAAGCACTTATATCGCGGGACTCATCCATGGCGATCACCATCTTTGTTCCACTCGGAAGCAAAGATTCGATTTCAGGCATTGCTTCTTTCACTCTTGTACTCAAATCAACAGGATTAGCATTTGCTTGTTTCGTTATAGTCAAAACCACACATTCTCTGCCGTTAAACCAAGACCCAGACCTTTTATCCTCAGGAATCAGTTCCGAATGACCTATGTCTTTTATTTTTACGATGCTTTCTCTTCCATTCAAACTGGGAACAATAACCTCATCCATTTCTTTCGCGTTATAAAATTCCCCATCAAGAATCAGCATATACTCGCGATCTCGACTCACTAAACGCCCGCAAGGTTTTTGCACATGCTGATTCCTCAAGGCATCTAAAACATCTGCCGGAGTGTACCCATAAGCGGCCAACCGCTGCGGATCGAGAAACACTTTCATTTTCTTAACATTTCCCCCGGAAAGTACAACCTTCCCGACTCCGTTAATGACCTGAAATTTCGATTTAATGTAGCGATCAACATAATCGTGAAGGTCATCCACACTGATTTTATCACTGGTAAAAGCTACAATGATTCCTCCCTTATCATCAGGATCGTCTCGATTAATCGTTGGCTCAGGGTTTCCCCACGGCAAATAAACTTTTGCCATGGATATTCTGTCTCTGACATCAGATGCTGCAGCATCAGGATTTCGGGATGACTCGAACTCCAAGGTTATTGAGCTTTCTTCATTCTTGCTGCTGGATGTCATCGTCTCAATTCCGGCAATCGTAGAAAAATGCTCTTCCAATACCTTTGTTATTTGATTTTCCACAGCATGAGGACTGGCACCATGGTACTCGGAAGTCACAGTAATTATGGACTTCTCTATCCTCGGATCCTTCCGAACGGGCAATTGCCACTGACATACCAGACCGATAATGACAATAAGCAAAGTCAAAACCGTGGAAAACACCGGTCTCTTAATGCAAACTTCAGTCAACCCCATTGTCCGATCCTCCTCTCCGAATACTGAGACTATTTTTTCGCAGCTTTCGCTTTGCTACTTCCTTGATATGCCTTATACGCGTTTATGATTTCCGAAGAACTAAATTCATCACGGACTTTAACGGCACGACCGTCACTGACCCCTTCTTTTCCTTTGGTAATTACCAAATCGCCCTCGTTAATTCCGGTAACGATTTCGACGTTTCCGCCCTTTCTCATACCCGTGGTAACCAGACGCCGAATTGCCATCCCATCCGAAACAATGTAAACCATATTTTCATTACCGGATTTCTCAATCGCACTTTCGGGAACAACTATCCCTCGCTCCCCCTCATTAACAGTAATGCGAACTTTGACAAACCGCCCTGGCTTTAAAATTTGAGAATTCATCGCGATCTCTTCCGGTACATCGAGAATCGCACGAACCTTAAAAGAATGATTTACCTTATCGCTCTCTGGCTCTATCGCGCTGATTTTTGCCGAATAACTTTGAAACGCGTTTCCGCCAACATAGACGTCTATTTCCTGACTAACATAAATCTTATCGATATCGACCTCAGCCACGGAGAAATCAACCTTTAACGGGTGATTATCAACTAGCTTCACCAAATCCATACCCGATTGAATAAACTGCCCCACACTTATATGCCTTATTCCTATCATACCTCCAAAAGGCGCAAGTATTTTATGCTTTTCCAATTTAGCCTTCGCAGAGTTTAACTGAGCCGATGCCGTTTGCATATCCGAATAAGACTGTTCCTTTTTAATTTTTGCTGCGGCTCCTTTCCCTGCCAACTTTTCAAGCAACTCATACTCAATCTTCGCTTTACGATACCGAGCCTCTGCCTCTCTTACTTCCGCCTGAGCTAATGATTCATCAAATTGAATCAACAGGTCATCTTTGTTCACAATAGAACCGTCACTAAAGTAAATCTTATCTACCTTCGCGTTGACCTCTGACTTCAAATCTACAGAATCACTTGGAACCAAAGTACCAATTGTATTTATGTACCTCTCAACCGAACCAAATTCTGCTCTACTGACTATAACGTTCTGCGGCCTCTCCTTTACCTCCGGATCTTTAGTTGAGAAAAGGTTATAACAAAAGATCCCGCACACAAGAACAGCTATACAAGAAACCGACGCAACTACCTTCTTAGATTTCAATGGCACTCTCATATCCTCTGCTTTCTTTGTCCAACTGGTCGGAGTGAGAGGATTCGAACCTCCGACCCCAGCCTCCCGAAGGCTGTGCTCTACCAGGCTGAGCTACACTCCGCAAACCCCAGACCCTCTTATAGTCGCACAAACCTGAAAAAATATCAAACACTAACTAGCGTTTTTCTATCTGAAATCTTTGGTTTTTTGTTAAATGTCAAATATAGATCTTCTAGCTTTATCTTATTCTTTTCTTCTCCTGAAATATTTGCAACCACCTGTCCATAGTTTAAAACCACCAGCCTATCGGAATGTTTCAAGGCAAATTCCGGATCATTGACAACCATAATTGTTGTCATTTTTTTTGATTTAATTATTTTACTTGTAGTTTCCAAAAGTGCACGAGAAGCTTCTACATCCAACCCCGTTGAATGCTCATCGATAACCAAAACTTTTGACCCTTTAATAACTGCAATCAACAAGGCTAACACCTGTTTATAGGGTTTAGGAATATTATCCACCGTCTCATGCAGCAATTTTTCCATCTCCATAAAATTTAGATTTCTTAACTGAGCATAAAATCTATCCTCCATGTCATCTCGAATAGCCTCCTTTATGCAACTTTTTGGTTGGTGACTCATCGTTGCTAAAACTAAATTCTCAAGAACAGTTAAACTTCCCGCCGTACAAACATTACTGTTTAAAAATACAGAAGAAACTATCTTTGACCTGGAATACAAAGACTGTGATGTAATATCAACCTTGTTATACCATAATCTGCCAAAATTCGGCTGAATATGTCCTGCTAAAAACCTTAACAATGTGCTTCTACCACTTCCATTATTCCCCAAAACAGAAACAACTTCTCCGTCTTGAATCGAAAATTTC
>DGIE01000052.1 GCA_002393025.1 Holosporaceae bacterium UBA3830 | reverse complement strand
CAGGTGCTCTACCAACTGAGCTAATTGCCCCGAAACCGATGTCAATATAAACAAGTTCGGAAATAAAAGCAAGTAATATTTTTAATAAACTCCTATATTGAAAAAAAACTACCAATTTATCTGGCGTGAACTGATGTGGATTTACTTTGAAATTTTGCAATGGCTCCTTGAGTTTTAAAATATTTATGGTTATAAGTATGGAGATAACACATGCGAATAGGTGGGCTAGAGTGTCCGTTCGGTCCGAGGAATCGGTTGAGTTCGCAGAGGAAGGGGATACATGGTGTGTTCCTATGGTGAAGTTATTTTTTCTTGGGTAATTTCATCTTTGTAACCGAAAAAGGAGTAAAAACATGCAAGAAGTTTCAATAAAAAGTTTGTTAGAGGCTGGTGTTCATTTTGGTCATCAGACGCGTCGTTGGAATCCAAAGATGGCGCCGTATATTTTTGGATCCAAGGATAAGATCCATATCATAAACTTGGATAAGACGGCTGTGATGATGAAAGAGGCGTTGAGTGCCGCGGGGAGTGTGGCCGCTGAAGGAGGACGTATTCTTTTTGTCGGAACCAAGAGGCAAGCTAGTGAAAGAGTAGCGGAAGCAGCTCAGAAGTGCGGACAGTATTATGTGAACCATCGTTGGTTAGGTGGTATGTTGACGAACTGGAAGACTGTCTCTCAGTCCATTAAGAAATTGGAGACATTAGAGGCAAGACTAAAGGACGAGAATGTTGTGCTCAAAAAGAAGGAAATCTTGAACATTGAGAGAAAAATCGAGAAGTTCAACAGAGCTCTGGGGGGAGTTCGTAATATGGGAGGGATTCCGTCGCTACTGTTCGTTTTAGATGTCAATTTGGACAAAACAGCAGTTGAGGAAGCCAGGGTTTTGGGTATTCCTGTAATTGGTATTTGTGATACGAATTCGGACCCTTCGGTTATTGATTTTCCGATTCCGGGGAATGATGATTCTTCCAGAGCGATTGATTTGTATTGTAGTGCTATGGAGAGTGCAATTATTGATGGGATCCAAAAGGGATTAACTTCGTCCGGAGTTGATGTTGGTGCTTTAGAGAATCCTGTTGTTGCGGAAGAAGTTTCTGAGCAAAGCGCAGAGCAAGATTCGGAAGTTGTTGCGGAGTAATAGTAAATCGTTAGGAGAATATTATGTCAGAGGTCACTGCTAGTGAGGTAAAAGCTTTAAGAGATCGTACGGGCGCCGGTATGATGGATTGTAAAAAGGCGCTTGTTGCTTGCGAGGGAGATATCGAAAAATCCATTGATTGGTTGCGAAAAAAAGGACTTTCCGCAGCATCAAAGAAGTCAGGAAGAGTTGCTGCCGAGGGGTTGATTGGACTTTGTGTTGATGGAAACAAGGGCACGATTTTAGAGGTAAATGCGGAGACGGATTTCGTTGCTCGTAATGACTTGTTTCAGAAGTATGTTTCGACGGTTGTCGAGATTGCTTCCGAGAACAGGGCGGACCTCGAAACTTTGAAAAGTTTGAGCTATCCTGAGACAGGTCGTAGTGTCTCTGAGGAGTTGACGAATTTAATCGCTACTGTAGGTGAGAACATGGGATTGAGGAGAGTTGCTTATCTTTCGGTGAATGATGGAGTAGTCGCTTCTTATGTCCACAATAAAATCGCTGGTAATTTAGGAAAGATTGGAATTTTAGTTGGGCTTGAATCCTCAGCAGATAGGTCTAAATTAATGGATCTCGGAAAAAAGATAGCGATGCACATCGCAGCAGCGAGTCCGAAGTCGGTGAATATTTCTGATTTGGACCCTGAAATTGTTGCGAGAGAGCGTGATGTTGTTACAGAACAGGCGAGAAACTCAGGAAAGAAGGAGGAGTTTATTCAGAAGATAGTGGAAGGTCGTTTGAGTAAATTTTATGGAGAAGTTGTCCTGACTGAGCAGGTGTTTGTAATGGATGGAACCTCCAAAGTCAAAGATATAATAGCTCAGGCTGAGAAAGATCTTGGAGCTGAGATTAAAATCGCCGGGTTCGAGAAATTTGTACTTGGAGAGGGTATCGAGAAGCAAACTGTTGATTTTGCAGCCGAAGTTGCCGCTCAGTTAAATTAGAAGATCCCATGTTAAAGAATTTTCATCGAGTATTATTAAAAATTTCTGGTGAATTTCTTATGGGAGATCTGGAGTATGGTCTCAATATCGAAACGGTAGATAGAATTGCTGAAGAAGTAAAGGGTATTCGTCATCGAGGTGTTGAGGTTTGCGTTGTGATAGGTGGTGGAAATATTTTTAGGGGTATTTCCGCCGCATCTTATGGGATGCATCGAGCTGTTGCGGATAATATAGGAATGTTGGCTACAGTAATGAATTGTATAGCCTTTCAAAATTCGTTGGAAAGGCTGGGAGTTGACACAAGAGTTATGTCTGCAATTCATATGCCGAGTATCTGCGAGCCCTATATTCAAAGAAGGGCAATACGTCATTTAGATAAAGGGCGTGTCGTTATCTGTGCTGCGGGTTCTGGAAATCCGTATTTTTCTACGGATACAGCTGCGGTTTTGCGGGCTTTGGAAACAAATTGTGAGGTATTTATAAAAGCCACAAAAGTTGATGGAGTCTATGATTCCGACCCAAAAAAAAATCAAGATGCGTTGTTTTTAGAAGAGCTTGCTTATGATGATATTATGAACAAGAACATACGAGTTATGGATCACACTGCTGTTACTCTGGCAAAGGAAAATAATATTCCCATGATAGTGTTTTCTCTACAGAAAAAAGGAAATTTAGAGAAGGTTTTATTTGGATCGGGAAAGTATTCCCTTATTGTTTAAATGAAGGAGAAGATAATGTTAGAGAAATTAAGAAAAAAAATGACTGCCAGTTATGAAAATCTGCTGAAGGATTTTAGCGGATTGAGGACCGGACGGGCATCTGTGTCTATTTTAGACAACGTAATGGTTGAAGCTTACGGAAGTATGGTTCCTTTGCAGCAGGTAGGGACGGTCAGTGCTCCTGAGGCCCGATTGCTGATCGTGCAGGTTTGGGATTCTTCTTTGATAAAGCCTACAGAAATCGCTATCAGAAATTCTCCAACTGGATTGAGTCCTATGGTAGATGGACAGTTAATTCGCATAGCAATCCCTGAACTAAGTGAAGAAAGAAGAAAGGAAATCTGTAAATTAGCTGGAAAATACGCAGAACAAACTAAAGTTGCAATTCGCAACGTTCGTCGTGAGGGAATGGATGAAGCAAAGAGGCAAGAGAAAAACAAGGAAATTACCGAAGACGAGTTGAAGAGACTTTCAGATGATATCCAGAAATTGACTGATGAATATGTAAAAAAAGTTGATACAACTCTGGAAGTAAAAGAAAAAGAAATAATGAAAGTTTGATCTATGTCAAATACAGGATCAGATTCTTGTGAAAATACTGAGTTGCGGCATATCGCTTTTATTCCAGATGGAAATCGTCGTTGGGCGAGAAATCGTGGAGCGGTTTCGACTCTAGTCGGTCATAAGCGAGGTTTCGATAATATTAAGCAACTTTGTGTTTCATTGATTAAACATAATATAAGGTATGCGACACTTTTTTGTTTTTCTACGGAAAATTGGAATAGATCTGCGGAAGAAGTTTCTTATCTTATGAAGTTATTTTGTTCCGTGTTTAGTGATGCAGATGATTTTTTGCATGACAACGGAGTGAAAATCGAAACCATTGGAGATTTGTCCAGATTATCTCAAGATCTTCAAAATAAGATTTCCCAAATAAAGGAAAAGACTAAAAATAACAATAAAATTACTTTTATCTGTGCAATTAGTTATTCCGGCCGAAATGAGATTGTCCGTGCCGTAAGAAAAATTGTCAAGGATGTTCAAAATAATAAAGTTGATGTAAATGATATAGATGAACAGCAGTTTGAGTCATACTTGGATTTGCCTGGAATACCGTATCCCGATATCGTAGTAAGGACTAGTGAACAGCGTATTAGTAATTTTTTGTTGTGGGAAATGGCTTATAG
>DGIE01000068.1 GCA_002393025.1 Holosporaceae bacterium UBA3830 | reverse complement strand
CCAAAAATTTGATAAATTCCTTTCCGGCTTTACTCTTTGCTCCTGCTTTTAGTGCTATCCTCGCAAAAGGCCTAACGGCAGCCATACCCTCTACTTTTTCGCCTGTAACTTTATCAAGCACGTTCGAGACGAATCCGCCTAACTTATCAAACACCTGTTGCAGAGACTCTTTCACATCTTCACGCCAACCGTGTTTATTCGCATAATCTTCCGTAAGTTCGTATACAAATTGCGTTGCAAAGAGCCTTTCTCTTGTTAATTCTTCCTCTTTTTCCTGCAATTTTTTGTATTCGTCGACTTTTTCAGAATCGATCGTACTACTATTCCCCGGTAGCCCTTCCGCCATCGTTTTCAGCCCAGGCGTTTCTTCTTCCAGCTTCTTTTGCTTTTCTTCGACCTTTTTCAGCTCCTTGTTGATCTTTTTTAGTTTTTTTACAGTTTGCTTTACTTCCTCTTTTTCCAGAAATTCTCTTGTTTCCTTTTCGACTTTCTGAACCTCTTTCACCGCATCTTCCGTCGGCAGATTTCGATCCAAAGCATCGCCAAAAATTTTAGTCTTTACATCGTGAATTAATTGCTCGACCTCTGCTTTATTGAAATCCAAATTCT
Source organism: Holosporaceae bacterium UBA3830 (assembly GCA_002393025.1). Taxonomy (GTDB): domain Bacteria; phylum Pseudomonadota; class Alphaproteobacteria; order UBA3830; family UBA3830; genus UBA3830. The sequence goes on along the minus strand of DGIE01000068.1, from coordinate 7,836 downwards.
CCGCTCGGAAACCTTTTCCGTTCCGATCATATGATACGCTGCTGTTTGTTGTTATTTTCAGTAATTTTCTTTTTTCATCCTCGGGTACTTCAACTTTTGCCTGAGGCATCAGCTCGGCATTCACATAACTTCCGGCCAAAGACGCGGCAATCGTAGAGACAAACCCTCCTAAGCCCGCCTCCGACGCCAGCATTCCCACTCCCATCGACGCAGCCGACGATGCGATGTTTCTTCCTAGGCTGTAGGCAAAACCATCTGCAGAGGTCAGATCAAGCCCGGAAAAACCTATCGCAAAATTTTCTGATTCGTGAACCTCTTCCATCGGAACATATTGGTATGTCGCTCCGGCATTCTCGATATCCATTACCAGACATCCCTGATTTTTCACCTTTGAATGCGCAAAATTCGTCGCTCCACGAATATATGCCTCGTTCAAATATTCATCTCGGCTGTTGCCTATGCCTATATTTGCTCCGAGTGTTCCTGTTGCTGTGTCCAATAAACTTGTTGATAATGTCGCTCCATAACTGTTGCTTTCTGTCTCTTCAACATTCGCTTTGTTTTCTAAATTTACAACAACTGCATCAAATGTATTCCGCTTTCCATCTATTTGTGGAATGACTATATGTATATCCTTTCCTGCTCGGAATACATTCTCTCCCTTACTTTCGAACTTGCTCGCCTGGTATTCCTCTGATTTATAATGTGAATCCCCTCCATTTACTCCTACACTTAAATCACATGTAAATACATTAAACGTTCCGTTTACAGATGTAGTTTCTTGATCCGTTACGACAATATCTTCTCCCGGTTTTACCTCGATTCTCCCCGCTGCTATGTAATTTTGATCCCCTCCCGCTTTCGCCAGTCGATGCTGTATCTTTATATCTCCCTTTTTGGCTTTCCAATCAATATTTTCTTCAGCTATTGTCATGGATCCTATCGTGAATTCGTGGTCTGTTCGACGGCTTGTCTCAGTCGCATAAAATCCAAAACTTCCCACTCCAAATAAAGAAGCCACTCCTCCAGCCCCAAAGTCTAAGATTGTTTTTATGCTACTGTATGCAGACAACGCCGTCGCTATTCCATTGGCTGCTATATCTGCTCCTCTTCTTGAGTGTATCAGGGAATTTGTTGCATTTACCAATGACGATTGTTTCCAAAATGAATCCATCGCTTCCTGAATATTGCCATCACAAACTGGCGCTACGACCGATGTCGGCATAAAAAAGTTGAATCCACTGCTTTCTGAATATTCTGTTACTGTTTCATGCGCTCTTAACGGTGCTGAATCTATTGAACTAGCTTCAATTTTTTCATTTCGACAGAATTTATTTATGCTGTGTTCAGCATATTCATCCAAAACATCAACTATAAAATCTCCTTTTGATCTAAATACTGTCGGTGCAACCCGCGCAAAAGTCGCGTATCTATCATAGCTTGCTTCCGACAGCATATTACTTGCATTTGAATGAAACTCATCTGTCCCATACGCTAAAACGCTTTCTAATTCCGCCAACTTTGCCTTTATTTTTATATCTTTTTCCGCTTCATAATTTCCTGTTAATCGGACTTTCTCTGCATCAAAATTTACATTTCCGCCCGCTTTCACTCCAGGCTGATTAAAAATAACATCTTCTATTTTTCTCGAAGATTCTTTTGTGGTAAATGCTCCTGCATCCACCTTCATTCCTTCTGCAAGCGTAAACTTTCTTGTCTCCGTGTTAAATTCTATTCTATCTGTAGCTTTTACGGACACATCACCTAGGGCCTCAATCTTGCCTCCCGTATTTTTGAATACTCGAACATCTGCAATAAAATCCTTATTACTTTTCAGTACCGTATCAATAAACACAGGTATCATCGTGGAAATTCGGTTCGCTCCTCCCTCGAATATTTTCGAACATCTAACAACATTCGCTACTTCCAACGGAGACAAAACCTGATGCCCTCCATACATCTCAAAATTTCCACCTATATCAGCGAACATGCCTTTGAATTCTGCCGTTTCCTCTTCGTTTGGCAAAACAATTACAAAATCACCTCTGGTTGTAGTCGCCAACATCGGCTCTCTTGCTTTTTTTATCTGATGCCACCAGCTGAGTTTGTGATACGACGTTCCGCCGCCTATTCCGCAAAATCCCCTTCTGGTTTGAGCTACCACATTTTGCGTTATTGCCATTTCATCATATGTTGTCGTTTCAAACAGAGCTCCCCTTCCCGCTTTTATTTTTATATTATCGTCAGCATGAAGTGACGCCGTTGCATGCAAAAATCCGTCTGTATCAATTACAACGTTAGCTTTTTCCTTTCCTTGCGCTACCGTAGCCCCTGCCGGATTCGTCAATGCCGCATGAACTGATTCCGCTGATAACCTTAATTCCGGAAACAATAATGTATAACTTCCTAATTTTTTCGGAACAAAGAACAGACCTTTCTTCGCCTCTGCATCAGAAACCACTGATATATCTTGAGACGTATACGGACTTAAAAAAGGGAATTCTTCTGCTTTTTCTTTCTGCTTTCCTTGACCATGTGATATCTCCGCCGCTTCCAAAAACGATGGCATATCAGCTAAATATCCTGTTCCCAAAATCTTTTGCGTCTGTTTCAGCATCATGATTTCCAACACATCCAGCGAAAACGGCAATTTCAGTTGTTTCAAATCAGTAGTTCCATCTCCTATTATCGTAAACGGTATTTTGAAATCGCTGCCCTCGCTTTTAAACAGAAAGTTTCCTTCATCCGCTATATCAAAAATTCCCTCTCTCACTAGACCAGACACATATGGAAATAATTCTATATTTCGTGCTAACCCGGATATCGACGGTAAAATCGCATCTCCCGTATAACCTAACTCAGTTAAGCCATCTCCCGTTTTTATCTTGACTTCCGCACCATGGATTATTCCGTCCGATTTTAAATCCGTATAACCGTCAATCACTACCTGCTTGGAACTGCTAATCGATGCCGGTAAAACTCTCTTCTTCACTGTTTCATTCAAATCTGCTCGAATTATTGCTCCTTGCCCGAGTGATGCCATTGACATCCCTAAAATTCGGTCTTTGTATTGTCCATAGTTGTATTCATTTATTGAATACATTCGAGTATATCCAAACCCCGATGATGAAATGTCGATTATCGAACGCAGTCCGTTGCTGGGACGGCCCTCTAAAAGTACTCCTCCCGAGGCGTATAAATCACTTCCGCTGTTTATCGCATAAGGGGATTTTATATCCAGTTTTCCTTTTAATACATTGAAAACAGCTGAATTTGTATTACAAAACTCCAAGCTCCAATATCTTCTGTCTGCACGATTCGTTTTTACCGTTCCTATTAAATTTGCGAAAATCGGCGACGAAACTTCTGAATCCCCTTCAACATCGATATCCCCCGCATAATTTAAAAACAGTTCCTTATTGTTTGAAGTCAATCCTCCTTTTATCTCCATCGAGCCAAAAGTATTCAAAAACTTATCTGTCTCTATATCGGCTCCCTGTCCTGCTTTTATGAGACTGGGCTGTGATTCCATATAATCATAATCGAACTCTAATTCCGGCAGAGATTCATGACGCATAGTTTCTCGCGCCCAACCGTGTTGTAAATTTTCTCCTGTCATCCTTAAATGCTTTTTGGTTTGTATCGAACCTATATTTTTTATTGATTTTTTCGCAGATAACGCCAAATTCCCTTCCGATGAAATGACAGCCTTGCCTTTCCGAATTTCCTTTGCCAAATCAACTGAAATTTCTTTTACTTTATTTTTCAACTTCGAATTATGATCTATATCCCAATCATTTGTTAATGGGAAATTCACTCCATATGAACTATCAGCTCCATTCAGTAAATCCAAATCTGATTGAACTTCCAAATCGTGATTGCCGTGCAGCAACGCAAAATTCCCGAAATCATGTGTAAAGATCTTCGCATTAAAATTCAGTACCGTATCATTTTTATTTTCTAATCTTGCTCTCGGAAAATGAAACTCTGCATTATTTGTTATTATCTTACTTTCTGCCTCTTTTAATAACCTCGACAGATCTACAGTTCTACGTGAATTATTCGTAAATATAAAATTCGCTGCTTTCCATATACCATTAATGTTAACAAGAGAATCATTGCTGCTAACCTTCAGTGTATCTTTTACCTCTACTATACCTGTATTTTCTGTTCTGTTTTTGTATAGAGCATTCAAACTTAAATTTTCTAACGTCAGGTTTTTTGATGAGATCCGCCCCTCATTTGATAAATTTATCCCATCTTTGAAAATTACATCTTGCTCTCTCGCTTCTAATTCTCCCCCTTCTTTATTAAAAACCCTCGCTACTTTGCTTAAATCAACACTTTTTCCGGATATCTTCCCGCTATTGGTGATTTCCTGCAAAATTTCCAAATCAACTTCAGATCCGGAAAAAATAGACCCATAATTCTTCAGCGTTGTATCCGAAGACAGTATTATCTTATCTGTCGGTGAAAAAATTTCTCCGAAATTATAGATCGATGTGTGAGATCTTATATTTGACGCTCCTTTTATTGTTGAGCCTATTCCATTCTCAAACCCATCACTGTCATACAGAATGTTGCCCTCTATCTGTGATCCTCCCGTATTAAATACTTTTGAGGAAGATTTTATCTCTCCTTTGCTTGCTGATATCTTACTTCCCAGCTGATTCAATACTCGTCCATATATGTTTATTAATAGGTTATCTCTCGACTTTATTTCTCCGTTATCTGCGTTATATACCGCTCCGGAACCTCTTATCTCCAGATCTCTTGTTGCTTCTATCTTTCCCTGTGTATTTACCAAATAACCTATTTCCGGAAATACTCCTCTGCTTTTCTCTTTTTTGTCTGATGAATCGCTGTTACCCTCTGTCTCCGAATTTTTCTCACTTTCTTTGTTATTTTCAACGGCTTCATGATCCTGAAATCCAGCCACGGTCTTTCTTAACTCTTGATATTCCTTGACCTTCTCAGAATGCTTGTTTTTTTATGTTTGTGCTGACGCTCTTTCTTCCTCATTATCCAAAAACTCTCCGTTCTTCCCAAGAGCCATTTTTATTTTTATGTTTCGTGCCTTAATTTTTCCTTCCCTGTTGTTTATCGAGGTATCTGTATCTATCGATAAATTACTCGCAAGTTCGATTTTTCCTCTTTCGTTTACGATTCTCGCTCCCGATGTAATTGAAGATTCTAAACCGTTTCTCTCCGTTTGAAAAATTTCTCCTTCATTTATAAATCTTTTGCTGCTGTTCAGCTTGAGTTGCTCTTCTGCTTTTATGAGATTTTTATTGTATAAATAACCATCTGCATCGATCAGCAACTTTTCCCCGGAAATCTCCCCTGAGTTTACGAAGCTTCCTAATATCGGATCCCTCCTTGAATATTCATACTCAAATACGGTTAATTCCCTCGAGTTGCTCGTTACTTCCGAGTCCACCAGAACATTCGCTTTTCCTGTTCGAATCTTTCCATCATTTAAAAAAACATTTGTAAAAATATCAGCTTCTTCACCCAGAAATACATCATTGCTTCTGTTTATAAGAACCCCTACATTAATTTCTGATTTATTTTTTACATTTAAACGACTTTCCTTATCCTGTTCGATCTTGTCTCCGAAAAACTCAAAATTGTTACTTTCTATTAAAGACTCTCCAACTTGCTCCATTTGTGATGTATGAATTCGGAGATTTTTAGCCGAAATTGTTGAATCATTGTTTAGTATATGATCCTTAGCAATAATTTTACTTGATCCACCGCCTTCGATCACCGCATTATTTATGTTCTCCAAAATACCGGATTTAATCGTCAACTCTTTTCTTCCAAAAATATTTCCTTCATTGACTGTTTCTTGAAAATCCAACACCAAAAACGGAGAATATATCAATCCATCGTTTAATAATTTCCTGCCTCTCAACGACAAATAATGCCCAGATAAAAGAGCGTTATTAACATCTACATCTCTCGCTGAAACACAAAAATCATGATTTAGAATTAACCCCGAAAGAATTAAATTCATATCGGTTTCAAAGTATTCGCAATAATTATTAAATACCCCTCCTAATCTCAGGCTATCGTTTTCCAGTCCGAATCTGAAGCCAAATCCGAAATCAAGGGTGCTTCCTTTCTCCTCCTCCCTAATTCCTGTAAATAATTCTTTCGTATATATCTCTCCAAAATCATTTATCTTGCTTACTTTTAATCGAAATTTATCTTCCGCTTTATTTAAAACAACACTTAAATGATCTTTTGCTTCATCAAACGATGCAAACAGAGATCTCATGTTGCCCTTGAAATTATCGGCTAAAACCTCTGCCGGCATCGTTGCAAAGCACTGACATGTAAAAAAATTAAACACAAATAGCTGTATCAAAAATTTCGCTACAAGACTTTCTCTCAATATCTTTCTAAATTTCAACATGTCAGTCCTCTATACACAAATTACATTACGATGTAGTCATTATCCCGACGTACTAGCGTAATAATATTTTCAACTATATCTCGACGCCTCCTCCTGGAGCCTGCTGATTTACTACATAATGCTACAATCACCTCTGCCTACTGCTCCTCCCAACCTTTCCAATTCATTACTCGGACCACCGCTCGGAGCAGGTTGATTCACAACCTGTGGTGCAGGAGCAGGTACCGGAGCAGGTGGCTTTGGTTTTGCAAACCTTTTCTCTTTTGGCGTTCTCGACGTAAAAATTGAACCGTCCGGGCGTTTCCAATCTTCCAAAACCTCCTGCCGTTGATAATCAAAACTATTATCTCCGGGTTTAGAGAAGCGCGGACCTATATCGTTGACTCGCAACGAACCATCCACTTTTTCATAAGCAACCACTTTATCTTCATGAAGTCTTGCATCTCCAATCACTTCTTCCCAGTCCCCCTTACTTATAAAGGTCTCCATAAATGGTGTCGCTTTCTTGCCATTGTCATTCATTTGGTACCCGTTTTGTCCGAGATTTTTGTTAATTCTAAGCTGATGCGTAAAGCTCTCTTCTTCATTTATAAATCTCGAATTTGCTACAATTTTTCCTCTGACACTGGAGTATTCTAAATCATCTACAACAGCAAACAATTCTTCCACCGGATGAGATACCCCCTTCTCAAAGTCATGGCTATAATCCAAAAATCTCTTCTGAAGCGGATAAGAGCGGTTATAAGATTCTCCAACTAACTCATCTTCCACGAAATCTTGCACTTTTACAGTTACTTGATCTCCGTTTACAGTTGGGTTAGAAATCTCTCGATAGTTAATACTGTTAATCAAAAGATCCTCCCGAGTAATTAATCCTTTGGACTCCTGTTCTTGACGACGAATCTCCGACTCCAATATCTCCGAACGAGCAATGGCGTTTGATGAGCTGTCTCGTAAAACCAGCGCTCCCTCATTCATTCCTTCACACATAAAAATTGTGCCTATCGCTGCGCACACTACCATCTTTTTCATACTAATTTCTCCTAAATTAAACTTAAAAATTACATACTTTCATTTTTCACTACATATTGATTACTTTTCTTTGTTGCCTCCTTTCGATTTGTGTTAATTTTTAATTATCATAAATAAATCTATATTTGCAACTAAATATTTTTCAAATTTTAATATTTTCTATTTAAAATCAATGATTTGAGTTGTATTTATTGACATAAATCCACCCTTTCGCATTTTGATTATGCGATTCAAAAAAACAAACTTCCCGTTTTCTGTGTTTTCCATAAAAACGCTTGTTTTTATTTTCTTCACAAGCTTGCAGACCACAACTGCTAACCCACAAAACCACTTTTTTATGCTAATAAAAAGGCATTAGTTCCTCCATATTTGCAAAATCCCAA
>DGIE01000027.1 GCA_002393025.1 Holosporaceae bacterium UBA3830 | reverse complement strand
ATGGCTTGATCTCCTTTTTCGATGTTGATTTTCTCGACGATTATCTTTTGCGTTTTGTTTTTGAATTTCGAAAGGGTGATGGCTAACTGAGCTACGCGGCTTTGGTATTTTGTTGCATATTTCAAATATAGCTCTTTGAATGGCAACGATTGCGATTGAACTCCTGCACTGTAAAGCTGATTGCTTCGGTTTTGAGCTCCAATTAAGGCTGAAATCAAAGTCTGTTCCGTTATTTCTTCGGGATTAAACAGAAAATCGATCTGCGCTTGAGTACTGAGTTTATCTGCTTCTTTCGAAACAACACCGTTGGAATTCATTACAACAAACCCCAACGTCGATAACGCCAAATCTTTTGGAATTTCGTAATCATTCCCATTAATTTTTACGCTTGCGATGTCTTGTTCATCAGTAATTTTCTTCATAATTTTCTCAAACCATTCTATGCTTATATTTTAGCACGTTAGGGTTTGTTTTTTGGAAAAAATTGTTGAAGCCCCTTATGAGTAGGTTCAAAACAAATTTCCATTTACTTTTGCATATATAAGTTCACAATAATCTAGCATATACTTCGCGGAAGCTCCTTTACTTTTCATATTCTCGAAGGTCTTATCATCCAAAATCACATAATGCCAAGTTGCCTGCATACGATCTTCTAAAGATAATTCATTAACTTTTTTAATCCAATCTAGAGCACTTTTCTGCTTTTGTACGACATTCTCTTGACTGATGTCTTTCTGCGCTTTTGTTTCAACTATGTATATATCATTATCAATTTTAACCATAAAATCAGGCGAGTAAGAAGAAAGCATTCCGTCTGTTCGAATATATTTCATACGAGCGAATTTATGATGATTTTCGTTGATTTTTAAGAGACGTTCTACTTCGGAATCTGCATCAACAAATTCTAAAAAGCTTTTCTCAAATTCTCCTTTGTTAGATGGATATCCTGTTTTTTCATAAATAGATTTTTGAATATTCAAAGAAAAATTCTTTCGTATTTTTAAGTTTGGAACTTCTGAAAAATACTTCTTTTCAACTATGGCTTCTTCTACGTTTACATTGTTTAAAAGTTCGTAAATCGATTGACTTACCTCTTTCATAATGTGTTTTATAACTTCACCCTTCAGCAACATTAAAACACGCCAATTATTGCTGTCCATTGGATCAAAAGACTCCCCAAATAATTTATTGCGTATGTATTCGTCGATTACAGCTGCCAGCGAAGTTTGATTGATCTGCAATATCGGGAATTCTTCATGATATTGAGAAATATTTGTGGTAATTGTCGCAACTATTTTAGCCAAAAAATCGTTGTAGCTTTTAGCATCAAAAATACCACTATGAACTTTATATTCACCAAAGAGAGTTTTTACAGTCATTTCTTGAGCTTCAAAAACTTCGTTCGAACGATCTGTAATGGATCTTAATTGTTTTAAAGTCCACGGGAGAGCTTTGAAATTATCGGCGCTCAGATTTTTAGGAGATAACATTTCTTCTCGATCTTTTATGATATACGGAATATAGAAATCATAATCTTCGTAATTTTTTTTCAACCCAACCGTAATAATGTCTCCTAAAATGTTTTTTCGCTTAACTTCTTCTTTTTCTTCAAAAATCATATCTTTTTTCAGATCTTCATAAAATTGAATGAATTGAGGGTATTCTACTATATGTAAGATATCATAATATCCGTTGGGTTCTTGCTTTAAATCAAGCATTTTATGACGATTTTCCGTTTTGATTTCGGTGTATTCAGGCTCGCGCCACATTAATCTCAAACCACGTCCGATGACTTGTTCCAGAAGAATAGAACTGTCTGCAGAACGTAACGGAACTATCACGCAAACATTGTTTACATCAAATCCTTCGCGTAACATTAAGACCGATACAATGATCTTCGGAGAGGATTTTTTATCAATATTGAACAGAGTTTGTTTCAAGTTTTTCCATTCATCAGGCTTAATATTTCCCTTTTTATCTGAATCTATTTGAACTATGTTTCGATCAGACCATCCGCTTTGCCCAAGAAAATCCATCACCATGTTAGAAACCTTTGTATTTTCACAAACTACGAGCATTTTCGGATATTTATTGTACTTAACGAATTCTTCCTCCAAAAGTTGAAGACGTACCAATCCTGCTCTCAGCATTAATTTCTGCCCATCTGATAATCCAACGATTTCTTTACCGTCGTAGATAGCTTTAAAATTCAAATCATTATCAGAAAGAGAATCTATTTCTTTACGTCTATCTATGGCAATCGTTTTTACCAGACCTGAATAAATAGCTTGGTGCAAAGTATAATCAACGATCACATGCGGGAAATAATGCTTTGTACGCCTTTGGCCTGAACCTGTTACGTCATAGGGAGTTACTGAGAAGTCTATCTGAATGAAGTTTTCTTTTTTATTTTCAGAAATATAATTCAGAGACTTTTGCCATTCGACTTCTTTTATCTCGTCAGCGGTTTTGGTTTCATGAATGTGATGTGCTTCATCGTTGAATACGCATATATTCTCGAGAGATCGCAAATACTCCAACTCGTTACCACTTAAATATTGATTATCCAGAGATTCCAGCGAATGTCCCGCAGTTGTACCCGGAGTAATCGGCAGTAAATCCTTTACGATACTACTTGGATTTGAAAGAAGAGAAGAACCCTCTTCGGCTTCGTTTTCAGCTCCCATTAGTACGTGCCAATTGGTAACGATGATTCCTTCTCCCGTAACTTTACGTCCTATTTCATCTTTTTTTATGACATTATTTTGTACAAAGCTTAAAACTGCTTCACGATATTTTTCAGGAACAAAAAGCTCCTGATATCGTTTTAAATCTGATGTCTCAAAATCTCGAATTCCATCTTCGTTTTCTTTACCTAAAAAAGCATCGAGCAATCTTTCATATACAATTAATCCGGGAGCAACAAAAAGAAAATTCTTTGTAAATGAACAGCTCTTTTTTGAGTTATTGAATTTTGCATTCAGATATTGCCATAAGAAAATCGCATGCATGCACCAAGTCTTACCCGTTCCGGTCGCCATTTTGATACAATATTTCGGATGAGAAAATTTATCTTTCTTTATGGTTTGGAGAAATCTGTCGTTTACAATATCCGAATTTGCTTGTTGATACAGATCGGATACTGACTTAGTTTTTAAAATTTCATGACAGTAAATCGTATTCAAAATCGCTTGTTTCTGTCCTTCGTGAAAGTTGAATTCTCTTTCATCACAGAAAGCTTGGGGAAACCAAAAGCGCAGCAAATCTTGAGTTATCGGACTTACTTTATTGATAAATTTCCCCGATTCCCATTCTTCATTAACCCTTTTCGTTAGCTGTTCAGCGAATCTCAAAGGAATATCTCTCGTTCCCGTGTTGAGCAAACTAGGCATCTCATATCTCCTTTATCACGCAAGCTTCCAACCCGAAGACATCCACTGTTTTCACGTAAATTTTTCGTTTTCTTTCGATCTTCGGAGTAATAATTTTAGCTGTTGTAATCGTTCTGAACTCATCATGATTGTTAAAAGTGTTTCCTCGATAGTCCTGCCATTTATTGCGGAAAGTTATGCCGTCGAAATCTGGATCCACGCTCCAATATTCGGTTAAAGCCAATGGGTCTCAGGCAATTATATCCTGAAGTTTTTCTTTATTCTTTTCATCTAACGGCAATGCATCGGGAGAAAGCAGCACATAATTATCCAATTCTCTGATAATTTCTTCTTCGCTTGAACTTACGCTTCTGACTCGCGGTTCCTTTATGGTCAGATACTGTAAAGATGAAAACCGAATCTTTCCGCTGTCGATTAACTTTTCGTAACAGCGATTCTTACTTAACTGAGAAAGCAAATCAGGAGGAATAACCAAAACTTCGAGCTGTTTTCTATCAAATTGTTTTATAATTTCAACGATATCAAATACGAAATTCCAGCCGAGGACAATGACTTTATTCCATCCTCCCAAAAGGATGTTTTTAAATTCCAAAGCGCGCTTTAAAGTTGATAATCCCGTCATTTTGTTCGGACTGTCGACGTAAACAAGTGTCCGACCATCTTGCAATTTCCCAAGATTTCTTGGAATACCTTCTTCATGAAACGGCTGAGCTCCGTATAAATTCAGAACGACTTGAGATAAATCCCCAACGCGTTTAAATTCCTTTGTTGCTGCGAATATTTCTTTTTGATAATCTCCGACAGATTGATACAGAAATGGTTTTGCTTCCTGATCGATCAATCTTTTTCTCATAATCATATTTGCAGGCTTACCGAGATCAGACATAACCCACCGTCGACCTAATTTTTCCGCGACCGCCCCCGTTGTTCCGCTTCCTGCAAAGAAATCAGCAACAATGGAGTCTTCGTTTGAAGAGGCTTTTATAATACGTTCAAGTAATGCCTCTGGTTTTTGGGTAGCGTAATTTATACGTTCTTCCGAGCTTCTACCGACCATGTCAATATTCCAATAATCCTTACAATTGACTAATGTATACCAACCAATATCGTCTTGAAATTGAAGTTCTTTTGCACTTTTAAAACCATATTTTTTTAGATCGCTGTTATACGATTTTTCCTTTAATATATGAAATATATAATCGGTCGCATTCTTTCTGTAAAATAAAATGTTGTCGTGTTTTTTTGCAAAAGCTGAGTTGCCAACTCCTCCTGATTTATAACACCATATAATTTCGTTAATAAAATTCTCTTTCCCAAATATTTCATCCATCAAAATCTTTACATAATGACACACATGCCAATCAAGATGCACATAGATTGATCCTCTCTCGGATAGCAATTCCTTCATCAAGCATAATCTCGGATATAGATTTCTCAGATAACTTACCGTCCCGTCTTTCCACATATCGGAGTAAGCAAACTGCTCCAAAACAGTCGGCTTTAAATCGACAGCAGTACCGGGAAGTGATATTTTCGTGCGGTAATCTGCTTTTGAATCGAAGGGGGGATCAATATAAATTAAATCGATCATCCCTCGCATAGACGGCAGTCTCGTTGAGGGATCTCCGTTCAGCAAAGCCTGCATTACCAGCAAATTATCTCCATAACAGAGGCGATTAAACCAATCTCGTTTATCAAAACATTGTTCGCCTACAAATAGATTGCTGTCCTTACGCACAGGAAGCACGCATTCGTTTGTTTGCAAAAGTATTTTATGGTTACTTTCCAAACGTCGAAGAATCTTCTCAACTTCTTTCTTTCCTTCTGCCACAATCTTCGGCAGCACATCGATTAGGGACATCGGCATCTTCAAAACCCTCCGGTTATTTTGAATATTTTGCTGAGAGAAAATATTAAGTTTTAATAATGCCTCAAATTTGAGAGCAAAATTAATAAAATTTTAATCTTTAAATGATACAAATGACTTAGATAGTACTACTGAAAATAACCGGAGAGTTTCTTTCAGTATCAGTGGGTTTGCGGTACAATATCCTTGGAAAGAAAACGATTATTAACTAAGGATGTTGTGATGATTTACGGATACATTAGAGTAAGCACCGAGCAGCAAAATACAATCAACCAAAAGCATGAAATTTCAACGTTTGCGAATAAAAGTGGGCTTAAAATCGACAAATGGGTGGACGAAACGATTTCTTCCCGCAAGCCTCTGAAGGAACGCAAGCTGGGAAATTTGATCAAAAAATTGAAAAAAGAGGATATTCTCATTGCCAGCGAATTGAGCAGGCTTGGCAGAAACCTCATGGAAGTGATGGGAATCCTTCAGAAATGTTTGGAAAACGAGTGCCAGGTGTGGACTTTGAAAGAGAACTACCGACTCGGTGCTGATATTCGGAGCAAAGTTTTGGCTTTCGCTTTTTCACTCGCTAACGAGGCAGCAAGGCGCTGCAGCCGGTATTTTCAGGAATATTCTCATTCAACAGTATGCCGAACAAATCTCAAAAATCGTTTCAGATATGGAGAGCATACCGTCGGATAGGAGTACCTATAATACCGGCACCGGAAACTTCCCGGTCGGACGCCCTTTCGGCAGCACTTACAGAAAACTGAAAAGAAAGCACAATAAAATCAAAGAACTTCTTGCGAAAAAAGTTTCAAAAGCTGAAATTGCCCGCCTTCTCGGATGCGATTGGAATACCCTGCATCGCTATATAAAAGAGCAGATTGTATTGGCAAGCAATGTTATGAGAAATCCAGCTATATAACCGCTACTATTTTGACATCGCGAGGGACACGTTTTGAACATGTCCCTGTTGCTGTTTAAGTTATAATACAAATTTAGTTTTTTAATTTTTCAGAGAGGATTCTAGATTTAGCTGTATTAGTCGTAGGCTGTGATTGGTCTGACCATCTGAACGATCTTCATCTCGACTATCTTCACAAGATTTACATTTTGGATCCATTACTATATTAACGTTACCTAGACGTTTTTTGTTTTTGCAAGCTTTGCAGTCTTTGCGATATTTTTGCCCTGAAATTATAACAGAATACCTATTTGGTTGTTCAGGTGTAATTTTTGCCGCCATTTGTTCACAAAATTTACATGGATCGCGAACTGTTACCATGTTAAGAGGCTCTAATTGATCGCGATATAAATACTCTACTATGCATTCCGTATGAGTATAGCGTGTATACTTTGAACACAAATCCTCTGCACATTGTATATAATTTATGGGGTTTGTGGCTTTTAACTCCTCAAATTTTTCTAAAAATTCTTTTTTGTCCTTCCCATCATTTAGGTTAAAAAATCCTATATACTCACCAAACTGTTCCAATAAATGGTTGGTTTTTTCGATGATAATTTCTTTTACTATTTTAAATGATTCAAAAAATCCTTTTCTGCCAAAGGAGAGAGTGGACATATCTACTTTTAAAACATTTAGCGACTTTATATACTCCGACTCCGATAGGAGCTTTTCACGATGCCAGCTGCTTATGTAAGGGTCTTCTTGATAATTTTGCAATACTTTTGATATTTCTGTATTATTTTTCAGATTTTTTGTTTCATTCCAAAAAGACCCAATAAGAGATTTCATTTTATTATACGCTTTACGCCTATTTAATATTCTTTTTAACTCCGAAAAAACTCTAACAACATCGTTCATCGCATCTATTTCTTCAACAGAAACTCCAAACTCTTCGCAAAGTTGTCTAGCTTTATACCGCTTTCCACCTACGACAAAATCATCAAAGTCATGGGTGACATTCATTAATCCGTTTATGAATGCATCACCATTACAGAATAAAAGATTTGTATCTGCCCCGTTTGCTTTCAAAACATCTTTAGCCTCTTTCACTAAAGATAAAGCTTCATCTTTAGTTATATCTTTATTTATTCCAAAAGATTGCTTTATTATTTCAACAAAATTTGGACATTCATTTAAATCTATTACTGATCCATATCTTAATTCATGAGAATTTTTATTTACTTTAGCTTTCTTTGAAGAAGCCTCTTGGTCTTCTATTTTAACTTCAGAAAGACTGTACGGTCTTTTGTTATTATTTGGAGCTAAATTTTCCATCCCATACAGGCTTGGAACAATTAAAATCACCCACAAAAATTTCAGAAATTTAATGTACTGTTTCATAAACAAACCTCCTTCTTTCTTCCATTTTGAGTAGCACACGTCGCGCCAAAATGATATTTTTCCAAAACAGAATCGTTCCGAAAGCATCACTTTCGCGAATTACACACTTCCTCCGTTCACACAATGCAAGCGGACATCAATTGTCACTACAAAAACTACACGTACTACTCAAACTCTTTACAAATATCACAGGATTATTGAGTTTTCAACGATGCTCCAGATTTTGAACACACCAATTAGCTCTTTGCAAACTCCAGTAACGAAAAGATTTTATAATTGTCAGCATTTTCTGATAATTTTTCCTGCATATATCCCGCACAAAAAGCTATTACGTATTTCTGACGGACTAGAACGGACGAAAATACGTAAACGGAGTATATGTTGGCGGCACAGCAAATGCATCGCCTATATCAGGTTTGCCGCATAAGACGTGATTTTTTCGCATCTTTTTTGCTTAATTCAAAATTTCATGATATATTCAATCGCGCAGGATGGAGACGAAGATGTTATTAGGATTATCCGTAGAAAATTGGTTGTCTTTCAAAGATAAGACAGAATTTTCAATGATTGCTACGCGCGAACAGCAGCACGGAGACCGGCTGTTTGAACTGAATCATTACAAAAACAGAGTTCTTCCGATTGCTGCTATTTATGGAGCAAATGCTTCCGGAAAAACCAATTTTATCAAGATAATGTCGACGGCGAGAAATTTTATTCTCAATGGTTCGCGTCCGGAGGAAGTTCTGCCCGTGTATCCGTATTTATTGGACGACGATTGCGTGAAAAAGCCTTCTCGATTTTCCGTTGGGATTCTGATCGATGACACAATATACGAATATGCTTTTGTTGTCGATCGTAAGCAAGTTATTGAGGAGAAACTGTCGGAAGTACAGCCTAAAAAGGAGAAGATTTTATTTCATCGAAAATCAAATGAGATTTTTTTCGCCGATGAAATCAAAGATCAGGAATTTTTACAGTTTATTTTTAAAGGAACTCGAAAAAATCAGTTGTTTTTAACCAGTTCGGTTTTTCAAAACGCCGAACATTTCAAAAAAATTTTCGATTGGTTCGATAACATCGAGATCATTACGCCGGACGCGACTTTTCAGCCTTTTGAAAAATTTTTCGACGAAACAAGCCATTTATATAACGACATAAATAATTATTTCCAAAATTGCGATGTCGGAATTGAGAAAATCGAGTGCGAAGAAATTCCGTTCAGCTCTTTACCCTTACCTTTAGATACTCGATCCTTCTTCGCAAATATTCAGGAAGGCAGAACCTTTCGCTTGCAGATCGGACGTGAAAGAATTTTAGTAACGAAGAAGAACGGGAATATCGTATCGAAAAGAATAATATCCGTACATACGAACGAGCAAGGGCAGAATGTGAAATTCAATTTAACCGACGAGTCCGACGGAACTTTGCGCGCCATCGATTTGTTTCCGGCTTTTTCTGAACTTTGCACCGACAGTTCGAAGATATACATAGTTGATGAAATCGATCGAAGCTTGCATCCTCTGTTGGTGAAGCATCTGATAGAAACGTATTTAGACAGCTGCAACAAATCTAAGAAAGGTCAACTAATTTTCACAACTCACGATACGAATCTGATAAGTCAGAAGATATTCCGTCGGGATGAAATCTGGGTAATCGATCGAAATAAATTCAAGTCGTCGGAGTTTATCTCTTTCAGCGATTTTGAAAATATCCGAAAAGATAAAGATATCCGGAAGAGCTACATGGACGGCAGATTCGGTGGCATACCTACATTGATGGGGAACTAATTAGATACAATCGCATAAGAAAATCTCGCTGCCTTCCTTTTAAGAAACTCATTCATTTGGTAATGGCAGGAACGAGAACAGAACCTCAGTATTTTTCAATATTTCGATCTGACGAATATGTTTTGAAATTTCACAAAAACAGAAGAAACGAAACCTCTCCGAAAGGATTGGTTAAAAGAGCGAATTCGGTTGAAAAGGAAAACGGATTATCCAACGCAGATCAAATTTGGATTGTTTCAGATAAAGATAATTGGACGGATGAGCATTTTAAAGCGTTGAAAATTTGGTTGCAGAAACCTCAACGTTTCCATGCCTTGAGTAATCCGAGTTTCGAGTATTGGCTGTTGTTGCATTTCGAAGACACAGGGATTTCATCTCAAGACGATTGTTTAAACCGATTGAAAAAATATCTCCAGGGGTATGATAAGAATCTGGATATAAAAGTTTTTACTCCTGAGTTGATAAAAAAAGCAGTATTGCGCGCTAAGAAAAGAAACGATAATGCGGATGGAAATTGCTTCGATTATCAAGGTTCAACCGTGTATAAGTTGGTTGAGATTTTACTAGATTGATTTTTTTAGCCGACAGAACCGACATTCCGGCAGTTCTTTAAATTTGAGGAATTGCAAGCTGTATGCTTTCCGGCATTATGCCGGCATTGCCGGCAGGAAGGTCCTGCAGCCAGTATTCTTAAATACTTTGATATAAAGGTATGCACGAACAAATAACTAAAATCGATTTAGATATGGAGAGCATACCGTTATACAGGAGTATCGCCTACACGGGCTCCGTGCCGGCATTACCAGCACAAATGCCGATCTTCTTGATCGCACAAACCCTTAAATTTCAGAGTGCGCCGATTTGCCGGCTCTGCCAGCGCAAAATTATGTTATACGAAATACCAACTTAATCATCCGTTTATTTTTAAATATTTCATAGGGACATCTTTTGTTACTTCCGTCGCTATCTAACTCTAAGATTCCTTTTTCTTTCAAAATTCGTCTAGTCAGTTTCACATCGAATCCAGTGCAAATTTCTTTTTGAAACGCCTGAGTATATATGTAGTATGTTTCAGCGTTTTCTTCAAAAACGAGAAGTCCTAATGAGTTGTTATAACTTTTAGCTTCCCCGAATCCTTCAATTCCGTGAATTTTTGTTTTAAATCTGTTTTGATTCATCTCCAAAAATCCTCTGATATGATCAATCACCTGATTTTCTTCATGAGACTTCACTGATCCCCGATTTGTGAGCCATTTGGAGAACACTTTTGTTACATCTTCTTCTATGGCTGAGGAGTTATGCGTCAGGATTCCCAAACAATCTGATGAAGCGAATATTCCAGCTGTAATATTTCCCGCAAAATAATCCGCAACTCGTTGAACTTGTCCGTCGGCTTGTTTCAGATTGAATCTTTCGTACAAATTCTTTTGAGTTTGAGCATATATTCCCCGTAAAGTTTCTACGCTGTCTTTCATCGCGACTCCTTTCGCGAATTCATGAGCAGCTGTTCCATAATATAAATTTGTTTGTTGCTTAATATAGTTACTGAACTCACTTCCGCTGGAGAAACTATGAAGATTATTAAATATTCCAAATCCGTTTTCAATTTCTGCGTAAATATCAATGGCTCTGACGCCTTGACCTCCTTTAACCTTCTCTCCAGATTCATTGATTTTATCCGCTACGCAGATTTCGCCTGTACTAATAGCGTTTAAAAGCCAAGTTTTTATGGATTGCGGATTTCCGTTTTTATCAGCTCTTCCCTTTCCTGATCCGTTCGCTATAAGATACGAGTTGCCGCCTGTTTCTTTACTGTTAGCCTGTGAAAGTTCATCCAATATAAGAGTGGAATCGTTATGAAGTTCAGCTAGTCCTTCGAGTCCATTAGATGTGAGACGCCATATTTTCATAAACTCATGACCTCCCCAAACCGAGGCTCCTAAATAAGCCAAAGTTGTTTTACCTATCGAACTTCTTCCTACATAATGAAAAATGCAACCGCTTAATCCCAAAGGTCTTAATATAATTGAACTCAATGAATTACAAAGAACAAAAGTCAGATTTTCGTTATTTTCACAAAATCTGCATATTTTCTCCTTCCATTCCTCCAGAGTTCTGCGCTGTCCGAATCCGCAATTTCTCAGAGATTTTGAAAGAATAACTTTTTTCTCATCTTTTACTCCGTCTCGGATTGCCATAAACGACGGACAGACATAAGTATCAAAATCTGTGTTTGTCCAGCCAGTTTTATTGATCTCAATGAAATGATCTTTTTGATTCATGGTATCAAACTGGCTCAGCAGATATGACTTTAGCTTCGAACTCTCAATATGCGGACAAAATCCCTTTCATCAGTAAGATTTTAACGACATCTTGGATGTTATAGAAATGATCATTCTTTATATCCAGAATTTGAATATCACCATTCATATCCTTAAATTCCAGACGAGTTTTCCAAACAGGTACCCAGCAGCTTAGCTGGTGGTTCTGCATATGCGCCTATAAGGCTTCTTTACTAGCTTCCGCCTTAAGGGCGTACCCTGATCTGACCGTGCGACCTTTACTTACTACCCATAAATGGGTCTAATTCCATCGTTAATTGACTGCTTTCCGCATCTTCTCTTAACTGATTCTTTATGTATTCCGCTATCTTTTTCGTATTTTTTCCTACCGTATCTACATAATATC
>DGIE01000059.1 GCA_002393025.1 Holosporaceae bacterium UBA3830 | reverse complement strand
TTAACTTTTTTATGTTTTTTTACAGACGGGTGCTGGCGGTGTTTTGGACAGTGCAACTACATGACAGTATGCCGAACAAATCACAAAAACTGGTTTAGATACACAGGGCAAACCGTCGGATAGGAGCACTCATCACCCATAATATTGGCACCGGGACCTTCCCGGTTAACTTTCTCTTTTGTTAGGAGTATCGCTATAAAAGGGAAAAGTAGTCTGTTAATTTATGAGAAATGGAAAAATTTGAAGTACAGGCATAGGAACGGGGAGTTCTGGTGTAGAAAGTATTATGTAGATAAGGTAGGAAAGAATACAAAAAATAACCAGATATATGAAGGATCAGTTAAGCGAAGATGCGGAAAGAAGTTAACCAACGACGGAAATGGGTAATCCATTTATGGGTAGTAAGTTAAGTAAAAGCCACTCGATCAGATTATGGTACGCTCCCAAGGCGAATGCCAGTAAGCAAGCCTACAGGCACATACGCAGAACCACAAGCTATGCTGATGGGTACCTAAAACGGCAACTTCATTCCCGGAGGCAAGATTCCTCCCATATTGGAAGAGATTTGATCTTCGACCTTCTTTTTGGCATCGTTGTAGGCGGCTATGACTAAGTCAGCAACCATGGTCGCATCTTCAGGTGTCATCAACTTCGGATCGATGACCAAACTTTGGATTTCATATTTACCGTTGACTTTTATTACGACCATTCCACCACCGGAGATGCCCTCAACAGATATTTCGTTTACCTTGTTTTGAGCTTCCATTAATTTCTCTTGCATCTTCTGTGCTTGCTTCATCAATTCCGAAAAATTATTCATCCGCTTTCTCCATTATTTCAACCTAGCACCCGGAAACGATCTCATCGCCTCTTCCAACAGGGATCCCGACTCGTCTGCCTGGGAATTTATATCATGATTTTCCGTATTTTCCGATACTTTAAAAGAGTTCACTTTTAATTTTTTCAAAAATTCATCAAGATCCGGCAAATGAGACGCATAAATTACTCGGATCAGTAGCATTTCCAATGCAATTTCCTGCCGATCGCAGATTTTTATCTCATCCGCCCCTTTAACTAACATTTGCCAAATTCTGGACAGAGACGACAGGCTTGCATTCTGCGCAATTTCTCTCAATTTATCTTCCGAATCCTCAGACAAATTTTTGTCGGGGATTTGCAAATTCGATTTAGCACAAGTTACGAAATAGACGAAATCCATCAGGCGAGACAGAATAGCTTTTGCAGAAATATCATTGGAAATTATCTCGCGGTACTTTTTTACGGAATCCTTTAAATTTGAAGACATAAGCAGAGCAAACAGCTCGAGCAAATCACCGTCGTCAGAAATACAGAGCACTTCACGAACTTGTTCTGCTGAAAGAGAATTGTTATCCGCGACGTTCAAAATTTGATCCAAGATAGAAAGACTGTCACGGATGGACCCGTTCGCAAAACGCGCGACAAGAGACAAAGCTTCTGCTCCGACCGAAATATTTTCCTGATTGCAAATTGTTGATAAATATTGCGCGATTAAAACACTGTCGACGTTTTTCAAATCAAATCGCAAAACTCTTGATAGAATTGTTTCCGGAATTTTATAGATTTCTGTTGTTGCCATCAGGAATTTCACGTGTTCGGGAGGTTCTTCCAATGTTTTCAAGAGAGCGTTAAATGCACTCTTGGAAAGCATGTGGACCTCGTCGATGATAAAAATCTTGTACTTTCCCGTTGTCGGTTTATAGCGACAGGATTCGATGATTTCACGCATGTCGTCCACGCCGGTATTGCTCGCGGCATCGATTTCGATGACGTCAATCTGATTGTCTTTCGAAAAATTTACACACGATTCGCATTTACCGCAAGGTTCGTATTCATTTGGTTGACGATTTTCGCATCTCAATGTCTTTGCGAGAATTCTTGCAAGAGTGGTTTTCCCTACTCCGCGCGTTCCTGTGAACAAAATGGAATGCCCAACACGATCCTTTAGAATTGCCTTAGTCAAAATCTTTACGACAATATCTTGCCCCACCACATCCGCGAATTTTTGCGGTCTGTATTTATTAGCTAAAGGAACGTACATAACTTACCCATACTAAAAAGCGATCACGGCAAACTAAACGCCGCTCGACTGAGAGCAGTTGACCCACAGGGTGTTCACTACGGCTGCTTCCTTCCGGACCTGACCGAGTTCGCGATCTTCTATGTCCAACCACTCTATCTTTTGAATATATCAAAATATAGGATTTGATAACAGTAAAACCCGAGTAAAAAATTAAAAAAATTGCCTATTAAAGATGCTGGTTTTGTGATAGAAAAGCACTGTAATTAACTTACGGAACTTCAGATGGTTGACAAAAATGAGATGTTAAAGGAAGCGGAAAGCGATTCGGCTACTCCGAAGGTGCCTCGTACAATATGGATAGTCGGAATTGTCAGTTTTTTTTCTAATATTGCCTCGGTAGTGGTTACGGCTTTTTCACCACAATTTATTATCAACATTTTAGGAGGAACTCCTGCCGCGATGGGATATATCCGTGGATTATCAGAAGCTTTGTCCTATCTAGTAAAGATGTTTTCGGGAATTCTCAGTGATTACATCGGGAAAAGAAAAGTCCTCATGTTGTTTGGATATCTTTGTGCAGCTTTTGCCAAACCGATGTTTGCCGTTTGCAACGGATTGGGACTTTACACCGCAGCTCAGCTGTTAGAAAGAGTTACAAACGGAGTCAGAGATACTCCTCGTGACGCATTAATTGCCGACTGTGCTCCGAAAGAATTAAAGGGTGCAAGCTACGGAATTCGCCAGAGTTTCGCGTTCTTGGGATCGATGATCGGATCCATATTTACGTTTTGGGCGCTGGCTTACTTCGGAACATCTGAGTTGGTGTTAAGAATGGTCTATGTGGGCGCGGCTGTCCCTATTTTTATTGCAGTCGGATTAATTTATTTCGGAATCAAAGAGCCGAAAATTCAAAGTTTGAAATCCAGAAAAGGATTTCCCATAAAGCGAGCTGACGTGAAGCAGTTGGGATCTCACTTTTGGTACTACATGTTCGTGGTCTTCGTCTTCATGTGCTCGAGGTACAGCGAATCATTTTTGGTTTACAGAGCCCAGGACTTAGGATTAGATGTGAAATATGCTCCGTTGATTTTAACGGTGATTTATTTGTTTAACTCTCCGACTTCGCGAATCGTCGGAAATTGGTCAGACCGGCACGACAGAAAATTGTTCTTGGCTTTCGGATTCTGCATGATGTTAGCATCTTGTATCATTTTAGCTTTGGCTAGCAGTTATTGGATGGTCGTTGTGGGAGCAGCAATCTACGGAATTCACTATGGTGCGACCCAAGGAACTTTCTACGCGATGGTTTCCGATTACTCACCTCCTCAGATTAAGGGAACTTCCATTGGTATTTTTAACCTCGTTTGTTGCTTGGGAATGTGTATTTCGAACGTTCTCACGGGAGAGTTCTGGACGCGTTACGGATCTGAATGGACCTTCATTGTAATTTCTGCGATATCTTTTATAGCTGCGATTGCAATGATGTTCGTGAAAAAGCCGAATAAAAAAATGAAAGAACTCTCGACTGCAACCACGCGAGATGAGGCACTGAAAAAGGCGTAAAATCATGAAAGAAGAAACGAGAAAAGTTTGCGAATCGATTGAGAAGTCTCTGTCTCTATTGCGGAGGTTTCTTTGACCCGAGTAAGCTAAAATCCAAACTCGAGCAACTGAATCAGCAAAGTTTGTCCAACGATCTATGGAATGATCAGGAGAAGGCGAAGAATATTTTGCGTCAGAAATCCGAGACCGAAGAGGAATTAACTCGTTTCGAAAATGCCGAGTCGAAGTTTTCGGATCTCAAAGAGATGTTGGAGCTAGCGGAATCCGAAAACGAGGCGGAATTAGTCGCAGAAACAGAACAACAGCTGAGGAAATTGGCGTCGTACATGCAGGTTTACCAGCTGGAATGTTTCTTTTCGGGAGAGGCTGATCAGAATAGCTGCTATCTTGAAATTCATTCGGGTGCAGGCGGAACTGAAGCACAAGATTGGGCGCAAATGCTTATGCGAATGTATTTCCGCTGGGCAGAATCTCACAGATACGGAATAGAAATCCTTGAAGAGAGCGAGGGCGAGGAGGCAGGAATAAAATCCGCGACGCTGAAAATCACGGGCGCAAAAGCTTACGGATGGCTGAAGAGCGAATCGGGTATCCATCGGTTGGTTCGAATCTCGCCTTTTGACTCAAATGCGCGGCGTCACACAAGCTTCGCCTCCATTTGGGTCTATCCTGTCGTGGATGACGCGATCAAGGTCGAAATCAACGAAAGCGATCTGAGAATAGATACCTACAGAGCCTCGGGCGCAGGAGGTCAGCACGTGAACAAAACCGATAGCGCAGTGAGAATTACTCACATTCCGACGGGAATCGTTGTGCAGTGTCAAACCGACAGATCCCAGCACCGCAATCGCGCGATCGCCTACGATATGCTGAAGTCGCGGCTGTACGAGCTGGAGCTTCGCAAGCGCGAGGAAGACAAAAACCAGGATGTCAAAAACGAAATCGGCTGGGGACATCAAATCCGCTCCTACGTCATGCAGCCTTATCAGATGGTCAAAGATCTGCGCACGAATTTCGAAAAAGGTAACGTCTCAGCAATCCTCAACGGCGAAATCGACGACTTCCTGCGAGCTTCGATCAGCGCGAAAGTGACGCAGAACGGAGAGGAGAATTGTTAACAGAAGCGCTGATTTTATCGAACTAAGCGTGCATCCATTTGAAATGATGCATGGTATAAGGCACCAGAATTGCAGCGACGATAATCACCGCTATTGCGAGTCCTTTTATAGACAATCGCATATCAAAAGCACACAAAAAGTTAAGCACGGAGCCCGTGCAGGCGGTTGTTGATGCTAAAAATTTTTGCTAACTTCTCAAAATTAAGGAAATTTTAACAATTTTGTGCTATTTTGCCCAGGGAGGGCCAGAGGGCACGTCGCGTGCCAAAGGTTAACAAACAGTTAAATTAGTAGAATGTTAACTTTCTCTTTTGTTAGGAGTATCGCTATAAAGACAAATCAGCCATTTGTTGTAGGATTTTGAAGTTATTTTCTCAAGAAAGTGAACGGCAGTTTACCGATGAATTCAAAAACAACCTTTGCAGAAAAAATGTGAGAAATATCTTAGCAGTATAACATAGGCTTAGATAGACAAAATCAATTCCGACAAAAAAACAGAGTCGGAAATGTTATAGACAATCACATATCAAAAGCACACAAAAAGTTAACGA
>DGIE01000034.1 GCA_002393025.1 Holosporaceae bacterium UBA3830 | reverse complement strand
TTTAAAAAATTTTGATAACTTTTTGAATGATCCTGCTTTTGTGGGTATGCAAGATAACGCTGTCGATGGAAAAAGAGATATCGTGGAACCTGCTATTTTGGGAGCAAAAAAGCACAACAAGGTCCTGGAATTCATTATGAAGATTTACGAAAAGGATATTTGGAGGATACCTATCTATTCCATGCCGGATTTATTTGATTTTGCTTTTCGAAAACTATATTCGGTACAGAAATTTAAGAATCGTGCCGAGCAGAAGGTTGTAGAATACCCTGATATTAAAGTTTATCCGGAAAGAACTTTCATTCCGTTTCGGTTTAGGGAAAAATTTACACCTAACTGCATCGATTCCCGGACTCATACAATTCATTGGTGGGGAGCAAGCTGGTTTAAGCCGGAGATATTGAGTTTTTTGAAATATAAGCATAAGTCTCTACAAGTTGTGCAGTCTAATGGATATTATCGCTGGATTTATCTGTTTTGTGCGATTCCCGTTTTGAAAGTATTCATCGAAGAAGACAAGATTAAAATCTCAGGTTTTACCGTTTTAAGCATCGAGAAAGGAAATCACCTTAGTAAGTCAGGATATTTATTAGACTACGAAGTAAGATTATTCGGAAGAATACCCCTGTTCAGATCCATGATAAAAGGAACCGAAAACAAAAGGAAATATTCTCTAATGGGAATTCCCCTGCTTAAAATAGATTAACTTATCCGTATAAGCAGGGACTATCTTTCAAATTCGTAGAAATTAATCCAGTATCGTTATGAATCTTTCATGAAACGTGATCTCTTGCGGATGAAAAGATGCGCGAAGAGAATCAATAACTGAATTTGGCGGTGCGTCATAGCGAATATGCAAAGAAGCATAAAGATGCATGCCGTTATACCTTGAGCCTTTGAGATGAATTTCTTCCCAAAAGACTCGATTTTGAAAAACGACTTGATGCCATTCCGGTATTAATACAACATGGAATGTCGGATTTCTGACCTCATATTTTGCAACAGGTATTGATCTTGTCGCTCTGAGTTTATATCTCGACCTCGGAACAAACCTTTGGTGATTTACGAATGAGTTGGGCGTCATCGTATTCGCGCTCGAAAACAGAGCCGCAAAAAGAATAAAAATTATCAATAAATTTTTCATCATATTTCCTTCCAAAAAAATATTATTTCAATATAAAAGCCCTTTTTTACAAAAACAAACAAATTTCGAATAATCAAAAAAATTTCGCTCAGAATCTGCTAAAAAAATTAGAAAGAATATGCTAAAGTTTCTCAAAGGAAAGAAGGATTATGGCGAGTTTATATTTCTATTACGCCGCAATGAATGCGGGCAAGACTACATCTTTGTTGCAAACAGATCACAATTATCACGAACGAGGGATGGGAACAGTAATTTTTACGAATGCCATAGATACTCGTTACGGAAAGGGAGTGGTATGCTCCAGAATTGGACTTCAGAAAAATGCAATGACATACGACAAAGATTTCGATTTTTTTTGTTATGCAAAGGGAGCAAAGAATATTTCGTGTGTACTGGTCGATGAAGCACAATTTTTAACAGCAAAACAAGTGGATCAGCTGAGCGATGTCGTTGATTTTTTGAATATTCCGGTGCTGACTTACGGATTACGTTCGGATTTTCAAGGCAATAGTTTTGAGGGAAGCCAAAGGCTCCTGACAATTGCCGACATAATAGTTGAACTCAAAACCGTTTGTTTTTGCGGTAAAAAAGCCACTATGAATATGAGAATCGATGAAAACGGAAATAAAATCGTAAAAGGAGAGCAAGTTGATATAGGTGGAAACGAAAAATATATATCCGTTTGCCGAAAACATTTCAAAACGGAAACAAAGATTCGTAAATAACTATTTGTTTTGTCTGAGATTATGTTATTATTTCCTCGTTTTATGTAGATCAAGTATGATGAAAAGGTTTTTCGGTGTGATTTTAGTTTTATGTCTGTTCCATGGAACGATTGAAGCGAAGCAATTCGTCAGTCTTAAATCATCGAAAATCAATATGCGTGTAGGTCCGGGAGATGAATTCCCTATTAGCTGGGTATTTCTCAGAGCAGGACTTCCGATGATGTTGGTGGCGGAGTTTCAGCATTGGAGAAAAGTAAAATACCTCGATAATACGGAAGGCTGGATGCACAAAAATATGATTTCCGGTAGAAATACCGCTGTTGTGATAAAGGACAATGCACTGCTTTACAAAAGAGATTCCGAATCAAATCCCATCGCGAAATTGGAAAAAAACGTAATAGTCCGTGTTCTGGAGAAACGGGATTCTTGGATAAAAGTCGATATCAATAAAATAAAAGGCTGGATTCCAAAAGAGAGCCTCTGGGGAATCAGCGATGAATCCGAGCAGTGACCAAGCTAGCCCTCGACGAAAAACATCCTTTGTAAAAAAGAACAGACTCTACCGTCCTATTTCTTTCTGAAACTGTCAAATCTGATTATATTATCTTCCGATTTCGATGAAGTTTCCTCATTCTTCAACACTGAAACTTTAGGCTTTTCCGGATCAGGATCACCACCGTTAAACCTTGGAGTAAATTGCAAGGCAAATTTCACGGAAGGATCGACAAAAGCCGTCAACGCGTTGAACGGAATAAACAAACTCTCCCTGATTGCGTTAAAGCTCAATTCCACGGAAAACCCGTCATTTGAAACTTTTAAATTCCAGAACTGATGCTGCAGAACAATCATTACCTCTTCCGGATGACGTTCCTTTAAAAATCCAGGAACTCGTGTCATCGGATGATCCGTTCTGAATCGGATATAAAAATGGTGATTTCCCGACAACCCGCTGACAGCAACATCCGAGAGAACTTCTTTCACCACAGAAACCAGAGCTTTTTGAACTAACTCATCATAATTGAAACCGCTCAATTCTTTCTCCAAAATTAAATGGGGCGAGTGACTGGAATTGAACCAGCGACCTCCAGGGCCACAATCTGGCGCTCTAGCCAATTGAGCTACACTCGCCATACTCTGCCTTTTTACCTGTTTTATATCAAAAGGTCAATAGAAAAGAGCAAGTTTATCAGGAAGTTTGGGCAACTGTCCGCCGTTTTGAAATCGCGTTTAATATTCCGTTAACAAACGATACTTCACTTTTTCTGAAAAAGGCTTTTGCTATCTCCACATATTCGTTAAAAACTACATTAACGGGAATGTTTTCGAAAAATAAAATCTCGCAAACCCCCAAACGAAGTAGCGCCTGCATAACTTTATCGAAACGATCAAAAGACCAACTGCTGGCAACATTTTCTTCGATCAATTCATCTATTTCTTTCTGATGAACTTTCGATTTCACTAATAACTCCTCGAAAAATTCTGCATCAATTTCATTTAAGGAAATTTCATCGCTAATCAGTATTTCAGGATTTGACTTGGCTTCGTCAATGATCTTTTTCAGCGGCTTTTTTTCGAATTCCTGGCGATACATCACCTGGACAGCATAAAGTCTTGTTAACCCACGCAAACCACTTTTTGACTTCCGAACTTTTTCTTGCATTGTTATCCCGCATCCAATACTTACGTCTGGAATATATCGTAGTTTTAAAAAATTTCAAACAATAATTGCTGATAAAATTGGACAAATGCAGCCATTTGGCTGTAAACCTGGCAAGTTTTCATGGTAATTATTTATAACTGTTCTCCCATCAAAAAAGTTTAAAGGTTAAGGATTAGTTAATTTTGGATTGTTGAGGAATCCTTCAAGCCCACTCTCGGGATTGTAGCGTTGAAAGGTTTTGTTAGAGAATGGATACGGAGAAAACGGAAACCTCATATTTAGTTTCCGTTTAGAATTTTCAACTACAGCCTTTGTGAAAAAAATGGAAACATTTTTTCAAAATCTTTTTTCGGCATGGACCCTTCACGGCATTCGATTCCCTCGACATGGAATGATTCGCAAAGAGAATTCACTACTTCGTTCAAACTCATGTCATAGCGGATACGAATGGGTGCATAAACAGGCAGTCCATTGTAATTGCTACAACTAAGATTTATTTCCCGAGCCATTAATCCTCCTAGTTTCACTTTCTCTTCAGAAGGAAACATTATCACTTCGACCGGAGGTTGAAGATTTACCGTATACAGAGCGATAGGTATTCTTTCCTGTGCGTTTTTAGATTGTTCAGCAGGCTTCATTGCGTTTACGTCCGAAAGCAGTATTGTGGCTAATCCAAAAATTAATGCTAAATTTTTCATAAATTTTCTCCTAAAATACAGGCCAGTATAAGAGATATTTATGATAAATTCAAACTAGTTATATTCTCTGCTGAATCAACGATTTTGCTGTACTAAAAATCTATTGAAAAACAGCCTGATTTTTTAGATAATATTACGATTTTTATAGAGGTTAAAATGTATAGGACTCATAACTGCGGTGAATTGAGAGAAGCGAACGTCGGAAGTGTTGTTAAATTATCAGGATGGGTTCATAAGAAAAGAGATCACGGAAATTTGTTGTTTATTGACCTGCGCGATCACTACGGAATTACTCAGTGTGTGGTTGATCCGAACAGTGCGGCCTTTCCCGAAGTGGAGAAAATTCGCTTGGAATGCATTGTTACGGTAGAAGGTGAGGTTATTCGGAGATCTCCTGAAACGGTCAATCCGGAAAAACCTACCGGAAAAATCGAGGTACGCATCGATAAATTCACTGTTTTGTCTTATGTCGAAAGTTTACCGATGGCGGTCAGCAGCGTCTCGGATTTGTCGGAAGATACTCGTTTGAGATATCGTTTTATCGATTTGCGTCGAGAGAAAATTCACCAAAATATCGTGCTGAGATCTCAGGTGATTTCGTCCATTCGCGAAAAGATGAAAAAACAGGGATTTTTAGAAATCAACACGCCGATTTTGACGTCAAGTTCGCCTGAGGGAGCACGAGATTTTCTTGTTCCGAGCAGACTGCATCCAGGGCAGTTTTACGCATTACCGCAAGCTCCGCAGCAGTTTAAGCAGCTGCTGATGATCGCAGGATTCGATAAATATTTCCAGATCGCACCGTGTTTCAGGGATGAAGACAGCCGCGCCGATCGTTCTCCGGGAGAGTTTTACCAGCTCGATTTCGAGATGTCTTTCTGCACGCAGGATGACGTTTTCGCGGTGATCGAGCCTGTCATTTACGAAATTTTCAAGGAATATTCGAGCAAAGAAGTTTCGCCGTATCCTTTCCGCCGCATCAGTTACGCCGATGCGATGTTGCACTATGGATCTGACAAGCCTGATTTAAGAAACCCTCTTATTGTCGAGGATGTCAGTGACATTTTCGAGCTGTCGAGCTTTACTGTTTTTGTTAACACCGTGAAAAAAGGTGGAGTCGTTCGGGCAATCGCAGCGAAAGATGCTGACAAGCAGCCACGCAGCTATTTCGACAAGCTCAATGACTGGGCAAAGTCCTTGGATATGCCGGGATTGGGGTATGTAACCTACAGTGGAGATAACGTCAAGGGACCGATCGCGAAATTCTTGACGCCGGAACAGTTAGCCGAATTAAAAAACCGCACCCATCTCGACGGCGACGGAGTGATTTTCTTCGTTTGCGACTCCAAAAATAAAGCGAGCAAGTTGGCGGGACAAGTCCGGCAGAAGCTGGGAGAAGATCTGCACTTACTGAAGGACAGTTTTGAATTCTGTTGGGTTGTGGATTTCCCGATGTACGAGATGAATGAAGACACCGGTGAAATCGAGTTTTCGCACAATCCGTTCTCTATGCCTCAGGGCGGAATGGATGCTCTGCAAAACATGGATCCGTTGGAAATCAAGGCATACCAGTACGACATCGTGTGCAACGG
>DGIE01000002.1 GCA_002393025.1 Holosporaceae bacterium UBA3830 | reverse complement strand
ACATTGCGTTCAGAAGAAATGATTCGTTGCTTATTCTCGATGAAATTTCCGAGATATCTCCCTCAAAAGCAGGCGACGTCGCATACATGCTCGCCAATGGGCAGGGCAAGAAAAGGCTCGATAAAAACTGCAACGCGAGAGAGACCTATTCTTGGACTTTGATCTTTCTTTCCAGCGGTGAAGTTGATCTTAGTTCTCACATGGCCGAGGACAGCAAGACTTCCAAAGCCGGACAGAAAGTTCGATTATTAAACATCCCAGCGAAAGCCTCCAAAGAAAGCTGCGGTATTTTTGAAAATCTTATGGGATTTCAAGACGGAGCAGAATTCTCCGATTATTTGCGAGAAAACACTTCTAAATATTACGGCATCGCCTCCGTTGAGTTCATCAAGCACGTGTTGAATCATCAAGCTGATATCAGAGATTCATATAAAGAGGAGTTTCTTCGATTGAAGTCCATGTATCTTCCTAAAAACGCCGAAGGACAAGATATGCGTGCTTTCGAGAGATTCATGTTAGTTGGGTTCGCCGGCGAATTAGCAATCAAATACGGCATTGTATGCTGGAAACCCGAAACTTCGTACAATTCTGCTGTGGCTTGTTTTAATTCATGGCTTGAGGATAAAGACGGAGTTGGTGATGACGAAAATCGACAAATCATCGATCAAGTTAAATCTTTCTTCGAATTGCACGGACACAGTAGATTTTTCGATCTCGATGGCTACTCTGATCAGAAAATCGTCAACATGGCTGGATACAAACGCGTTTATAAAGATGAAGTTACTTTTTTTGTTTCACCATCCGTGTTTCAAAAAGAAATATGCAAGAACTTCAACCGAAAATCCGTAATTTCGCTGTTAATTGATCAAGGATTCCTATTGAAAGATCACAACGGAGATTATCGTCAGCAAAAATGGACGCCTGACGGTAACAAAAAGGTCTACGTAATTTCAGGTAACGTGTTGCTGTGAGGTGTTCGATGCGGAAGAAAATCACAAACGATAAAGCGGAAAAGTTGGCAAAAATAATCTACGAAGCCATAGTCCTCTACACCAATTCGAAAAACACTGAAATTGGAGAAAAAACTCATCATTACCGGCTTGACTTCTCTCGGATTTGGAGGGGTAATAGCACCAACAATATTGACCCATTGGAGAAGTAATTATGATTCCGAATACTAAAAATGATTTAAGCATAATCAAGCAAATCGTTGCGCTACAGAGCATGGACGAGAATTCCCTGCGTAATATGTGGAACAAGTTTTTTGACTACAAACCTGAAGTTTCGAGTCGTCAGCACATGATTTCGAAAGTAGCTTACAAGATTCAGGAGCTTGCTTACGGCGGAGTTGATCCTGCTACTGAAGAAAAAATCAGAGAGCAAGCAAAGACGACCTCACTCAAAAGCAAGAAGAAAAAGAAGTTCCAGCCTCAGATCGGAACGAAAATCGTTAAAGAATATCACGATAAGACTTACGAAGTGCTTGTAGTCGATGATGGATTCGCTTATGAGGGCGATGTTTTTAAATCTCTCTCGGCAATCGCCAACAAAATCACCGGAACAAAATGGAATGGACTGAAGTTTTTCGGAGTAAATGTATGATGGAGCAAAAAATAATTCGTTGTGCTGTTTACACGAGAAAATCCTGTGAAGACGGACTTGAGCAAGAGTTCAACAGCTTAGACGCACAAAGATTGGCTGGAGAAAATTACATCGCGAGTCAGATTCATGAGAACTGGAGGTTGATTTCAAAACATTACGATGACGGAGGTTTTTCCGGCGGCAATATGAATCGTCCGGCTTTGAAAGAATTATTTGCTGACATTGAAGCCGGCTTGGTCGACATGGTCGTGGTTTACAAGATCGACCGTTTATCGCGCTCTCTGTTTGATTTTTCAAATTCATCCGGGAAGCTTATGCTGAACATTTTGCTCAGCTTTGCTCAATTCGAAAGAGAAATGACGGGAGAACGCATACGAGATAAATTCGCCTCCTCTCTCAAAAAGGGTCTTTGGATGGGCGGTAATCCACCGATGGGCTACGATGTTAAAGACAGAAAACTCGTTATAAATGAAGAAAATGCAAGACTGATAAAATTAATTTTTGAAAAGTTTTTGAAGACTGAATCCTACTTCGAAATCGCTCACGCGCTCAATGATGCCGGTATCAAAACCAAAAGAGGCAGTCTTTTCTCTCCGCAACACATTCAACGAATCCTAAAAAATCCGTATTACAAAGGCTGCGTTACTCACAAGGGAAATGTTTATCCGGGTGAGCATGAAGCCATAATTGATGAAGAAACTTGGGATAAAGTTCAGGAAATTTTCAAAGCAAAATCGATAC
The DNA here is from genome assembly GCA_002393025.1 of Holosporaceae bacterium UBA3830. GTDB lineage: Bacteria > Pseudomonadota > Alphaproteobacteria > UBA3830 > UBA3830 > UBA3830. The sequence continues at coordinate 8,655 of DGIE01000002.1, read as the reverse complement.
CGGGTCGGCGAAAAAAACAATCTCAAAGCCCGTCATTTTTATCTGGCTTAATCAAATGCTGCGATTGCGGATGCTCGATGAAACAGACCTATACATACAAGAAAAATCTGCGCTACCGCTATTACACCTGCTACAACCACATCAAGTTCAAATCTTGCTCAGCACCTCGATCAAGTTTCCCTGCCGAACCTATCGAACAACAAGTGGTCTCTGAAATTGTCCGAATCCTGAAATCACCCGAAGTCATCATGCATTTAAATCGCTTGGCTGAAGAAGACAAAAAGATCAACAAGACACAGCTCCTTGCGGCTCTGAAAAATCTGAATTCAGTCTGGCGTTATCTCTATCAAGCCGAGCAAAAGAAAATCGTGGACATGCTCGTAAACAACGTCATCGTTAAGGAAGACGGACTAAAAATCAATTTAAACTTAGATGGCTTTGATCCTCTATTAACTCAGTTAGCTAATTGAAAGGAGATCTCATGGAATCACTGCAGCAGGAGGTATTCGTGCCTCTCCGAATTAATCTCAAGAAAGGACAAAAAGCGTATTATTCAAAACCTGACGATAAAAACATTGTTACGCCTCTCTCGAAAATCTTGGTTAAGGCTTACATCTTACAGAAACGATTGATCGAAAATCCCGGACTGAACCAAGCGAAATTCTGCAAACTCAATAAAATCTCGCCTCGCTATTTTCGAGCAATTCTGCAGTTTAATTTCCTGAGTCCAAAACTCAAAAAGCGTATCATGGAAGGTTGGATGCCGAAAAATGTTTCAACTCAACAAATTCTTACGAACAAGATTCCTCTATTGTGGAAGGAACAGGAGGAAACGATTGTATGATAAAAACAGCTAAAGATTTGACATTAAAACAACAATATAATACCATAGCTTCGGAGGTGTATGATGATGAAAAAAATATTTTGTGGATTGGTAGTTTTTTGGTGTATGGACGGAACCGTTTATTCTATGTTTCCGTATGTTACCAAAGTGAGCACTGAGCCATCTTCGTTCCAAGCCGTTCCTCGCGTGAATGAATACAAGCGTATGGCAGAGACGGAGGAGAATTTGGATACTTTGCTGAAAATAGCATCGTTGGCAAAGAGAAACGAATACTCTGAAGCTTTTGATATTGCATTGGAAAAGATAAAAGCTAAGTCAGATATGGATTTCATAGTTAACCATTTGATAAGCTTCACTATAAAGGGGAATCCCGAAAGACTCAATAAAATTGCTTGCTATCGTAATCGAGAGATGATGTATTTGCTGCTCGATTTGTTTAGGGCGAAAATTCCCTCATTAAAAACAAGAGAGGATAAACGTGTTTGCAAGAAATTTTACAGAATGTTTTGTTCTGGTATAGTTAAAATCACATCTAGGTAGGGATGCATTTAAAACTTACTGTTTTCATAATCTGCCTATGGGGATATGTTGTTGAGTCTTCTGCTATGGAGTCTGTAAAGAGGGTTCTTTACGAGTATGGTGGTTTTTCCTCGACATCTGACAGCCATTATAGTGATTCTTTGCCGTCATCACCACCGTCTCTAGGAAATAAAGAAATTCCTTATCATTTTTGCAAAAATGGAATGTTGGTTGCTTCTTTCAATGTGGGACAGGGAGCGTTTTTTTTGATAAAAAATGCAAACAAGAATAAAGTTATTGTCGTGGATTGCGGTTCTATTAATAAAAGTTGGTGGAATTTTTGGGATGCTGTCGGAAAGAATGTTAAATCTTTTTTAGGTGATTCTACTATTTCAGCTTGCGTTATTACTCATCCACATACAGATCATTACAACTATCTGAGCAATTTTTTGGGAGAAGTCAAAAATAAGTTAGAAAAAAATATTTCGATAATTGTTGGTGGCGGACAAATGCCTAAAGCGAAATCTTTTATAGATTGTATCAGGACAAGCTTAGCAAAAGAGGCCATAAGTGTGGACGTATTTTCTGTAGACACAAATAAACAGAAATGCCAGTGCAATAAGAATGGTATAGAAATCAGCGGTTTCGATGAAATTGAAAACGTACTAAAAAAAGCGTTAGACGTCTCCGATGGTAACGGTTTTATGTTTTTGAGACCGAAATTGGGAATAACTAACAAGTCTGCCAATGCGCAAAGTCTGGTATTTTGTTTAAATTACTTGAAAAATGTTGTTCTTTTTACTGGTGATGCAACAGGGGCGACGTTAGCTGCAACGAAAAATTCGCATTCCCTGTTGAAAAATGTAAATTTTCTGATATTGCCACATCATGGATCTCACACATCTCAGGCACCGCAATGGCAAAAAAAAGTAATAGAGCAAGCAGGAAGCAATTTTGTGGGAGCGCTCATACCAATTGATGCATCAGATCAAAAAGATGGGCTGCCAACAAAAGATGTGACTGATGTTGAATATCCCCTTTCAGCGAAGTCTATTAGCAAGCGCGTAATACAGCGTCATTTAGGAAAGGGCAGCCGGACAAAATTCATAAAATCACATCGAATGCTGTATGAAACTGGATCTACGTTATACGATGTTTTTCTGTTGAAGTTGGACAATAATTTATCCGTATTTGATGATGAACAGTTCTCCAGGAGTATTCTTCAAGACGGAGAAAGTAATATTTTTTTTAATTGTTTTAAGCCAATTGCTTTTCAAGGTGAAAGTGTATTCAACATATGTGCTAACACCTTTGAAAAGATTTATTCGATTAAAGTCTCAGATTTTGATGAGTGTTTATATGTGGCTTACGAATGTATAAGCAAATTCCATACAGAAGATTACAGATATCTATTTAAGACAATGTTGCTACATTATCCTGATTTGTGCTTACCATTTTTAGAGCTTGCCCGAATCATGTCTACAGATTCAGGTCTTGAAAAATACGAAAATTATTATAAAACGATATTAATAAAAAAATATAGTTTAGAAGTTAAGGGATCTTTAGAAGATAATCTAAACCGAATATTGGGTATTAAAGAAATTGATCAACAATTGTTGAAGCGGGCTCAAAAAAGATTACAAGAATCGTTCTTAAAAAAAGAGAAGAAAGAAAAAAGTTCAAAAAGAAAAATCAAGCAACATAAAACACAGCGTAAGAGGAGAAAACAAACCTAAGTGAGCAGAAAACTGAAGAAGTGTGCTTTGCTCCCTCCCCGACAGCAATTTAGCTGATTTATGTAACGAAATGTTTATGCCTCTGGAATTACACGATGTTCATCAACACAACGATCAAGCGATGATGGAAGCCTATGGATTCGAAAAAGATCTTTTCGAACCTGAAATCGTCGTTGAACTTATGAAGATGTATTAAAAGATTACAGAAAAATAAAAAAAAACTCAATAAAAACAAAGAATTAACTTGATAATTAAACAAAAGGAGTTATATTACAACACGATTAGACATGGAGACAATTATGTACGCAGAGAGCTTAAAAAATGAACAAAAATCACCACTTTACATTGCGGAATTCGAGCAGCCATTTGAGACGTGTAAAGTCGGCACAAATTACGCAGTTTATGAAGCTTATCAGAAGAGTAGAAAGATCGGAAAAGACCTTATCGATTTTCATGACATGATATGGCCTAATGAAATCGAAGCGATTGTAAATACCTTGAAAGTCAATGATATCAAAAATTTTACGATTTCCTGCCGTTCTACCAACATAATAGATTGTCTGGCTATTTTCGAGAAATTCAACTGTAAAATGAACGGTATTACGGCGATAAAAACCGGCTGGAAACGTATAGACGGAAGCGTAGAAACTATTCCTGCTTTAAAAATGAGAATTGGCTGACCATACAGAAATCCAAAAGCATTCTCGATTCAGAAAGATTTTCAATAAAAATTTTCTAATTTAGATAAAGTAGGCGCGGGTATTCTTTGACAATTTCATATATTTGTTGGATCTAATATTTTTGTCAAAACAAAAAAAAGACTGATTATTATAAAATTTGTGCCAGTAGCCGTCATAACAACTTGATTCATCAGTAAATGCATACATATACTACAAATTTTTGGCACAACATTAATTTGCCACTTACTTCTATTTGATGATTATTAAAGTGAGACATTTATGATACAGGTTGTTTATTACCAAAAATATGTTATAATTTGTCCTAGAGTGTATAGGGAAGGGTGCTATGAGAGGGTTGTTGTTATTATTTTTTGTGACTGGAATTGTCAGCGCGGTGGGAATGCCCAGTCCGCATGTATCTTACCATACAAAAAGTGGAGGACTTATTGAAGCTGGTGTGACAGATATCAGTGCTGATATGTTTAGAAGCATGTCTCCTACTTCTCTTAATATGATGAAGCGACTATTGCAAAGTTATCAGAGTTATGCGGAAACCAGCGAATCTTCTGAGGGGGAAGATTTCACTAGTGATGATGCCTACTTTGCCATTAATGGTATTAAAATGCAACTGAAGGAAGCTCTGGAAAAAGACAGTACCGAAAGGAAAATATTGGTGAATGATGCGCTAAGTTCCTTAAAAAGTGTTGCAGATTGGGGGTACCAGGAGGTCTTAGGATACAAGTATTGTTTAGCTATGCTTTGTCTTCATTTTCAGGAGGATATGAATGATTCAACTAAGCGTGATTTTTTTGGTTCATCATGGGATCGATTAGATATGCGTGCATATGGCTTGCAGTTGATGTCCGTCGCTGCGAATCCTAAATCTGCAGGGGGAGACGATGATATCGATGCAGCGAGTTATCTGCAGAGCAGGAAGTAGCTTTTTTCTGTTCTTTTTGCTTGCATTTTGCGCCTGCGTGCAAACCGAGGCGATGCGCGTTGGTCGTTGGGTGAATGATGGTGTTGATAGTTTGGTTTTGGCTAAATACCTTGATTCACCCAAAATAAGGGTTAACGCAGGTGACGGAAAGAATACTGTAATCGTCGAGGATTCTGTTTCTCAGGAGATGGTTGTCATTGCAAGTGGAATGTTTCCCTTTTCAACTGTTCCTAATTTAGAGATTAAGGAGCTCATAGATTATATCTATCCAGATCATTCGTTGAATGCAAAGAACTTAAACGTCGTTCTTTCCAATTTGTCTCGGATCCAAGCTCATAAAGGTACAGGCTCCTCGGACAGTGTAAAAAGATGGGCCCAGTCTGTTCTCGATGTAGTGTCAGAAGTACCTAGCGTTCTAGATGGAACGGGAATAAATTTTTATCAGAGTAATGGTTTACAAGAAAAACTAAATCTTATGGTGGGTGACGGAAAGAAAAAGGGACTCAGTGTCTATTTGAAAGCGATAAAAGGAAGGCTTTTGACGTACCACGTAGAGTACATAGATCGATTAAAGGGGTATTTTAACTCATTGGAGGAGCATTCTTTGGTGGAGAGAGAGACGGCGGAGCTTTCTCAAATTGCTCGCACGAATTTGGATAAAGTCAAGGTTATTATGGGAAATACTCCTGTAGCACGTTTTTCTGAGGCTGTTGCAGCATTTCAATCCGTTGCTCGGTTTAAAGAAAATGCTCACAGGCTTGTACATTCTGAAAATATTTTGTTGTATTGCGTTACGCTGAATAAAATTACTTTTCGTGATGAGGGAATACGTTTTTTCACAAAATACGATATGTGTGAGTCATGTGAAGATATTGTCTGGAGATATGCCCATAGATGCGGTGAAGCTCCGTTCGTCGTGCTGTCCGAAAAGGAGTATTTGGATTCACGAAACATAAATGATGAAGCAGAGTATATTTTGTTAAAGAAAAAAGTGTAGTTAGATAATCACAAATTGCACTCTTCCAGAGTTCATAGCTTGTTTATGTTGGTTGTATCTTTGATTCGGGAAACGTCGAGTTTGGGGGGTCATATGAGGTTTACTTTGTTATTATTGATTCTAATTATGGCAGGTCAAGTTGTTGGTATTACTCCAGACGAGATCAGGAAAAGTCGTAACTATGTTGAAGCAAGCCATAGCTTTATTGAAAGAGGTAGTTATCCGGAACCAAACAATGATTTGAGTGAAAAAAATAGGGATGTCTTTGATTGGGTGAAAAAGATCGTAAATGGAAGTATAAAAACTGAGCTCAAAGTACCTGAAAAAGTAGTTACAGCAACATGGTTGGTTGGTGACAGAATAGATAACCTGCTGGGAAGTAATAAGCTTCAGGATGCAGAGAAATTAATAGAGAATCTTAGTTATGTAGATAAGAGAAAAGCTGATCATTATTCAAATTTATTGCAGGTTTACCGACAAAATTACCGAGAGAGACAGGTTCGGGTTGTGGAAGATATCTGTTATGAAGGATTCTCAGGGAATTATTCTGAAAACAAAGACTCTTCAGAAAGCGATGAAGAAAGAAAAAATCCGTGGACTGATCTATTTCGCAAATGGAACATGAATTCAGATAGTTAATTGGTTCAAGTACAAAAATTTAGATCTTAAAATTTTTCTTCAAAAGATGGGATGGATCTTGTCGAGTATGTTTCGTTGCGAATTCATAGGTGTAGGAGTTTCTTGCTGTTCTGTCGGGAATCAAGTTTTGTAATTTTTTTTTACCACAACTACAGATTAGAAAGTGGTGAATACTAGGCAGAATTTTTTTTCGTCCGATTTTGATTCCTAAAACTGATTGCGACTGTATTTATGCTGCCTTGAATTTTTAACCAACATTCCTATATCCTTAGGAAGGATTAAAATGAATTTTCATATTGTTACGCCTTTTTTGCGTTGTTTACGAAGGAGGGTCGAACTTCTGCCCCACAGATAGTTTTTCTGAAATATCTGCATTTGCTTATTGTTTAGTCATTTTTCCAAAAACCTGATTCTCTTGTAGTTTTTCTTAACTTATTGATATTTTTGAATTTTGCAGTTCGTTTTTGCTATCAATCGCTACCCCAGTAGTTTTTTGCGAAAAAATTTTTGATGATTTTGTGAAAAGTCGATTCAAATCTCAAATTTGAGCGGAAATAACAAAATTCTCCATTTCCCCTAATTTGGAGATTTTTTTGCGTTTGGAGAGAAATTTTTCACAAAATATATAGATTGGAGACTGTTTAAATGCGCATCAAACTTGATATGGATTAACGATAAATTCCATACAGTTGGCAAATCATGTTTTTAAAGTTCCCGAATTTTCCTTAAAAATCAAACAACTGGATGCAACGTCACGTTGCTGGTGGACATTGCAGGGTTCGAACCTGAGACCCCACGATGTGAACGTGATGCTCTACCGCTGAGGTTACATTCGCTCGCTCTCAAAAGCATTTTATGCTTTTTTCTATTGTCGCCAATTCGAAAATCTCGCTCTGTAAATGTCCAGTCCTTAAAACTTGAATGGTGGAGCGAATGACCACAAAAACATGTACGTATCTTCGAGAGAAGAGGTTCTGTAATATGAAGCTTATGTCTCAGAATGGAGATGCGGAATACTGTATTAAAAACGAGACTATTGAGTCTGAGCTTCTGAAAAGTCCTCATCTCAGCAGCAATGCCGGACCTTATCTTAGCGACTGGGTTCCAGTACGTTTCGTTTACATGTTTGGCATCACTGCTTGTTAATTTTCGTTGATAGAGGTTGATTATGTCAAGGTGCATTTTAGGGATGGATGTCAGTAAAAAAGATATTTCTTTGGCTCTTTTGAAGAATAATCGTTTCTTTGAAAAAACTATTCCTAATTCTCTGGCGGGATTCAAAGAAATTTTGAATTTTCTTCAAAAGCGTAATGCACTGAAAGCTGAGTGCTTTCTTGAATCAACTGGAAGTTATTCCGAAGCTGTTGCGGATTTTTTGTTTGATCACAAATTTATCGTGAAAGTTGTAAATCCTTTCAAAATCAAATCTTTTTCTCGTTCTAGACTATCCAGAATCAAGACTGATAAGAAGGACGCTCAATTAATTGCGGAATATGGTTCTGTATCAGCAAATGATCCGAATTATCAGAAACCTTCAGCGATTGTTCGATCCATTGTTCTTTATACAGAACTTATCTCGCTCAAACTAAAATATCTTCTCAATGCAAGAATCACATCGAACACTCTACTTGTGAGCTTGATGAGAATGTTTGGATGGAAACTCTCAACGAATTCGAACTTCGTCGTAAAAAAATTGTAAATCAGATCATCAATTTGATAAATTCTGATAAAAAATTAAAGACACAGTTCGAGAATCTACAATCAATTGACGGTATCGCCGAAATTTCCGCTATCGCTATTCTAGCTGAAGTTCAGTCGGTTGATAAGTTCGTGAACGCACGTCAATTGGCTGTTTACTGCGGTCTTACTCCTCGTATTTGCGAATCTGGGACTTCTGTTCACAAAAAACCCAAAATCTCCAAATTCGGAAATAGTTTTTTGCGCAATGCTTTGTATTTTCCTGCTATTGTGGCCATCCAATGCTGTGAACAGTTTCATCGATACAAACAAAAATTACTCGCCAGAGGTAAAGCCAAAATGCAAATCATCGTCGCTGTTATGAAAAAGATTCTTCTTGCTGCCTTCGCTATCCTCAAATATGACTGCAAATTCGATCCCAATTTAATTTTCAAAACTCATTGATTTTTTGTTTGAGACACCTTATCACAACCAGTCCTACTTTATGAAAGTGGCCAGATAGCCATAAATATAAAATGAGATTATTTAATATCACATTTGGAGTTGAAATATTACTAAAGATAATATATTATCTATTTATTGGATGTTTGGCTGGTTATGGA
>DGIE01000048.1 GCA_002393025.1 Holosporaceae bacterium UBA3830 | reverse complement strand
TTCATCGATAAGCCCGATAAATATAGAATTAATGCCAAGATTTTATCTTTCTCCGGCTTGCCTCGCGGCGTCGTTTTCGTGTATCTTGCAGTTTTTGCATCTGTATCTTTGATGTCCTTTCATCCGTCCGTACTTGTATGCTCTCTCACACCCGCATTTCAAACATTTTAATTCCATCTTCAGTCCTTTTTGCCTCTACCCTTCCTGAGTTCATCATATTAATTGCTAAGGTGAAAGTCTCCTTTTTTGAAGCCGTTTATAACAAAAAATTCGATATTATCAAGTATGTATTAACCTATTGAAAGAGGTATAAAAGCAAAAATAGCCAAAGACTGCCTAAATCTGTACAATTTTTACCAAAAAACGAGGAACTTTCTCTTTTTCCTCGCTTTTTGAATTATTTCATAAATAGATAAACAGATTGTAAATCTTCCGGTTCCCATAGGGAACAAACCACAAACTCCATCCAAAGCATCGCAAACACTAAACTCCGCCAAAATGCTCAGCCAACACGCATCGACACCTTAAACGGAATCATAATTTATCGCACAATGATTATTTCGATAATACCGATAACGAACCTCTTGCGGCAAAATCGAAAACTGTGTGCACATATTTGCCCACTTCGATAAGTATCACCTCCGTTTAAATCGCGAAACAAGCCAACCTAAACAAATTACGCAAAAAATCGGACCCGATATCAAAGCGAAAGGCTAAAGACTTACCCCATTACGATTCCAAAAGAAAGGAATAAAAACCAAGGAATCGGCTCTGCTCATAAAATCCCACGCAGAGCCAAAAAACGTTAACCAAGGTTTGCCGCAATGTTATTCAACTGATTCAAAATCTTGTTACCTATCGCTTTCATACCTGTGATTGCCACAACCGCAATCAAACTTGCTATAAGCGCGTATTCAATCGCTGTCGCACCTTTAGAATTTCTCAAAAACTTTACTAATTTGGTTAACATTTTATTTTCTCCTACAAATATTCATTACTCTCATTAAATACCATTTAGGTTACTAAATTGTTAACAAACTAAAAAAAATTGAAATTTTTAGAATCATCAAATTGTTTGTATATAAATGCCTGAAAAACAAGGCCTATCCGCAAAAAATTAATGCTACTTCAAGTATTTCTCAGCGATTTTCTGATCTCTTTCAACTAATTTTGAAATTTCGGATCTTGATAAATTTGGAATCCGATCCCCAAGTTTAAAATCCCATTCCACTCGCTCAAAAATAGCTTTGCCCCCCGAGGAATCTTCTGTAATTTCTCCAACTAATACTCTATTTCCTATTTCATAAAGATCTATGCGGATTAAAGGAAAATCCGCCGATAACTTCTCACATATCTCCATCATTTTGTCGAAATTCTTTGGTTTATCAATCTCTAAAATCTGCCGACCATCAATGGTCATAGGAATTCTTTTCCATTCAGGAACTTCGTAATAAGAACAACTTTTAAATTCTACGTCTGTAATTTCATTATCCTCACGCGCCATGCAATCGGCAACCAAAACCTTTCCGTAGGAACAAAAAAATTTATAGTCAACTAAAAAACCACCTGTCGGTTCGAGCAGCTCTTCCGCAATAATTCGCTTATCTTTTATCGTTTTCATTATCGGAGTCGAACAGAATTTGTTTAATTTTTTTGTAACCTCAGAGACATCCATCTTAGACTTATCTTTTACAACAACGACTTCACGCCCGAAATTCCCTCGAACACTCTTAAGGACAAACTTAGAAGGCAACTTTTCCCATTCAATATCTTCGGGATTATTCCAAACTCCGTAGAGCTTCACTAAATGCTCCTCTCCTACAATATCCTTCACATACTGCTTTGCAAAATATTTAGTTCCGATAATCTTAGTAATAGGAGATTTTAAAAAATAATTTTCATAAAGATACACAACCTTATCGTTTAAAGTACGTGGATTTTTATAGTCAGGGAAATACTGCCCTCCTTTTCTTAAAAATTCCAATTTTCTGTAATGATTAAGACTGTCCTTCAATCCCTGATTTTTTTCAATTATCGAATTCAAAAATCCGAGCTTTTGATAAGATTGATAAAAGTAATATCCCCCCACGACAACAATAAGTACTAGTACCAAAATTACGTTTTCTTTTACTCGTGATCTTCTCATTTTCCCCTCTTATTTTTATAAAACAGTCTATTCGAATTAATCAAAATACCACAAATAGATGCTATCAAATTACAGCGTATTTTTAAACGGGAACCAACTCCCTATTTAGACATTATTCATGTAAGAGGAAAGGTATCAGAAAAATCAACTCTGCAAAATTTTCGATAACAACTCAACATCATCCTGAATTGCCCTGTCCTTTTGAATGGCATCCTGAATTTTTCGGACAGCATGAAGTACCGTTGTATGATCTCTGCCTCCGAAACCTTTGCCAATATCTGGCAAAGATAAAGATGTTAACTGTTTACACAAATACATAGCAATCTGCCGAGGAACCGCGATATTTTTTGCTCTTTTCGATGAGTACATATCACTGAACTTTATATCGTAGTGATTTGCAACCCTTTTCTGAATTTCTTCTATAGTCAATACCCTATCACTGGCACGAACTAAATCAGAAAGAACCTCCCTAACACTATCGATCGTAATCTCTCTGCCCAAAAAAACCGCACTGGCAATGACTCGATTAAGCGCTCCTTCCAACTCTCGTACATTGCTGGTAACTCGGTGAGCAATAAACTCTAAAACTTTCACCGGCACCTTTAGCTGCGAATTATTTACACAGGCAGCTGCTAACTTTGATTGCAAAATCCCCAATCTCAATTCGTAAGTAGTCGGATGAATATCCGCAACCAATCCCCAGCCGAGACGAGACTTCAACCTTTCTTCCATATCTTCCAGATCTGTCGGAGACTTATCCGCAGAGATTATAACCTGACGATTATTATCCACCAGCGAATTAAAAGTGTGAAAGAACTCCTCTTGAGTAGAATCTTTTCCGCAAATGAACTGTATATCATCTATCATCAGTACATCTACTTCATTAAATTGCTCTTTAAATGCAACAGTGTCTTTATAACGCAACGAACGAATGAATTGATGCATAAATTTTTCAGCTGATATATAGGTAATGTTTTTATTTTTATTTCGCTCTTTTATTCTCCAGGCGATAGCATGCATGAGATGTGTTTTTCCTAATCCGACACCTCCATAGAGGAACAAAGGGTTGTAAACTATGGAATCTGACTCCGCAACACGTTGTGCCGCAGCATATGCCAACTCATTCGGTTTACCTACAATAAATTTTTCAAAGGTTAAATCAGGATCCAGCGGAAGCCCAAGCCCTTCCTTCTCCTCTGCTGTCTCAACAAATTGAAGCGCCGCCTGCGAAAATTTCGAATTTTCCGACTGAGTCCCCTTCTCATTTTCCAAGGAGATCTCAACATCCCTAACGGGGATCCCTTTTTCCGCGCAAATCCCCAAAATCCTGGCCACATAGTTGCTTTTCACCCAATCTCTCAGAAATGCAGTCGGTGCTTTTAAATGTAAAACCCCATCGGAATACTTTTTAAAATGCAAAGGAGCGATCCAGCTGTTTATAACCGGATCGCCGAACTCTTTTTTCAACTCAGAACAAACAACACTCCAGTATTCAAAAATATTGCTGTTCTCTTCCGACATCTTACTCTACTTCTGAAGACTTGAGCATTTTATTCAGACGAGAAATTTTCCTACCAGCTGTATTTTTATGCAGCACTCCTTTGGTAACACCTTTCTGAATCTCCGACTGAGCCGCTTTGAACGCTGCCCCAGCATCCTTTGAACCTAAAGAAGAAATAAACTTCTTAATAAATGTCCTGATGCGACTGATTCTATCTTTGTTTCTCGCTGTTCTTACTTCCGTTTGCCTTATCCTTTTCAAGGCTGACTTATGATCTGCCATTTTACCCCTATGTCCTATCACAAAAATGCCGACCCTCGGCAAATTAACCCCTAATGTAGAAGCTATCAAAATCTTTCGATACACTCTCTAGGAGGATTTTATCAGAAAATATAGGATGTTCAACAATATTTTCATTTTTATCCCGACATTTCTGAAGAACCACTTTACGCACACCCAGCTGACAAAGTTCCCTTAAAACATCAACTGCTGTCTCCATATCAATGGACTCATACATAGTCATACGAACTTCGTAGTCCTTGTTCGCCTCCAACAACACCTTTAGACTTTCCTGAGCCTTCTCCCCACTGCCACGAATGTTAGTAATGAGATGGTAGTCCTTGAAGGAACGTTTTACATCAAACCCAATCCAATCTAACGAAGATACCACTCTTGCAAACCTGTCCGGATAAGCCCCCGCCGTATGCAAACCGACCTTAAATCCCAGACCCTTCACATCCTCAATTGCCGGCAATAAAGATTCCTGAAACAACGGCTCTCCACCGCTGAATACAACCCCTTCAATAAACCCTTTGCGAGTCCGAAGCAAATTCAACACATCCTCCCAAGGAAGTGATTCCTCGGGGGAAATCGTCTGCAAATGCGGATTGTGACAATAAACACACCTCCAAGGACATCCCTGAAGAAACACCACAGCCGCAAGATGATCCGGGTAATCCACGGTGGTCAGAGAAACAATTCCCCCGACCAATAACCTACTGCCGTCCATAAGCTAATTACAAATGTCGCAGCAAGTGGATCTTTCCTCGAAGTGAACTCTCTCCTCATGTTCACCCTGCTTCCCGATGTTAAAGAAAGAAGTAGGACGGTAATATCCCATCACTCTGGTCCAAACCTCGCACTTCTGCCTCTCTTCTTCTCTCAACTCGACTCCATCAACAATTTTATCATTACTTTCTGACATTTTATCCTCCATTCTAAAAAAGTCTAAACAAAAATCAAAAACTAAATCAAGCTGCTTCTCTGTCTAGTTCATTTTTTTTTCGAGCCGCGATTTCTGCGTCACACTTCGGACAGAATTTGTGTTCTCCTGCCAAATATCCGTGCACCGGACAAATGGAAAATGTCGGCGTAATGGAAAAATAAGGAAGCTTGAAATTTTCCACTACTTTCCGCACCAGCTTTTTACAGACTGTCGGACTGGAAATTTTTTCACTCATATATAGATGAAATACCGTACCACCGGTATATTTCCTCTGGAGATCATCTTGCAACCTCAGCGCCTCGAAGGCATCGTCACTGAATCCAACCGGCAACTGACTTGAGTTGGTATAGTAAGGCTTTTTTGCCGTTCCTGCGTGAAGAATATCAGGAAATCGTTTCAAATCCTCTTTTGCAAATCGGTAGGTCGCACCTTCGCCCGGAGTTGCCTCAAGATTGTACATATTTCCTGTTTCAGCCTGGAATTCAAGAAGCTTTTCTCTAGCTCTGTCCAAAATTCTCAGAGCCATCTGCTGCCCGTAATCAGTAGTAATGTCGTGCTGATCATCAGTGAAGTTACGGATCATCTCGTTTATACCGTTCACTCCGATGGTGGAGAAATGATTCTTCAAACGCCCTAAATACCTCTTGGTGAACGGGAAAAGTCCGTTGTCCATATACATCTGAATGACTTTTCTCTTGATTTCAAGACTCTTCCGCGCGTAGTCCATTAACTCGTGCAATCTCGCAACCAAAGCATCTTCGTTCCCTTTGTAAACATACCCGAGTCGAGCACAATTTATGGTAACAACCCCAATGGATCCCGTTTGTTCCGCAGAACCAAACAAGCTGTTGCCTCTCTTCAGCAATTCCCTCAAATCCAGCTGCAAACGACAGCACATCGAGCGAATCGACGCAGGATCGAGATCGGAATTCACATAATTTTGGAAATAAGGAAGCCCATATTTCGCTGTCATCCCGAACAAAAGATCCGCATTCGGAGTATCCCAATTGAAGCTTTTCGTGATATTGTAAGTCGGAATCGGGAAAGTAAAAACTCTTCCGCGACAGTCACCTTCGGTCATTACTTCCATAAACGCACGGTTGATCAAATCCATCTCCGCTTGAACATCGCCGTAAGTGAAGTCAACTTCCTCGCCGCCGATCAACGGAACTTTATCCTTGAGATCGTCAGGGCAAACCCAATCGAAAGTTAAATTTGTAAATGGAGTTTGAGTTCCCCACCGCGATGGAACGTTCAAGTTGTAGATAAATTCCTGCATATTTTGCTTTACTTGCTCGTAGGAAAGATTATCAACCCTTACAAACGGAGCCAGATAAGTATCAAAAGAACTGAAAGCCTGAGCCCCTGCCCATTCATTTTGGAGAGTTCCCAGGAAATTCACCATCTGCCCCAATGCACTACTGAAATGCTTTGGAGGACGAGCTTCCGCTTTGCCCGGCACTCCGTTAAACCCTTCATTAAGAACGGTCCTCAGAGACCAACCAGCACAATATCCACTGAGCATGTCGAGATCATGAATGTGGAAATCTCCGTTTCGGTGAGCCATGGCAATGTACTCAGGATAAACTCTGTTCAGCCAGTAATTCGCGACCATCTTCCCGGAAATATTGAGAATCATTCCACCCAAAGAATACCCCTGGTTCGCGTTTGCATTGACCCTCCAATCCAGTTTGTCCAAGTATTCATTGACGGCCAAAACCACGTCCACCATATTTTTCTTATCACGACGCGCTTCACCTCTTTTTTCTCGATACAAAATGTAGGCACGAGCTGTCTTAAAATAATTTTCATTAATGAGAACTTGCTCAACAATGTCTTGAATTTTCTCGATTTCCGGAGTTTGACGGTCAAAACGATGAGTCAATATTTTTTTCACTATAAAAGCCAAGTGACGAGCTTCTTCTTCATCGAATTCCTTCGTTTCAAAACCTGCTGCCTTTATAGCATTCACAATCTTTTCAATATCAAATGGAACCTTTGCTCCGTTTCTCTTAAATACGTAATCCAATTCCTCAAATTTCACACTGTCTCGACCTGCTAACGACATTCATTCCTCCGAGATTATTTTACGAATTATTATATATTTGCTCTCAGTATACATGATTATTTCGAAAATGATATATCTGTTTTTTTATTTTTTCTCATCCATTCACTCTTGATTTTAGTTTTATTTTTTGTCGAAAATTTTCCTACGAATAAGTACTTCATAAAACAATGTATTGCGCTGCATTAGAGCCTATTTTAACGGCTTTCACAACTGCAACGTCGCTGGAAGATTCTCTTCCAACTCCTCAACATACGAATAAGTTGCCACCGACATACAACAAGAACAAACGGGCATCCATTTTAACGAGGATTCCCCACATTTTGAACATCTCCAAAAAAATTTCACCGGCTTGGCTTCCGACAAATCCACTGATGTTCCACCGTTATTTTGATGGGCATTAATTTTCACTAACTCATCTGAAATAAAGCTATAATGAGCTAACTCGTATGCTTTAGAGATATAATCGAACGCCAATGCGAACATATCTTCACTTATACAAAGTTTGGACAATTCATAGTATGGAACCCAAGATTGAGGGGCCACTTTAAGCAACTTTTCCCCTCTTCTAATTTTATCTTCCCCCAACTCGACATATTTGTCGAAAATTTCCACTGTCGGAGATAATTCAAATGTCCTGAGCAAAGTCTTTTCAGCAGATCTCTTCTCATCGTTTTTAAGAAGTTCGTCAGAATAAATAATAGCAATGTCAGAAATTTGCGGAGCTAATTTGTGCGCCCTTTTTAAATCAGATAAATCCAAACTTTGTTTCCATTTTTCAAAATACGCCACCGCTTCAACATCTTGCCTATTCTCGCAGGAAAGCTTATGCAAATAATGAAAAGCTGCATCGACATCGCCAGTCCTAATGCTCAAACTTACGATTTGATTCAAAAAATCCTGTGCGTTCGGATATACACTCAGGATAGATTTAATGGCCTCAATGGATTCCTTGTCCGATTTATTTTGTAAAGATAACTGAGCTAAGCTGTACGCACCCAAAGCAGTACCTTTTTCTTGTGAACTCAAATTAAAAAACAAGGATTTAGCTTTATATACATCTCCATTTATCAGACATAGCTGCCCTTCCAACCACGAAATAAACGGAATTTCGCCCAAGTGCTTTTTTGCTTTATTCAGAGCCTTCCAAACTACCTTATGATCCTTCATAAGCATACCAGAAAAAGCTTCCTGCAGGTAACCAACTCCTTTATGGACATCTGTCTTCAGCCCTAACAAGGAAAACAACTTATCTGAAAAAATTCTGAACAGTTTGCAAACGTATATAACAGAAAAAATCAGAGCCAAAAATTTCCACAACGGGAGTGACCACACCTCTCCCATCAACGATACAGAGATCTTTATATCGAAAAAATACGCACAAAAAACTACTAAAAATACACAAACTATCTTAATAATTACCATATGTTACATTTGCTGCTGAGCAGTCTGTACAACATCCGTCACGCTCTTGACGTTGGTAGTAAACACACCGATAAAGTCTCGCACTTCTGCCTCCAGGTTAGCTACCATCTTCAAAAACCAAGGCCAATTCCCAGTCGCGTATATGGCGGCCAAAGCCAACCCGATGATAATAGCAAACACCATGATATCACCCAACAATCCCCGTTCTTTCGTTCCTTCACTCATTTCTTTCTGCCTTCCTTATCGACAATAATAACACATATCCTGTAATTCTATTCAATTCATTTTCATTCACTCTGTGTATATTAGCGAACTTTAGTAAATTATTTGTTAAAAAATTATCATTCGCCTTATTATTTTGATCTGACGAAATAGAATCAACCATTTTCAATAAATCCGGACAATCGGAAAACTTATCCCGGAACCTTGCCGACTCCTCCGAATACTCACTTCCATGGCACAATTTGTTTCTTAAATTACACCAGCAATTCCAACGTTCAAAATCAATTTTAAAATCTAAAACCACTTTAGACTCAGATGGATTCCTTAGCAATTTTTCTTGTCGATCCTCAAGATTTTTTACAACTTCCGCCAACTGAGCATATTGCCTTTGAATATCCGCTGTTGCGTTATTGATATGATTACCTATTCGCGTATCAATCAGCCTCGGCAGACAAAATTTTACTCCACCAACACCACAAACACTCAATACCAACAACACAAAAACAACGTTTTTCAAAAAATTCTCCTAGCTATTCAAAAGCTCCCGCAAAATTTCATTAAGCATCTTTGGATTAGCTTTGCCGCCTGTCTTTTTCATTGCTTGTCCGATGAAGAATCCAAACAGCTTTTCTTTTCCATTTTTATATTCCGCGACTTTATCCTGATTCTCATCCAACACAGCCTTCAACGATTTTTTGATCTCATCCGTTGAAGTAATCTGTTTCAGTCCTTTTTCTTCGACGATTACAGAGGCTTTTTTCTTTTCGTTCCACATTAACTCGAGAACTTCCTTTGCAATCTTCCCCGAAATAACCCCATCTCTGATAAGCATAACCAACTCAGCAAGATCTTCCGCCAAAATATCGCTTTCAGAAATGGATTTACTTGATTTATTTAATTGGGCGAATAGCTCTCCGAGCAACCAATTGGACAGCAACTTCGCGACTGCTTTATCCGACGTTTTTGTTGCCGACAAAGCTTTTTCGTAATAATCTGCGATCTCCATCTCCGATGAGATCAAATCAGCATCATATCTTGGAAGATCATAATCTTGCTGCAGTCTCTTCGACTTCGCATCAGGCAATTCAGGAATAGTTTTTTTCAATTCATCGATACGAGATTGCTCCAAAACCAACGGGGGTAAATCAGGTTCCGGAAAGTAACGGTAATCCTGAGCATCTTCTTTGGAACGCATTGTTCTGGTAACACCTTTTGTACTATCGAACAATCTTGTTTCTTGATCGACTTCCCCTCCATTTTCCAAAATATTTATTTGTCTTTCGATTTCGTAATTTACAGCAGTCGCCATAAATTTTATGGAATTTACATTTTTTACCTCAGCACGAGTCCCATACGGAGTACCCGGACGATGAACCGAAATATTTACATCCGCCCTCATGCTTCCTTCATCCATATTTCCATCGC
>DGIE01000060.1 GCA_002393025.1 Holosporaceae bacterium UBA3830 | reverse complement strand
CTAGTTCAGTGATTATAGTTCCAGGATATGGTATGGCAACTTCGCAAGCACAGCACTCTTTAAAGGAAATGTCGGATATTTTGAAAAAAGAGGGAGTTAGCGTCAAATATGCAATTCATCCTGTGGCAGGACGTATGCCGGGTCACATGAATGTGCTGTTAGCGGAAGCGAATGTTCCTTACGAAGATGTTTTTGAGTTGGATGAGATCAATAACGACTTTGCTTCTTGTGATGTCGCCTTTGTTGTTGGAGCAAATGATGTGACAAATCCAGCGGCTAAGAACGATCCGTCCAGTAGTATTTACGGGATGCCTATTCTTGAGGTGAACAAAGCCAAAACGGTGTTGTTTTTGAAGCGTTCGATGAATCCCGGTTACGCAGGAGTAGATAACGAGTTGTTCTATGCTCCAAACACTATGTTGTTGCTGGGCGATGCGAAAAAGACAACAGAGTCTATTATAAAAGTTTTATAGCTTCTAGCAGACTTCTGTTAGTTTTAGTTATTTTCTGTTTTTGTATTTTTTACGTAGAAGTTTTTATTTCCAGTGTGGTAAAGTCGAACTGCATTCCATTCTGGCCGAGTTTATGGCCATCTTGGTTGTATGCAATTTGCAGGTCTTCCAGTCTAACAAAACAGAAAGTGAACAAGATCTTATCGGCTTCTTGATCGTAGGTTTTGATTAGGCAGTTAGAGTAATTCAACTCTTGTATTTTTATTTTTTCACCGTTTATGTCCATAATTCGGTATACACTTATCTGCTCCAGGCTTTTTCCCGTGTACATATATTCCTGTAATACAGGAGCCCATGGACCGTATTGCATGCAAACGATAGGGTCTTTCCCTGTTATTGTTGTATCTCCGTTTAATTTTCCTGATGAATCAAATGCCGCAATACGTGAACCTCCAGTCTTCACCCAATCACATGGTGCACAGTCTTCAAATCCAGTCATTGTGCTGTTAAATATGTCTTTACATCTAACTACGTATTTCGGAGATTTTCCTCCCCCGATTTTTTTCCCATTATCACTTCCATCCTCTCCGTCATCTATGACTCGATGGTTAAAACTCATCATTTTTGACATATCTCACTCCTATGTTCTATAGTTAAAACAAAACCACAAGATACACAAAAACAACTACTATTCTGATAATATCAATAAGTTATGAAAAAACAGTTAAAACCCAAAATTTTTTTTAGTTCACAGAAAATATAAAATGTTTAGCAATAAAGTTCGGATTTACTTTATTAGCAGCACCATTTTTTTGTTGGTTTCGCTATCTATGGTTTCAGTGATCCTGATGAAACCAGAAGTCCACTATTCACGAGCCTCAACTTCCTCCATGAATTTAGCTTCAGGATTAGTATTTGTCAGAGTCGAGGTATAATCAAATTCAAATGCGTTTATTCCAGCAACTTTTCTTCCGGTGTTGTCGTAAACAATTTGAGCATCGGTTATTTTCCCGAATGAGAAAGTAAAGAATATTTTGTCTCCTCTTTGTTCATATGTTGTAATGTAAGCATCCGTATACAGAGTAGCCTGAAGTTCCACGAATCCTGAGTTAAGAGTTGCCAGCCTTTTTATGATTATCTCTGGAATAGGGCGACCCTTTACCAAATTTTCGTGTAATAATGGAGACCAAACCCCGTATTTCATGCAGACTGAGGTAGTTTTTGATACAACCCTTCCATCTCCAGTGAAGTGATTTGAAGAATCGATAGTATTCAATCTTGCGGAACCGAGTTCAAACCACAGACAAGGGGCATAGTCCTCATAGCCTGATATGTTGCTATGGAATATGCTCTCAGCTTTAATTATAAATTGAGGTGTTGTCGCTGCTCCGAAAGGGACATTTAAGTCTTCATCACTGTTCGCTTCACTTTTCTCAACCTTGGAATTATTTCCAAACATTCCAAATACTCTATCTGCCGAACTCATCTTCTATCTCCACAACTCAAACTACGTAAAAACAAACTCAGTGCTCCTATTAACCTGCGGCCGGGGGTGGCAAAGTTGCAACTAATCTGATAGATGCTGTTAATTCTTCCAATTGGAAGTGAGGTCGCAAATATATGGTTGCTTTATATGATCCTGGTTTGCCTGGAACATCGTATACGTCAACTCTTGCTTCTCTTAAAGGAAATCGCGATTTCAACTCTTTATTTGCAGCATCATTTAATAACACGTAACCTGCGATCCAATTATTCAAATAAAGAGAAACATCTTCTTTTGTTAAGAAAGATCCGATTTTATCTCTCATAATGGCCTTTACATAGTGTGCAAATCTTGAGGCGCAAAGTAGATATGGAAGTCTGGCACTTAACGAAGAGTTTGCGTTTGCATCGTCGGTGTTGTAAATCTTTGGTTTTTGTGTCGTCTGACCGCCAAAAAAGGCCGCAAAGTCTGTTCCTTTGCTGTGACAGATCGCTAAAAATCCAAGATCGCTCAACTCTTTCTCTCGACGATCAGTAATGGCTATTTCTGTTGGACATTTCAGAGCTAACTCTCCATCTGTCGTTTTGAAAGAGTAAGCAGGCAGTCCCTCAACTAATCCTCCTCCTTCAACTCCTCGGATAGACGCAGGCCATCTGTACAAAGCGAAGGCGTGTCCTATTCTTTGCGCCATTACGAATGCAGCATTTCCCCAACAAAACTGAGAATTGTCTGCTCCATCTATCGGTTCGACAAAATGCATTCCATCAACAGGAAGTGTATCTGGTCCGTAAGGTAATCTCATTAAAACACGAGGCATGGTAAGTGCCACATAGCGAGAATCATCGGAATTTCTAAACGAGTTCCACTTTATCATTTCCGTGGAATCAAAGATTTTCGCTAAGTCACGAGGTTCAGTCAAGTGTGCAAAGCTATCCATATCAAATAATCTCGGGTGGGCCGCTGCTATGAATGGAGCATGTGCCGCAGCAGCAACATTTGATATTTTTTCCAGCAACAAGATATCTTGTGGATGTCTTGTAAATTCATAGGCCCCGACCAGACACGAATAAGGATGACCTCCGAAAGTTCCGTACTCTTCCTCATAGATTTTTTTGAACATTTGACTTTGGTCGAACTCAATGGCGTGTTCTAGATCGTTAAGAAGATCTTTTTTGGAAATATTCAAGACTCTGATCTTCAGATACGTAGATGTTTCCGTGTTCATCACAAGGTAATACAATCCTCGCCATATTCCTTCTAACTCTTGAAAAGCCGGATGGTGTAAAAACTCATTGATTTGTACACCCAACAAGTCGTCAATTTTCTGAATGCACCTTTCAGCAAAAGTCAAAGGATGTCGAACGTTTTCAGGTTTTTCAATTTCCACTTGATTTAAGAATTCAACGATCAATGCGCATGCATATACTTCTGCGGATGGGTCTCTTGCAAGTTTCCCTTCAACGAACATTTCTCTCAGAATATTTCTTTCTGAAGAGGTTGTTTGCTTTTTATCCTCAGTTTTTTCATTGTTTTTTGTCGAAGGTGTTTCTCTTACGGTGGTCGCAGAGGTATTTTCGGATGAAGTTACAAAATCAGCTGTTATCGTTTGCTTGTTATTTTTCAAGACAGTTTCGATTTGAGATTTTAGTTGAGCTTTTTTTGTTTCATCATTTACCACTTCCATAAGAAGTCTTTGCAATACGTCGTTTCCCTCTAATTTTACAGACATATCGTTTAATTTTGTGCGGGTTTCGAAAATCTTACCTACTTTTGGGACTTTTTTTGCAATATTTAATGGAGTAAAGTCATCAATACTTTTGAAGAAAAACTCAGCAGCTACAAATTCCTCTTTGTCATCAATTTTATTGGCTACCTGAATTGCCAGGCGAGGATTTACTGACGCCATAAACTCTGAAAAGTTATCTCGGTCGACTTCGACGAATTTCCTTTCTCTTAAAGGAGGCAGAGGATCGGTAACCATTCCGGATAAATCAGCCATGACCCCGAACACAAAAGGAAGCTCCTTCTTTACGATAGCATTTCCGATTTCTACATCGTAGGTTATGCGAACTCGTGCCGGGCGGACCCTTTCCAATATATGCTGCGTACTTTCTACCATTACTACACCTTTTTACATACCAAACTAAAACCTAAATCTGGTTCCATCTTCTTCAGAATATAGGAAATTGATTTACAAGAAGTTAATTTTTATAAAAAAGTTATAGGATCGACATCAATAGTGATTTTTGTATCAGATGGAATTTTTATTTTAGATATCCATGTTGAAATTTCAGTATTGAGGGCGTTTTTTTGATTAGACTTCAACAGAATACGCCAACGAACTTTCCCACGAATCATGAACAATGGAGCGGGGGCAGGACCAAATATTTTTATGTTTTTTGGGCATGTTCTTCTCAGAAGTTTTGCTACATTTTCGGTGTTTTTTTTATTTTTTCCGGAAATTATTATTGCAGCGTACTTCGTAAACGGCGGTAACTGCTGCTTTTTGCGATTTTCGATCTCTAAATTTATGAAATCTTCTGAATTATTTGCCAAAAGAGACTGAAACAGAGGGTGTTCACTTTTGAACGTCTGTACCATGATCTCTCCGGGTTTTTCTTCTCTTCCGGCTCTTCCGGCGACCTGGTTTATCAGTTGGTAAGTATGTTCTGATGCTCTGAGATCGGCTCCGAACAGCCCTAAGTCTCCGTCGACAATTCCGACAAGAGTGATATTCGGGAAATGGTGTCCTTTAGCCAAAATTTGAGTTCCGACAATAATATCAATTTCATTATTGTGAATTTTTGCCAGACTTTCTTCCATGTTTTTATCTGATGAAAAAGTATCCGACGAGGCGATTAGCACTCGGGCTGTCGGGATTTTCCTTTTGATTTCGTCGTAAATTCTTTCCACCCCCGGTCCAAACGGAATATAAGAGCCTTCTGCTCCGCAACGAACGCAATTTTTCGGGATAAGAATTTTATGTCCGCAATAATGACATATCAGTTTGTCCATATCTTTGTGGTAGACCAGCCAGGTTGAGCAATTCGGACAGGCTAATTTTTCTCCGCAGCCTTTGCATAGAGTTATTGGAGAATATCCACGTCGATTCAGATAGATTAGGCATTGTTCTTTCTTCTCGAGTCTCTCCTTGATCGCAAAATACAGAGGCGGAGAGATAAAGCCATCGAATTTGTTTTGCCGCATATCAATTAATCGGAGGGCTGGTAACTGAGAAACTCCGTATCGATTCTTAATACTAAAATATCCGTATTTTCCATTTCGAACATTCACGATGCTTTCGATGGAAGGAGTTGCAGACGACAAAATCGAAGGAATATTCGAAATTTTCGCTAAAACTACTGCCATGTCGCGAGCGTTATAGCATCCTTGTTCCTGCTGCTTATAGGAAGAATCATGTTCCTCATCTACAACTATTAATCCGAGATTTTTGAACGGAAGAAACAGAGCCGACCTGGCACCGATAATGACGCATTTTTGTCCCGAAACTGCGGTAATCCAGGCAGATTTTCGATTCTTTGCGGAAACTGTTGAATTCCAAATTATCGGGGAAACGCCGAAATATTTTTCGATTCGCTTCTGAATTTGTTCGGTGAGTGCAATTTCCGGAAACAAAATCAGAATTTGTTGTCCTTTATCAAAAATTTCCTTTGCTTTTTTCAGATAAACTTCAGTTTTTCCCGAGCCCGTCACTCCCTGCAGCAGAAATGGACGATTGTCTTGCATGGAATCGAAGGCTTTTTGCTGTTCATCATTGAGAACGATGTCTTGAGCAGCAAAATCACAAATATTTTGCGAAATTTTGATTTCCTTTTTTGCTGAAAAGATGGATTTTTCCGCAAGAATCATTTTCAAAATCATTCCGCGCGGAATCAAAGTATATGACGCCATCCAATTCAGAAATTTTACGTAATTTGCGCCAATGTTGTAAGGATGAACTTTTGAGATCGATTTCAATTCCCGATCGGTTTTGATTTTTTCTGACGACACAACGCCCAACACCGAGCGGTTAGACATACCGAAAGGCGCTTCAACGACAGTTCCTTCAGACAAATCGACATCGTGTTCGTACTGAAAGCATTGATTGAAAAGTCCGACCGTGATAACAGATATTTTCATTTTTCCAAAACCCTAATATATTCTAGCATGAATTTTAATTTTTGTGGTTTATAAAAACATTTTGAATGCTTATAATGCTCTGTAAAGCATCAATTACGGGAATAATAAAATGAGAAAAATTCTGGTGGGATTATCAGGAGGAGTGGATTCATCGACAACAGCGGCCTTGTTAAAAAAACAAGGATACGACGTTATTGGTGTAACCATGGCTATCTGGGGAGACCGCAAAGTCAAACCATCCACAGGGATTCATGGTGTCTGCTTGGGGCCTGACGAAAAAAAAGACATAGAAGCAGCGCAAAGAATTGCCGGATTTCTCGGAATTCCGTACCAAGTTATCGATTGCTCGAAAGAGTACGACGACATCGTTTTGAAATATTTTAAAAGTGAATACATTTCAGGCAGAACACCAAACCCGTGCATTCGTTGTAATTCTCTGATAAAGTTTGGCGTTTTGCCGTTAATTGCAAGAGAAAAGGGAATGGAATTCGATAAGTTCGCGACAGGGCATTACGCAAGAATCATTGAAAAAGACGGAATCTACCATCTCGCACGCGGAAAAGATCGATCGAAAGATCAGTCGTATTTCTTGTACAAATTAACTCAGGATCAGCTAAAAAATTCCCTTATGCCGTTGGGAGAATATGAAAAGACTGAAGTCAGAAAGATCGCAAGAGATTTCGGGCTGGATGTATCAGACAAGCCGGACAGCCAAGATTTTTACGAAGGCGATTACAACGAACTTCTGGAGGTCAGCGATAAAGAAGGGAATATCGTCGATACTGAAGGAAAAATTTTAGGACGGCACAAAGGTATCTGGAATTATACGATTGGTCAAAGAAAAGGTATGGGGATTTCGTCGAGTGAACCTCTTTATGTGATCAAACTTGATAAGGAAACTAATACTGTTGTTGTGGGAAACATCGATGAAACTTTCAAAAAAATGCTGATTGCGACAGAGGTTAATTATCCGTCAGGAGAGAAAATAGGGAACGGCAAGTATTTTGCGAAGATTCGTTCATCTCAACCACTAAAAGAGTGTCAGGTTGAAGTTATGGACGGAAAAGTTAAAGTGGAGTTTTCGGATTATCAAAAGTCGATAACCCAAGGTCAGTCTGTAGTGATATACGATGGTGATTTTGTCGCTGCCGGAGGAATTATCGACGAAGTTTTTTGAAAGAAAATTTGCGTCCGTTTTTATATAGTTATTCTCCTATCAAAAGAGAAAGTTA
>DGIE01000099.1 GCA_002393025.1 Holosporaceae bacterium UBA3830 | reverse complement strand
ATAAAATAAAAAATAAAAATTATAACTAAATACATACCTAAAATAACCTATTTAAAATTAATAAAAACATAAAATCCTCAAATTACAGTATTTATTAGCTCAGGCGTCCTTCCAGCAGTGATCTCTAAATCCGCACATTTTGCAGAGAAAGAATGAGGAATCCCCTGAAACACAAGGCAAGAGCTCATTATTCTCAGTGGCTTTGATGATCTGAACAGCGCGGTCGGAATATTTCTGAGCCATACCGGGATCGAATGAGATTATCTCAAAATAGAGATCACTGGTGTCCTTGTTCAGAGCAACGAAGAGGCATAGATCAAGATTCATATAGGCCATATACAGCTGAACTTGCGAATAATAGACCGGCTTTGAAACAAGAACGCCTCGTTTTTGAGTATCATTCCAGCTTTTGTGGTTCATAGTTTTTATTTCTAACAAGGATGATCCTTGAGCCGTTACTTCCGCTGCGCTTGCAAACAAGGCTGAGCCTTGACCCGTTATTCCCGCTGCGCTTGCAAATTCTTCGGGAAATGAAAGAATTATTCCGTCCACGTGCCCTGCGAACTTTCCGTCGGCCGCTGAAAATCCGAATTGTTCACCATTTTCATTTCTGGTTTTCAGATCAAACCCGGCAATCCTGAGCCATTTGATGATTAAATCCTCCAAGCAATGCCCGATATCGAATGTTCGAACCTGCTTGGCTGAAATCTTTTGATCCTTCTGCATGTACTGCAGCTGCACTTTTCGAATGCATTCGTCACCAATAGAGGACGCTCCCAAATAAGAGCGTTTTTCCTGAGTGTTGTACTGTTCGAGGATTTTCGAATCCACGATGTCGTTTAGTTGTTTCATTGCTCGTCCCTCTTTTGCAGAAATTTCACCAGTTCCATTACATCGAGCATTGAAAGTTCGCCGATACATTTGTTGTACTCATGCTTAACAATGAGAAAGTTGAACAAAGCAACGGCCTGTTGTTCTAACGCGCAGTTTTTAAACATTTTTCGTCTCCTTTTTCTGTGATTTAGATTTAGTTGTTTTGCTCGGCTTTTTCGTGACCTTCTTAACCTTGGTTTTTGGTTTAGCAAGGAAGTAATTCACGAAGTAAGATTGTCCTTTCCCTGTGACCTTGGCTGTTCTTCTTAACGTAACCTTTCCGTCAGGCTCAGTAAAAACAGTCTCTTTTATTTTGAACAGACCCAATTCCATGGCTTTCTGAGTTGGTGAATTATAATCTGAACCTTCCTGCCGAATTAAAAAGCCATCTTTACGTAGCTTGGTGAAAAGGCGATTCTGCCCAACATTTATCCCGTTACCTTTCAAAATTTTCGCAAGCTCACGAATCAAAATTCCGTCCTTGGATGCTTCAACAGCAGTGGCGAAAGCAACTTTCGACTTATCCTTTTTGATTTTTGCTTTGAGCATGGTCTTTTCGCGACGCTCTTGCTGTAAGGTTCGAATTAATTTTACCCAGGTATCAGGTGACTGCATCAACTCTTCCAGCTTACCCGACGAAATGTAAGCCCCATGCCTTCTGATAGCAGGAAGAACTTCATGAGTAACCCAATTCATAAACTTTTTTGCTTCGGGTTTATCAGAGCGAAGGATTACTTTGTATAGTCCGGGTTCGTTGATTATGCAGGTTTTTTTGCTGTCTTCCAAGATTATCGGTGACCGGAATTAGATTCCGCTCATCTCCTTCCAATCTTGATGCTACTTTGTGGGGCGCATTCAATCCTAAAACTCTACAAACATCCTTCAACACCCAATAAATTTCACCATCTTTAACGGTCGTTCTGACCTTATGATTTTCGTAATTAAAAATTTGTAATTTACACATTTAAAAACTCCAAAATAAAAAACGTTTCAAAAATCAGGTAAAACTCCAGGGATTGCGTCTTGATTCCAGACACATCAATCGAATTTTCTCTGTTGTTTTACCTGAAATTTCAGTGATTGTTACGGCGGAATAAATTTATTCATCATTTCATCATCCATTGATTATCTTGTAAAAAGCCTTTTTTCTTACAGCCATCGGATCAATTCGCGCATAATCGCAGACTTTGAAATAATCAGGATCATTGTAGAAAATCCAAACGAAAGCGTGTCTTTGATTCTCGTAAGATCTTCCGAATAAATCCTCCATCGCTCGCAAAATGACAGCACTCCAAAGCCCTCTTTCCGGACAAATCATCACAAACTCCACGGAATATCCTGCCCGTTCATAAACGCCACATACGAAACGTGTTCAGGGGTAATGATCGCAAGCACACGATTCTTGTCGGGATAAACGCCGTTTTTATCGTGTTCGATGCCGATTTTTATCACTACGTCCAGATTGTTTAGATCCGCAAAAGATTCAATCGTTCTGGCTTTCTGAGCGATTTCGCTCATGTCCTTCGGATTAATCCCCTTAGCTGATTCGAGGATTGCACGAATGCGCGCTCGTCCCATGATCACCCAGCTGTCATTGCCGGAGAGTCCGATCTTGTCGAAGATTTTTCGCTTAGCATACTTACCTTCAAGAATGATGAATTCGCAATCCAAGTAAGACGTATCGCCGTTTTTCGAGTGAGTAATGCAGTTGTCGACAGGATCGTTTCCGCCTTTGATTACGAACCTGGCTTTTGCAAGAGTATTGGCAGGAATTAATTCGTAATTCGACTGCGCTCCTGCGTCGTTAAAATCAATCATTATTTACCTCCTTTGATTTTCTTCAACAATTTTCCTAAATCAGCGTCTTCGATTTCATCCAAACGTCCAGAACGATCTTTGGCAGGGAATCCTCCGCGATTGAGTGTCTGGCACACAAATTTTCGCTCCAGCTGACCATGTTCATTTTTGTACGGAATCATTGAAATGACCTCATCGAGTACTCCCGGAATTTCAACCGATATTTTCGTGCCTTCAATTTGCGGGATCCAGAAAGTATTGTTGTTATCTAAGCCAAGAAGGTCGCCTCTCCTGACTCGACTCCAAAACCGTACGTGACGATTTCTCGTCATACGGCTCCTCAGTAATATGGCATTTTTCATATGCACCTCTCTGCTAGATCGTTTGTTGTAAAGTTCTTCTTATTAGAGCGTCTGCCCCAATATTGAAGGTCTCCATCGTATGGAGTTCTTGTACCCTGTACTTTCACGTGACGTTTAATATGGGTTTCCCTGTGAAGTGTAGTCGGTTTGTGTCCTATGTTGCAAATCTCCAATTATTCCCCTTATATCTTCGGAAATACTTCTGCTTAATCCATTTTAGGCCTTTATTTGGATGTCTCCATCTAGCCCATTTCCAGAGTTTATGAAACATATAACAGTCCATGTTCGAAAAAATTCTGCTCGATACTCCGATGTGGAAATAATTGCTCCACCCCCTGATGACAGGGTTTAAGGTTTTTATAACCTCATCTTGTGTACACGCGGTCATTTGACCTAATTTTTCGTCTATGATTTGTTTATGTTTCTCTTGACTCTCCTGATCTGGTTTTATATGCGTTTTGTATCCCTTTTCACGTGTTTTAGTAGGATACTGTCGTATGGAAAAGCCCAAGAAGTTAAATCCAGGTTCGTTACCATCTGTTGATAGCAGCGTATGGACTACTCGAGTTTTGGCTGGATTTAGTTTCAGTCCAATTTTTCCGAGCCATCTTTCGATGTATTTTTTTGCTTTAAGGATAATCTCCTTGCTTTCGTGTATTACCACGAAGTCATCGGCATAAAACACTATCGAGATACTATCTTTAGCGTTCTTATGCCCAACTTGATATTTCCTCTTTTGTTTCGCATATTGAAGAAGATCATTCAAGAGATTTTCCTTAAGTTCGTGTTCTAATCCATGAAGTGCAATGTTCGCCAATAGTGGAGAAATGACTCCTCCTTGTGGCGTACCTGCATTCGTTTTTTGGAATACGTCCCCTTCCATAGCTCCATTTTTCAACCATTCTTTGATTACTCTTCGTAGTCTCGGGAATGTGTTGATCTTTTTTAGTAATGCGATATGGTCTATGTTATCAAAACAGCCTTTAATATCGGCGTCCAGCACGTAGGCGTTCTTCTGATAGGTTGCCAGAAATATAGCTTGTACCGCATCATGACATGATCTAGCTGGTCTAAATCCGTATGTATTCGGCGTGAATTTCGCTTCCCACTTCGGCTCTAGAACCAGTTTTACGAGAGCTTGTTTCGCTCGATCTGCCATTGTCGGTATCCCCAAAGGACGTTTCTCTGTTCTCTCAGGTTTTGGGATCCAGATACGTCGCACAGGTTTACTCTTCTCGCTCAGTTTCAGTTCATTGGCTAGTTTTAACCTTTGGGCTGGTGTAAGCGATTTCACTCCATCAACTCCGGCGGTTTTCTTGCCTTTGTAAATTTGCGTGACCCTTCTGACAGCGAGCAATTTTGCGCTCTCTGAGTTTAAAAGTAACTTCTGAAGGCGTTTCATGCGCTTCCAGTCGCCACTTTTTGAGGCTTGATATATTCGTTTTTGCAACTTAAAGACTGATCGCACCAGCTTTCGCCAGTCGATTTCGTCCCATTTATACATGACCTTCTTAGGTCTGCTCATAACTTGTTTATCACTAATCACAACTATATCCTCCATATTACAGTGTCCACGTCAGCATATCTCACACATTACTGTGAGCATTGGCTTCTTGGTTGTAAGGCTTGTGGTTGGCTACCTTCTCGATTTCTCGAGAGCTCTTACAATGGTTGCTCCGTTCCGTAGCTCCGTTTCGCGTTGGATTTAGGTCTCTGCTATCGACCGGAGGTTTAGAGCATCAAACTATCCGACTTCACTGATAGTTCCTATTTAGCCTCAAATGTGCGTATCAACTCATTTCACACACAAACTGTTACGATCGTTCAGACACAGATTCCTCTCGTAACCATTTCCAACTCTGTTCGAAGGGATTCGCCTTTTGAGTTAGGCGTTACCTCCTTTTATCCCATGCTTGCACCCAGAAGATTGCCACGTCTTCTGCATGTGGAATACACTTTCACCCCGATGCCTGGGGGAGCGGAATTTAACCGCTACAAAGCTACAGTTTTGCATGAATAACCTCTCAGTTATTCACACACACGGATCGCACGAAATCATCAGTCTTTAAATCCAAGAGACCAACGAAGATTACATCCTTGTCCGGAATGTGCTGAAATTGCGATAACCAAAAACTCATTTCTGAAGCTAACAAACCATAAGCAGCGCGCGTGTCAGGTTTCCCTGATTTGTCCGAAAACGATTCAGGCTGAATTTTGCACCACATCAGGCAGATTTTCGAAGCAGATCGATATATGAATAATTATTTCGTTAATCCGATATTTCGTAGATGATCAATAAAACTATTAATTATTTTTTTGTTTCTTTCATCAATATCTTTCTCTGTAAAATCGTTTTTTTCATCGGATAATTGCAATAGTTCTACAATATTTGTTTTTTCTTGCTGTTTTCCATTTTTGTTTTTATATTCTCCTCTGTAATATTTTTTCTTGTCACAGAATCTGTAATCAGAAGCACGAATGTTGATACGTTTCTCCAACAAAGATTTATTTCCCAATGATTCTCTGTCTTTTTCGGAAAGGTTATCAGAAGGTCTATTGTTTGCAAATATGTGTTCAATTTGGTACTCCTGATCACTATTTGGTAAATCTTGATTTTCGTCGCAAAACGCCCACCAAGTTAACAATGCTTTTGTTATAGGTTTTAAGTTATCGAAGGAAAAATTGAAAAACATGTTTTTCGTATTTTCAATTTCGAATCTGAAGTCGAAAAAATCAATTTGTGTTCCGTTTATTATTTTTATCATTTCTGTATAAATCGGTGTTCGTAAAGCATTTACGCCTGGTCTTAAGACTGCATATGCAAATATAAAGGTCGTAATTTTTTCAAGAAATGAACAGAATTTTTCATTGTCGAGCTTATTATTGGCATCTTTGTTAGTCATAAAATATACAGATGTAATACCCGTCCATAAATTATTTGGTGCATATTTTAAGATAAACAATTTTCGAAGAACATCTTCTGAAAATCTCGTATCATTCAAAGCGTACGCGTCTTTCCAAAAATTTGCGAGAACTATCAAATTTGAAAACGTTTGATCATTTAATATTGCATAATTTTCATATGTGAAATTTTGATTTTCTAGCGTATTTAATTTTCGATCAGGATTTTCATAAAATTTTCTCAAGGAAATGGTGGTGGTATCCTTTATCCCCCTTCTTGCACGTTCATAATACATATATCTTATGAATAATTCATCCATTGGATTTCCTTTAGAAACTCTAAATATTGAGTTGCATATCTCTTCTAAATTTTTCCACTTTTTTGAGAAATTATTTTCGATGAATTCTTCTCTCTTTTTTCGATCTTTTTCTTCTGAATCGAACTTTTTTGTATAATACTTATAAAACTTCGATTTAAAAATATCAGAATCAGAAAGTTGTAATCCTCGATCGTTAAGAGTTGAGAATATATACATTGCTTTATCTTGAGATTCTGTTTCAATGGGGAGAATAACACAATTGTTCAATAGTCTCGCTGATAAATAAGAAAAACAATCAGGATAATTTATTGCTAAATTTTCTATTTTATTCAGAAAAAATCTATAATTTTTTGCATATAAGCTGCTGGATTCTTCTTTGATTTTCCCGGTTTTCATAATTTCAAAAAAATCACTTTTATCTTCATCTGTAATTATTGTTGATTCTAACTTCAATGAATTTTGATCTGTGCATATGTTCCCAAATTCATCACTTTCCCAAATGCATCGCTCAATAATACCTTTGGTTGCAAGGGTTTTGGGATCTTTCATTTTTTCGTATTTGTTGTAAAAAGCTCTCAAGAGTAGCATTAATGAAGTTAAACGTTGCTGACCGTCAATGATTTCTAGCTTTTCTTCATCGTTTAAAAAAGTAACGATGGGTCCTAAAAAATATTCATCGTTATTTTTGTCGAATTTACTGTAATCATAATCAGGAATCGCAAAAGCAAATAGATCTTCCCATAATGTTGAACATTCTGATTTTGTCCAAGAATACGGACGTTGATACTCGGGAACTAGAAAAACGGATTTTTCATTTTCAAAAAGCTCCCTAATAGTTTTCCTTGATACTTGTAACTCTGCCATTGCTTTTCTTCCCCTAAATTAGGTGTATTGTCACTATACATTGGTTGAATTAACAATAAGTTAATATAGAAGAGGGAGAAATCAAGAAGTACATCACGGGACACGGAATAACATTTGAATCGGTCAACGCAAACGGAGGGAAAAGATTTATATGTTCGAAACCGGTCTTTAATGAAACGGCAGCAATGCTGGAATATCACGATAAAACGACGGTAAAAAGCAGAGGCATATTATTCGGATAAACGCGGATAATCTTCGAAAGGTTGAAGAAAAGAAAGTAGAGAAAAAATTTCAGCAAGAGAAAATTTTAACCGAAGCAGAATATCGGGCGCAGGTCCGTTTTGCTTAGGGTGAAGGACGCGTCGATAGTCCTCAGCTTCATGCGGTGTTTGCCGGAGGCGGGGTGCCGGTTGTGCGTAAGGTTTCAGTCGACGAGTTGAATAGCGACAAAAATCGAATAGAACGCCTGCGCCAGGACGAATTAGGCAAAGTCGGCGAAAATGATTTGCAGAGAGCTGCAAGGTTAGTACCGTTTGTCGGACCGTCACTGGATTATCATTATGATAAGATTTCTGGCGAAGAGTTTGTTCGCGACCAGAGGAAAGAAGCGTTAGAGCTTGGAGCTACGGTAATGGGGGAAAAGCTTCTTGCTACAGGGGTTGGTAAGCTTTATGCCTTCGGTAAGGCACGTTTCGCGAGGAATTTGAAGGGGGCGTATTCCGTAAGTACTAGACAAGCAAATCGTGAGGCTGCTATCATTGGCAGCGTAGATAAAGTGAAAATCGGGGGCGGTACTTACAATTCGTACAACAGGGATGCTCTCGGTAGTATGAACACTGCTCTCCGACAGAGGACGCTTCTAGCTTTCGAAGATGCTGGAATGATTACCCGTGAAGGACAGTTAACAGGAAAGGCTACGAGTATAAATAAAGGTAATGCAAGAAAAGTGTGTGGTTTCGATGAATTAGGTAATCCCGAGGCTAAAGATGCGATGCTAAAGTTAAGTCCAAATGGAGAATGGGGTAAATATACCACAAGATCGATCAAAGTTCTGGATGGTCAGTCGGCTGAAATGCATTTCTATATGGATGTGAAAACTGAACAGACTTATTTAAGGCATGATTTTAAAATTAAAGTTAATAGCGACAAGGGAGCTGCTTTATTTAAACCATTAAAAGAGAAGGGAAAGAAATAATGATCGTTGAAATTGAGAATAGTGATCACTTAGTTTTAGGATACGATTCATGTAATAGGTGGTATTGTTTTGAATTTGATACTTTGAGGTTAAGAAGATTTCTACCAGATAAAATTAATATCAAAAATCCTAAAATACCAAATGGTTGGATAGTGACAAGCTACTCTGATTGGAGTAAGGTTCCACCTGGAATCGATTATGGAGATTATGTAGATAATATTTTTTTCTGTCATCCTGAATCGATAAATCCTTATCATTTATTGGAATTGTCGGCATTGTATCTTTCGGAGGATACTCTAGATTCTTTTGAGTATTATGAAATGAAAAAAGCGATGAACGAGGTGCGAGAATTTCATGGATTAGAGAAAGTTGAGATTTCGTATGTGGAAGAGTATGAGTTAGAACTAATGACTCCTGAACAGCGTCGACAGAAAGCTATAGACGATGAATTAGATGAATACCTCCGCATAGGAGAAGAGCTGAGTAAGGCGAAGAATTCGGAAGAGAAATCTTATTCTTGCAGAAAACCTTCACCAAAGCCGAGATGAATGAGCTTTTGGCGAGCAATACCAACCGTCTTTTTGATGAATGACAACAACGTATACATGTCCAAAGGAAAAGTTGTTAATGGAGAGAGTGTCGGGGTTGGAAGTATTACCGAATCATTTACATCCGGATCAACCGGGCGACTTGGGGGAAAGGGGGCTAATCCTTGGCAGGCGTAATAGCAAACTATACAAAGAGGCGTTTCAAAGTGGCTCTGGACAGAGCATTTGAGAAATGGGAGATTTGTATTAAAATACTCTTGATATATATATTAACATATAGTATTATGAACTATAATTATGGATAATGTATATGTAAGTATATTAAAACAATGAGTAAAACGTCAATGATTCCGATTCCTGTAGATAAAGCGTTGAAAAAACTTGGGTCTGATCTGAGAGAGGCTCGAATTAAGCGACACTTAACGATGGCTCTGGTCGAGGAACGAGCTGGAATTACCCACGTTACGTTAACAAAAGTAGAAAAAGGTGACGCGGGTGTTTCAATGGGTATCTATTCAAAGGTGCTTTTTGTGTTGGGGTTTATCGATAATTTATATCAGTTAGCAGAACCCGATAACGATTTTATCGGTAAAATATATGTTCGGGAAAATCTCCCCAAAAGAGTGCGTTACAAAAAGGATGATAGGTAATGTCTGACAAAAAGGTTTTAGTTTATATCAATTTAAAAGGGAAAGATGAATTTGTGGGAACATTGTGGTCTCATTTTTACAAGGGCAAGGAGACTTCAGACTTTGAGTATTCGAGAGATTGGCTGAGCAATCAAAAAGCTTTTTCTCTTGAACCTGGATTATTTTTAGGTGCCGGAAAACAAGTTAATCCTCGCCAAACTCCTTTATTGGGTTCGTTCTCAGATTCTGCACCCGATACATGGGGAAGAATTTTGATGCGGAAATACGAAGCGCAGCTTGCGAGAGAAAATAGTCGCAGCCCAAAGACGCTGAATGAAATCGACTACTTGTTGTACGTAAATGATTATGCGCGACAAGGGGCTTTGCGATTCAAAACTGAAGAGAACGATCAGTTTTTATGGCCGGGAGATTTAAAATCTATTCCTCCTTTAGTTCAACTGTCACAATTACTGTATGCAACTGAAAAAATTATTGATTCAGTAGAGAAAAATGCAGATTTACAATTGCTGCTTGCTCCAGGTTCTTCCTTAGGCGGTGCGCGTCCGAAGGCTAGCGTTATTGATGAATCAGGTGATTTGTGTATAGCTAAATTTCCCAAAAAAGATGATTACTCAAATAATGTGCTGTGGGAATCGATTGCATTAACTCTCGCGAAATCCTGCGGTCTCAACACTCAAGAATGGACTCTGAAAAAAGTCGCGAATAAAGACATCATTATTTTGAAACGATTCGATCGGAAGAGACAAGAACGCATTCATTTTTTATCGGCAATGAGCATGTTGAATGCTGTTGACAACGATACAGAAACTCACAGTTACTTAGATATTGCTGACGTGATAAGACAATACGGGGCTTCTCCAAAAGAAGATTTGATTGAATTGTGGAAACGAATTGTATTTTCGATTTTGATTTCAAATACAGATGATCATTTGAGAAACCACGGCTTTTTGTATGTGAATGAAAAGGGATGGAAATTGTCTCCATTATACGACGTAAATCCGAGTATCGATAATAAAAAAGTCTTAAGTACTTATATAACCGAAAATGACAATACTCAGTCAATTGATTTGGCTTTAGAGGTTTGTGAATACTTCGGAGTTAGTTTAAAAGACGCAAACGATATAATCGCGGACATGAAAAAGAGCGTTTCTGATTGGTCATTTGTTGCAAAAAATCATGGATTAGCCAAAAAAGAAATCGATCAGATGGCATCGGCATTCAGGCTACTTTAAAAGTGGTTTTGGAATTCGATTTATGTCTCATAGAAGCGTGTAGATAATTTTGGGGTAAAATGTGCAAGTTTTGATAGATTAGAAAAGTAGAACTTGTTATACTTTTGTAGTCACTTGGTTACCAATTGATCGGATCTAGTGTAACTATTTGAATTACAAAGAGAATTCGAAAATTTAACGAAAGGTTCGTTTTTAGTATCATTTGGTTAGTAATTGATTTTGTTTTAATTCAACCTATTGAAAAACAAAGAAAAATCGAGATTTACTATCTCCGGCACTAGTTATGTTTTTGTAGTCATTCGCTCCACCAGCAACGTAACGTTGCATCTGGTTATTGATTTTTTGGTGGACATTTACGAAGCGAGATTTTCAATAATGATAAAAGTAAAGAAAAGCATAAAATGCTTTTTGAAAGAGAGCGAATGTAACCTCAGCGGTAGAGCATCACGTTCACATCGTGGGGGTCGCAGGTTCGAACCCTGCAATGTTCATCAGCAGCGTGACATTGTATCCAGTTGTTTGATTTTTAAGGAAAAATCTGAAGATGTGAAAAATGAGTTTGCAGAATACACGCAGTTTATCATTAATCCATTCCAAAGATTAAATGTATTTAAATAGTCTTCAATATATGTATTTCTCGAAAAACCTCTCTCCAAAAGCCAAAAAATCTCCAAATGATGGGAAATGGAGAATTTTGTTATTTCCGCTCAAATTTGAGGATTAAATCAACTTTTCACAAAATCATCAAAAATTTTTTCGCAAAAAACTACTGGGGTAGCGATTGATAGCAAAAACGAATGTAATGAACCCCAAAAATTCAGGAAGAGATGAAGGGAAGAAAAAAAAGCAAAGGAATTAAGAAAAAATTAAGGAAAAGGAGAGAGAATGGGGGATGAAAGTTTGTAGAGCCGAAGGAAAAGGCGGAAAAGGGAACGGAGATTGCAATGATCGAAGAAGCGAAGCGGGGTGCCTGCGAGACAAAAAAAGTTGACGGGGGGGGGTAAGGACTTCTCAAACTGGTCAAAGGACCAAAAGAACTGCCTCTAATATCAATCATCAAACTTTTACAAACTCCCGAAAATTTAGCAACAAAAAGAATCAAAGGATCAAATTAAGGAAAGGGAAATTTGACAGATTTTTGCAAAGTTTTGCGAGCATTCAGCAATTCTTGAAAACCAAGATTTTGGCGCTACGAACTTTCAATAAGGAAAATAGCCTTGAATTAAGGGAGGCCGTCGCAGGTTACGTGCTAATATTGACGCTGACGGTAATACCGATATTGCTGCTGGGAGCGAAATATGTGCTGGACAATCAAACTTTATTGAAGAGGCAGACGGAGGGGACGGAGTTTTTGAGGAACAGCAGTCCCGATAAAGTTGTGAAGAAATGTGCGCAAGAGGCGGCGCTGGCGGTGGCGAAGAAATGGAATCCGGGGTTGAGTTACAAGCAGCAAAGAGAACGAATGTTGCGAATAGCCGATGGTATATACAACGGATCAGCGGCTTATGTTGA
>DGIE01000040.1 GCA_002393025.1 Holosporaceae bacterium UBA3830 | reverse complement strand
ATTCCTCAGTGCCGGTGCTTTCCCTTTAACCCATTTGTAGACACCAACCGTTGATAGCCCGATCAATCCCCATTCGACCATGCTCATTACCAAGTCGGCGTAGGATTGCGCTTCTTCCTCTGTGTCCGCCTGCGAGATTGCGTAGGTTACTGCGGCTTCTGCACTCAGATCCGTTACCTTAGCCGTCGCTTCTCCTGCGAGAAATATTCCTGCTCCAGCTGTCAGTCCCGCGACAAGTCCCGCTTCGGTTGCTACCGCGGTCGCCGCTCCTATCGCTGCCCCTACTCCTATCGCTTGCAGCCCTTTGATCAACACATTTTTGACCGACAAGTTCCATCCACAATCTGTCGCAAAACTATCTATGCGATCTTTTAACGAAAC
Source organism: Holosporaceae bacterium UBA3830 (assembly GCA_002393025.1). Classification (GTDB taxonomy): domain Bacteria; phylum Pseudomonadota; class Alphaproteobacteria; order UBA3830; family UBA3830; genus UBA3830. The sequence goes on along the minus strand of DGIE01000040.1, from coordinate 6,071 downwards.
TCCCAGATCCAGCGCCTTTTTTGCTAGAATATTCTTTTCGTTCAGTACTTGCTGATATTCCTCCACTTTTTTCTAATTCCGCACACAGAGTCACGTACTCTGTCACTTTGAGGGTGGTTTGCTGATTCAGCCCTTTTTTACTTTAGAATATTTCTCGATAATATATTCAGGTCTCATCCAAAACGGTTCTCCGTCGTTATTGTCGTAATCCTCAAGGGGAATGTTTTGACTTAACATACAATATGGCTCATCTAATGTAACTAATCGCAGCGGTCTGTATATACCAAAGGTTTGATATGATAATTCCGAGACTTCTGATGCGTATTTGCACGCATCAACAAGATGATTCAATATTTTCTGCTCCTTATTCTTTAGTAAAACTAACTTCGACTTTAAAAGATAAATGGTAGAAGATACTTGCTCTCTTTTTACGTATTTTCGATATAAACGAATTAATAAATCACTAGTTTCCGTTTTCAATAAGTTGATGAAAACACTATTCAACGATTGATTATCGACCAATTCGGTGTAAGAACCAGAACCGTACAACGCAACTGTAACATTCATGACAATTTCTCCTATTTTCGAATAATGTGAACATCGTCTGCAGAAAGTATTCCTTCCGATTTCGTTACTATCTGAAGTTTAATCTTATTTTCAAGCAAAGGTGTACACACCTGCCCCCTCGCGTCAATCTTAAAAATCTGCCTCGTCCCTTCAGGTAAATGTTTCTGATGTTTTATCGCTTGCTCCACAATGTTGCTCACCAAACCGCTCGAATTCGTCATCAAATTGTAATTCTTTATTTCGACTGCAGCAAGACCCTCGACGTAGTTATCTACCCTAATACTGTCTGAAATTCCGTTTTTGCATCTCTGCCCATCCAGAAACGATACCTGCGATTCAACGGTACAACCCGCTTTCCTGTATCGTATTGTGTCATCGATCTCGGATTGTCTCCACGTCGGTCTCTTCGATGGATTTTCGCTTTTCGCAAAAACAGACTGGTTTTTATTTCCTTTTGCCGACCGGTTGGTCCGGCTGTAAATGATTCGGTAATACTTCCGACCCCAACACTCTCTCCGTTAACGACTTTGCCTTTGGACATATATATGCCGTTGTCATTCATCAAAAAGACGTTATCGTTGACATTGCTCGCCAAAAGCTCTTTCATCTCGGCTTTGGTGAAGTTTTTTTGTAAGAATAAAATTTATTTCTCTTACGAGTTTTTCGCATTGCTCAGTTCTTCCCCTATACGAAGGTATTCGTCAAGCTCCGTCTCAATTTTATCCTCTTCGGAGCTATAATCTTCTTTGTTGATGACATAATCCCACAATCCAGCTGCCTTTATTTCTTTACGAGTTGCGGGATGCAATTTGCGAAAAATCTCTTTATTTCGAATATACTTAGATGAAGCTAAATCAAAAAGGCATTCTTCATCGGTATCTAAAAGATAAATATCTCCTGATTCATTTGCATAAAGAAACGCCTCTGACATATTACCGTAGTCATCTTCATATGGATTAATTTCGCTCTCAAATATCACATACCTTCTAAAAAAAGACATTTTTCACTCCTTTACTTTTAAGTTCGCCGTTCGAGATGAAGGATAAGCTGTTTTTAACTTATTTGTTCCTGATTTCGTAACTATCGTAACGTAATCACAATTTGTATTGGGAAACACAGGATTAATTTCTTTTCCCGTAAATGACTTTGCTAATCCTCCTGAATACTCGTAGCCCGCATTTTCTAGCGGTACTATGTAATAATCAAACGTCCCACCATGTTGGACCTTCTGAATAGGTTTAATCCCCAACTCTTGAGCCCTCTGCCAAGCCAAATCTATCTTTGCCTTCGGATCTCCGTAAAACACACCATTTTTCACCTTCGTTGGTCTGAACTTAGCATGCTCCAATTCTATGTGTCTATATGCTGGTAATCCTTTAGTTTCTACCCCAACCCAATCCAAAGCGACAACATTTTTCGATGCACTGGCTCCGCTGGCAGATGCCGTTGCAGTCTTCTTCGCCCTCGACAACCCAAACAACTCCGAGATCTTAGCCTTAGAGAAAGTATTCCTCAGTGCTGGTGCTTTCCCTTTAACTCCTTTATATGCACCAACCGCTGATAGTCCGATCACTCCCCATTCGACCATGCTCATTACCAAGTCGGCGTAGGATTGCGCTTCTTCCTCTGTGTCCGCCTGCGAGATTGCGTAGGTTACCGCGGCTTCTGCACTCAGATCCGTTACCTTAGCTGTAGCCTCTCCTGCGATAAATATCCCGGCTCCAGCGGTCAATCCCGCAACCAATCCTGCTTCTGTCGCAACCGCCGCTGCCGCTCCTATCGCTGCCCCTACTCCTATCGCTTGCAGCCCTTTGATCAACACATTTTTAACCGACGAATTCCAGCCATGATCTGTCGCAAAACTGTCTATGCGATCCTTTAGCAAAACTCCCAGATCCAGCGCCTTCTTTGCCAAAATATTCTTTTCGCTCAGTACTTGCTGATATTCCTCCACTTTCTTTTCATCTAAACTGTACGTCCTATTTTCTATTGTCTCCGCTTTTAATAGTATCTCGGAAGCTATTCCAACATTTTCATCTGGCGTTTTTGAAACTTCGGATTTAGCTTCCGTACTTACCTTCAGCCTCGGAGTTTCATCTTCCAGCTTCTTCTGCTTTTCTTCGACCTTTTTCAGCTTCTTGTTGATCTTTTTTAATTCTTTTACAGTCTCTTTTACCTCCTCTTTTTCCAGGAATTCTTCCGCTTCTTTTGTTGTTTTTTGAACTTCTTTCACCGCTTCTTCCGTCGGCAGATTTCGATCAAAGGCGTCGTCAAACACTCGAGCTTTTATCTCGTTGACTAACTGCGCGACTTCTTCTTTGTTGAAATCCAAATTTTCCGCTCGGAAGCCTCTTCCGTTGTGGTCATAGGAAATGCTGCTGTTTGTCTCAATTTTCGGTAGCTTGCTTTTCTCGTTTTCAGGTGTTTCAACTTTTGCCTGAGACATCAGCTCGGCATTTACATAACTTCCTGCCAGCGTCGCTGCTATCGTGGAGACAAATCCTCCTAAACCTGCCTCCGACGCTAACATTCCCACTCCCATAGAAGCTGCCGACGACGCTATACTCCTTCCCAAGCTGTATTTTTAGCGAATTATCTTTTAGTTGCTTCTTTTTCTAGTTTTCCTGTTTCCAAGATATCAAGAATACTATTATATTTACTGAAGCGATCAACAAATTCATATTGTCCTATACATAATCCATCACTTTCTTGCTCTATGTCAAATTGTGTACCGTCATCACATTTCGCGACAAATGCATATTGATCATTGTGCTCCTCCATCATCCAAAGAAGATTATTAATCGCCCCGTCAATAGAGTTAACTAGTAACTTTTTGATCGTATTCTTTTGAGAATCACTAAGCGTTCCTAGTTCGTTATGCAATGCAATATCAGATGGAGCTTTAGAAGTTCCATCAACAATCTCAAAATCTTCCCTAATTGTTATATCCCTAGCCTGAATTATTACTTCTTTTCCGAAATCGTAAACAACTTCTAATTTATCTCTTCTCATTTTTTCCCCAAGGCATATCTGTCGGCATTCTAACACCTTTTCCTTTCAAATCCCATTGAGATTTTGCAACTATGTTACGAGCCAGCTGCTCACTGGCTCCTCCTGCTACTAATGATTCTACCGAAATCCTATTCATTTCTTCTCTCGTCATATTTTTCCCTGATCTTATCAATTCCGCACACTTTTTTCGTTGAGCAATACTAACTAAATTATGCTTAATACCGAGCTTAGCCATCTGCTCATTACTTAAACATAAGGCTTCATTTAGATCATATAATGGGTGCGATTTATATCCACTTTTCATGTGAATATGATGCCCCTTACCTTCTTTATAAGGAGTTAAAATAAAATCTTCTATTTGAGAACTTTCCGCCGACATTGACTTAAATTCTTGATTATGTTTTTTTACATTCTTTGTGACAATCGTTCCGCTGGTAGATGCCGTTGCTGCCTTCTTCTCCGCTCTCGATAGCCTAAACAACTCCGAGACTTTGGCTTTAGAGAAAATATTTCTCAATGCAGGAACTTTCCCTTTTACTCCCTTATAAGCTCCAACCGCAGATAATCCGATTACTCCCCACTCGACCATGCTCATTACCAAGTCGGCGTAGGATTGCGCTTCTTCCTCTGTGTTCGCCTGCGAGATTGCGTAGGTTACCGCGGCTTCTGCGCTCAAATCCGTTGCCTTAGCCGTTGCTTCTCCTGCGAGAAATATTCCTGCTCCAGCTGTCAGTCCCGCGACAAGTCCCGCTTCGGTTGCTACCGCGGTCGCCGCTCCTATCGCTGCCCCTACTCCTATGGCTTCCAGCCCTTTGATCAACACATTTTTGACCGACGAGTTCCATCCGCAATCTGTCGCAAAATTATCTATGCTATCTTTTAGCGAAACTCCCAGATCCAGCGCCTTCTTTGCCAAAATATTCTTTTCGCTAAGTACTTGCTGATATTCTTCGGTTTTCTTTTTATTCGGGTTGTTCGCTTTATTGATTCAAAACTAAAAATTTCTAAATACAATCAATAAGATTCCAAGCCTATAAGCAAAAAGTCTCGAAGCGTTCCTGATTGCCCATGCATATTTCCGTCAGGGAATTCTATCCACAATTTGTGCTCTTGTTTATCAAAAGCAGCAGCAAATCTGCCATCAAATCGTCCAAATATACAAAACTTATTCAACCACTCTTGAGGAAAATCGAAAGTGTTTTGCTCCGAATTTGCTCGATTTATACTATCCCATGTCCTTTTTATGTTGTTTTTATCAAAAATAGGCAAGAGATCGAACATTGGAGAGAAAAAACCATTAGTAAACTCATAAATTTCTCTTAGCTCCTTTGGAAACTTTGCTGTATCACGTTCAAAAGCGTCTATCAACTCCATAGGAGCAGGTTTCACAAACGATAGATCTTCAGATTCAGCGTATTCTCCCAGCATATCCAGTGCATTTTGGGATTTGTACTTACCTAATATTTCTTTCAGGTCTTCTTTCATGTGTTTTCGTCTGTTTCTTTAATTTTAAAATCAATATTAACTTCTGCCCCTTCGGGTGCACTTTTCAACGATTCCCTTATTTGTTTTCCCCAACTCGTGTCTGGTTTATGCCATGATGATTCTATTCCCATTGTTTTTCTAATATTTTTTACAACGCAATAGAAATCATCTTTTTTTTCTACAAGATCGAGATACCCTTCTCCGAAAACATAATCATTCATGAACTCATCAAATGATCGAGCAATCACCTTATACATTCGATATAGTCCGTCAGAATCAGGATATGTTAAATAAGCTATATCGAATCCTGTTTCATATTCATCATCTGGTACTTCCGTAAAAAAATCTTCCGGAGCTTCTTTGCGACTAATCCCAACAAATTGAATTACCTGCCCTTTTTCATTGAGAAACAAATATTCTCCACCATCGATATTACCAATAGGAAGCAATGTAGGAAACTCGTCCTTGGTTTGTTCATAATTAAATAAAATCGCACAATTTTCACCTTCTTGATCAGCATAAGGAACATACATATCTAGAGCACCTAGAATTGGGCAATAATGAGATAATATAAAATGGCGATATTGATCTGATATAGCAGGAAAAGCCTTTTCAATTATCTCTGCATTAACCGTAATTTCTTTTTTATATTTTTGTGGAGAAACCAACCAATGATCCAAATATATCAGTAATCTATTACATAAATCAGAATTAACCCGTGCTTTACCAATCAAATTATCTAATATTTGTTCATAAATCTTCATAAATTTTCTCCTGTCTCCTTAACTTTAAATTTTATTTCGTATTTAGTTCCTTTAGGCATATCCTTAGTCGCATGATTTATCTTCTTTCCAATGGATCTATTAAAAGACCTATCAAGAAAGTGAAGGTTTGCTCGTGTATCGCTTCCTCCAGATTGCAATTCCTGCATATGGTCGACATCAACTTTTTTCAATGCTTTAGGACTTTTCCCTTCAGATTTTAAATACCTTTCTGCACCACGTCTA
>DGIE01000005.1 GCA_002393025.1 Holosporaceae bacterium UBA3830 | reverse complement strand
GCTTTTGATATGTGATTGTCTATAAAAAAGATTAGTCAATATTAAAAAAGTAAAGTCATGCTGTCATTCTTAGCTGGCACGGACCTACTTACTTGTTTGGAATGGGTATATTGCTCGATTCATTTTTAAACGCTTTTAGCTATATCAATGAATTATTTTGTTTTTCCGCAAAATCTGCACCATTTTCTCCATCTCTTAGTTAACTATGTCCCTGTAATTTTTGCTGTATTGCAAATTAACATCTCACATTAAAGATTTGCTATTGCATTTTCGACAAAATACTGAAAGACTTTTAACATCACGCACAAATGTCGTTTTTTCTTCCATTTTTCCTCTGTAAAATGTTGATGTGTTAACTTTTTGTTAATATAATAACTGTATTATAGTTTGTGGTTTGAATAGAGTATTCGAACTTTTTTAGGTTTAGGAGAGTGAAAATGGAAAAGAAAAGCTTAATTTCTTTGGCTGCTTTAATGTTCTTAGCTGCTTGTGAGTGCTGTTCTGACGAGATCGAGCAGGTCGAGGTTGTTCAGGATGATTCTTTGAGCACTGCTGTAGCTGATTTCGTGGCTAATGCCGGAGATAGAGTTCACTATGATTTTGACAAGTCAACTCTTTCCGAGGAATCAAAAGCGACATTGGGACGTCAAGCGGATTGGTTGCAGAATCATCAGCAGTACAATGTGTTGATCGAAGGTCACTGCGACGAAAGAGGTACTAGAGAGTACAACCTTGGGCTGGGAGAAAGAAGAGCGGACGCTGCAGCAAGATTCTTAGCTGAAAAAGGCGTTGCCGGAAATCGTATTAGAACCGTTTCGTACGGAAAAGATCGTCCAATCGCTGCAACAGGATCTCAGGATGAAATTTACAGGTTGAACCGTGTTGCTATTTCGGTTCTTGAGAAGAATTAATTTTCAGAGAGTTTTTTTCTGATTGTTTTATGTTTGCCCGCCTTTGTGCGGGTTTTTTGTTATGCGAGAGTATCATTTGGGGAAACTAATTCGAGAAAATGGATAAAATGATATGTTTTTTTACGTGATATAAAAAATTTATATTTCTCCTAAAATGACTGAAATCCCAGAAAAAACCATCCGATTTTCTTAAAGGTTTTTATCAAAAAAATAAAAAAATTTTCGAAAAAAATCACAAAAATCTGCAAAATTTAAGGTTAGTCTTTTGAAATTCCTGGATATTTTCCTTGAGTTGCAATGTTAGTTTTTTTGTTTTATTAATGAATTAAGCTGGATAGCGAAGTGAAAGATAAAGAACTGATTCTCGCAGGGTCTGCGCAGGGACTCATCAGTATCTAAGAAATTACGGCCGGTTAATTTGTAAGCGGAGATTGTGCTTTTGTTTAACAAAAGCACTCTCACATAAAGCGCAACATTTGACATATTGCGCTGCGGTAACCTTTTTCAAATTTTCACTTTCATTTTGCAAAAATTGCGAGAAAGCTCCAAGCAATTACAATGAAAGGAAAAGAGATGTTTAATTTTTTTAATAAAAGTGCGAAACGAAAGGAAACATTGGTAGCTCTGCGCGGATCGAATCCCGAGTGGACACCAAATAATTACAACGCATTGGTTTCGGAGAGTTTTCAAAAAAATGTATTTGTATTTCGGTCGATAAATCTTATAGCATCAGGCATTGCCTCAATTCCTATGTGCGTAAAAAATGAAGACCTGACAATAAATTCAAATTTAACGAAAATGCTCTCCCATCCAAATAAAGAACAAGGTCGCAGCTCATTTATCACCAGCGTAGTTAGTTATCTGCTCTTATCCGGTAATGCTTTCGTTTACTCGGATGAAAATCAACTATATTGTCTGAGATCAGACCGAGTGAAATTAATTTACAACGACGCAAAAACTGCTGTAAAATCTTATGTTTACGAAGTTGATGGCGTTCGAATTCCAATAGATTCGGAAGACATTTTGCACTTAAAATCTTTTAATCCAACAAATGATTGGTATGGATTCGCCCCGCTACGTGCCGCGATGTATGCTGTCGACCAATACAACGAAATGGCAAAGCATAATCTCAGCATATTGCAAAATGGAGGACGTCCCAGTGGGTGCTTAGTTTTGAAAGATTTCCAAAATCTCGACGAAGGCACGCGGGACGACATGAGAAACCGTCTCAGCGAAATTTACTCCGGAGCAAAGAATGCCGGACGCATCATGCTTCTGGAAGGAGGATACGAATGGCAGGAAATGGGACTAACTCCACGAGATTTGGATTTTGCTGAAGCTCAAAATACCATCGCGCGTGAAATCGTACAGGCTTTCGGAGTACCTCCGATTTTAGTCGGAATTCGCGGGGATTCTTCCTTTAATAATTATCGTGAAGCACGCGCTCACTTCTGGGAGGATACAGTCCTACCTTTGGCGGAGCTGATACGTACTCAATTTACAGATTGGTTCCAAAAGAAATACCAGGAAAATTGTGAAATCTACTTTGATCTTGACTCTATCCCTGCGTTAATTGGAAAGAGGGAAAAACTCTGGGAAAAAGTTTCAAATGCCGACTTCCTTTCAATCGAGGAGAAACGAGAAATTTTGGGTTTTCCGAACATGGAACAGAAAGCATCTGAAAAAATCAATCCAGAAGTTGTGAAACAAAAATATATGAAAAAATAGGATAAAAAAATGGAAATCAAATCATTAAATGAGAAAGGAGAAATCGAAGGATATGCGAGCGTATTCGGCGAATTGGATCGAAATGGAGATATTGTCGAACGGAGCGCTTTTAAAAATGCAATAAAACTATTTTCCGAAGGGAAAAAACCAAAATTGCTATGGCAACACGATACGACTGAACCAATAGGAATTATCGACGAGTTGTATGAAGACGATCATGGTTTGTTCGTTAGGGCTCACTTGCTGATGGACCTTCCCAAGGCAAAAGAAATCTACTTGTTATTAAAAAATAAAGCGCTAGATAGTTTTTCTATCGGCTATAGAATTCGTAACCATTTCATAAAAAATAATAGAAAACATCTGACAGATCTCGAACTACTTGAAATATCCGTCGTAACTTTTCCGGCGTGCGAATCTGCCACGATCGATTCCGTAAAATTCGATCAAAATTTATCTCAAAACACAGGTAAGAATTTAAATAAAAAAGGAGAAAACAAAATGAAATTACCATTGAACACAAATGTATGTACGAACGAAAATTTTTCAAATTTTATTCGCAGCGGAGCAGATAATTTTTTGAAAAAATCGCTTAACGAAAACTCAGATAAGGATGGAGCCGTGTTTCTGCCGCAAAATATTTTGCAGAAAATTGATGACAAATTGAACTATCTTTCTCCAATGCGAAATATTTCGAAAATAACGACAATTTCATCAAGCTCTATTGATATCCTTGTAGATGAAAAACTTCCGGGAGCAAATTGGTGTGCAGAGAACAGCGAAAGAAAAGAAACTTCTTCCCCGGAATTAAAAAAAATAAAGATCAATGTCCATGAATTGTGTGCGAAACCAAAAGCAAGCCAAGCACTTTTAGATGACTCTCAAATCGATGTAGAAAGCTGGCTAATTGAAAAAATCTCTGAAAACTTTGCTACACTAGAGGATGACGCTTTTATCAACGGTGATGGTAAAAACAAACCTCACGGATTTTTAAAATGCAAAACCTCTTTGGAAAATGAATCAGGAAGTCTGCAGTACTTTCTCAGCGGAGCAAAAGGGAAATTCACAAATTCAGAAATGGCTCTAAATACACTGATCGAAATGGTTTGCTCTTTAAAACCCCATCATGTAAAAAATGCAACTTGGATCATGTCCAGATCAGCTCTAGCAGAAATTCGCAAAATAAAAAACACCGACGGCGTAAGCATTTGGCAAATGTCCATGTCAGAATCAACTCCCGCAACCTTACTCGGATATCCTGTGGTAATTGACGACAACATGCCCGCTTTAAACACCGATGCTGGAACTTTTTCAGTAGCTTTCGGAGACTTTCTGAGCGGATACCAAATTGTTGATCGTCAGGGATTATCTGTACTGAGAGATCCTTATACATCGAAACCATTTGTTGAATTTTTTGCTTCAAAAAGAGTCGGTGGGGACGTTATCGATTTTGATGCAATCAAACTCTTAAAATTCGATGCAGCAGAATAGAAATTTGAAAAAACAAAAGGAGTAAATAAAAATGGATTTGAGATTAAAAGAAAAAGTCGAGGGCGAAATTATCGCTCTCGGTGATGCAAAAAATTATGTTCGCGCCAACGGAAATTTCGACGATGAATTAATAAAAACTCTAATAAAATCCGGAAGGGAAACCATAGAAAAAATCCTTCACCAATCTATTTTCCGAGAAAGATGGACTTGTAAATTCTTTCGAACAGAATTTCTCAACAAAAGATCAACAATTTACCCAGGCATTTATGATTCAACTGTAACTATTCCATTTCCAAAAAATCCTGTATTGGAAATTAACAATGTTTATGCTGACGATCATATAATTAATTGCAAAAAATACCACATCGAAAAAACAGGTCCGCGCTATTATCTAATTATAAAAAATTTAAAAAATTTGGATCAAATAAATTCTTTTACTATTGATTTTGATGCGGGGATTGCAAAGGATTTCAACTCAGTTCCCAGTATATTCCGTGTAGCAAATTTGATGATCGTTGCACAGCACTACGAAAAGAGGAATTCTGACCAAAATTTTGTGCCGAAGGCAGCAAAAACCATGCTGTCTAATTATGTACAATTCGGAGGCTTTTAAAATGGCGGAAAGATTGTTTGATACTAAAATAAAAATAGAAAAATTAGATAAAAAACTTTCTGAAAATAACACATGGAAATCCGAATTTTTACCTTGGCAGGAATTATGGGCATCAATTCAGCTTGGGAACATAGCTATCACTAAAACCAATTACATTTTCCGAGTGAAATGGAGAGGAGAGTTTCCAAAAAAATTTCGGGTACTTGTTAATAATGTAAAATTTTTACCGACTCAGATGGTGGCAGTCGATTTAAAAAACGACATCGTAATTTTTCACGCGGTAAGAGAAGGAGAACAAAAATGATTCCTTGGGATTTCGGATTAATCCAGGCACTAAGAGAAAAAATCGGTTGGGAAATTTTCCCTTCTGATCCTCCAGACGATATTAACTATCCATATTTAATTTTGGAAATCAATGAAATGAAATATCGACAAGACCAAACAATATTAGCCGAGATAAGCATACAAGTCATCGATTTGGACAAGCCATCTAACAAACTTTATAAATTTTGTAAAACACTCCAACGAATTACTATGGAAGATTTGTCGCTATATAATGGCAATCAAAATATTGGAAAAACAGCGCTGAAAATTGATCGTGTAGTAACGACCAAGAATGATCAAATTGTAAAATTAATCGCAATAATAAAATTAAAAAATATAAAAGGAGAAGAATAATGAAAATTATAAAAGAAAATGTTCAACAGGTCTTATTGTTAGCAGAAAAAAAATTAGCAAAAGCTACGGAAGTCTATAGTAAAAATAAAGAAAAAATTCCCACGAAATTGGGTGAAAAATTTCAAAAACTTTTGGATGCCTGTTTTGAATTTTTAAAGGAATTTAAACAAATTTTAAACGAAGAAGGAAAAATCTATGGATGAAATCATATTGAAAGACTCCTCTCCGGAGGACATTTATTACGAGCATAACCTTTCGGATGAAAGCTTGTCCGACTGTTTAGAATTTTTAATAAGAACAACCCCGACAACAATGCCGGAATGGATGGATTGAAAATTCATTGAAAGGAGAAAAAATGAACGAAATTCTTTTGGGAATATCTGGGCTACCCCAAGAACGAGCCAGAAACTGCGTACAAGAACTAACTCCGATTGCCAACGGTAACTTCAAAAAATCCGTTAACGGAAATTTACTGTTCTTGGAAACATCCCAACGACAAAAATATCGAAGTGTTATTTTCTGCAGCGATTCACAATCACCAATTATCGATAAAATTTGGATAGGATCGCAAATTAATGTTGGATGCATACAAAGTTTATGGCAAATAATTCGTCCGGGCGAAACAATTTTGGATTTAATCCGTCCGGCTGTTTCCGATTCGATCCATGTAATAAACACTTTGGGAGAGAATGTTATGCACTCAATTTCGGGAAACCGTATTCTCCTCAAAAAATCGAGTCCCCAGAAAACATTCGTCAGCTTTAGACCTTGGTTAACGATGTTGGTAACAAATTTTTCCATGAAAACCAACGAATGGAAAATGGAAAGCGGTTGGGAATTAGAATCGGAAGAAATCTAAAATAAAAATTTGAATTCGAAACATATACATAAAATAGTAGGAATAAAAATTATGAAAAAAAAAGAAATTTACAAAAATTTAATGAAACAATTACGAAATATAAGAATTTATCTGAGAAAAATTAGCGTTATCTGTTCAAAAATAGACAGATTACGTAAACAATATTCAGAACTACAAAAACGTTATACTCGAAAGAATGATTATTCATTCTTTCATAACAAACCAGGGAAAACTGCCTTCCCCAGCATAGAAATATAAGGAGAGTCGGAGATATGACTGATATGGGAATTACGAATTTCGTAAAACTAAAATTACATACTCGTTTTTTCCTTTCTGCGATTTTCGCTATATCCCAAATAAAACGTGCATGGTATCAAAATCAAAGCGCCAATGTAAACATTTTTTCCGGGAATTTCAAAGAAAAACACAAAGGCAAGAAATGCGCTTATCAACAATTCCAGATAACGATATGGTGCGACAGCGGAAACATCAACCAGGCTAAAAGCCTTAAAAATAAAATACTGAATGAGGTTTCCGCCCAACCCCAAAAGAAACAACATCATCAGCTCAAACTGTGTCGGAAATACCCAAACATGATAAGCGGACGGAAAAGACACAATACTTGTTACAAGAGCAAAATAAAACAACATCGTAATGCGATTTTCCTCTGCTTTAACCATCTTTTTTATGAGGATATCTTGCAAAGCAAAAAGAAAGGCTGCTCCGATCGGAACACAATAGAGAATATCAAAATGAAATTCGTCGTTGGAATTCCATGTAGTAATAACCGTCAATCCGACGAAGCCGATCAAAGTTGCAATCCATCGAAAACTTGTTACATTTTCTCCCAGAAAAATTTTGGACAAAACCAACGAAAACAAAGGAATTGTCCAAAGGATAATTACAACTTCAGCCAGAGGCAATTGAATAACAGCGTAGATGTAGAGGAAAAAACTTACAGCACCGAAAATTCCACGAACAACATTCAAAAAAATTTGGTTTGTTTTGAATGCGGATTTGCCATGAGCAATTACAAAAGGCAACAAAGTAACCAAGCCAAAAAAGAACCGGAAGAAGGTTACTTCAAAAGCGTCCAGCCTTTGTCCCATGAATTTCGAAACAATATCATTGGCACAACTGACAAACATCTGACAGAAAAAAAACGCGATTCCCTGCCAATATTTACTCAAGGTCATAAACTCTCCGATGAAAAAAGTAGGTTATTTATAACATTTATGGTGAAAAATGAAAATATTTTTTAATTGGTGCGATAACTTCAACGATAATTCCGAATGGAACAACGACGAAGAGATTTTCTCTCTTAAAATTGTCCAACGGGAAGGAAGTTTCGCAACGGCTAGAGTGGTTATCAAAACAAAAAAACTCGAACATAAATTTGCTCGAATCGGAATAGAAAAAAATGGCAAAATAAAAACAATCTTTCGAGGAAAGCTGATTTCTTTCCCCTTAAGTTATGATGATTCAGTCATGACCATCGAAATTTTATCGGAGCCAAGTGATTATCAAGAGCAACTTCAAGACTTTATTAAAAAAAATCGAGAAATGTATGATGCAAAAAATCCTAAAATTATATTTGATGATTTGTTTTTTTCCGAAAAAGATAATCCGACTATTTTTTTGGAGGGATCAAGTAAGATTTTTTATTGGAATATGTCTACGGGTAAATTATCTCTATCGGACATTAATCGAGGAGAGAAAATTTTTGAAATCTCGAAACAAGATATTCTGAAAAATTCAGTTCAAATAAAATTGGCTCGAGAACCTTATGGTGAAATTCGACTTAATCTTTCGGCGAGTTGGACTCAAAAGGTTTATGGATATATCAATTTGATGCCAATGATCGCACAACAATTTCGTTTTAATCGATTAAACTCCTTTACGAATCTTGCCCCGTATTTTCGAAACAGTTCTCAGAATGGATATTCGTTAATCTTTAACAATGTAAAAGCAATAAATCCGAACGGAGGAGGAATTTTGAATAGATTTCCAGAAGTTTCTAGTCCGATAAAAATTAAAAATAATCATTATGAAAAATCCGTAAAATTCCGCCGATTTTATTTTGATGGAAAATTCGTTTTAGGATGGGAATATCATCAAAAGCGAACAGAAAATGTTTGTCTGTCAATTCGCGATAAAAATCACTCTCGGCGCAAGGATATTTCCATAAAATTAGGAGCAATTCAACTGTCGAAAAATTATCCAAGATGGTACGCTTTCGCAAATTACCAGCGCGCTGATCGGATAATTTATGATGGATGGATCTATGAATGTAACGTTCCTCACAATTCAAATGAAAACTTTGATGAAACTAAATGGCAAAAAATAAAAAGGGTTCCCGATGCATTAGAAAATGACCAACTTAGTTCATTTTTCGCTACGGATAGAGGCAAGTCAGCGATTCGATATGCTTTACGAAAAGCCGCTGCACTTGTAAATTTTTCGCGACGTTATGTGACAATAAATTTTAGCTTAGATGCGAACAAATTTCCTGAAATTTCCGTAAATGATTCGATCAAATTTTTAGATCTGTATCCACAGCCAGCTACGGCAAAGGTAATTCAAACTAAACTAATTTTGAATGAAAAAAATAGATTGATGAATATATCCGTCGGATACTCTCCGGACAATATTACTGATATTTTCGAACTTGTGGAGAATTACAATTTGGAAATAAATCAGGATGAAGATCAAATAGAAATTTCGGATATCGTGAAAAACATTTCAATTGAAAATGATCCCGAATCACAAGAAAATTTACTGACTTCACAAACCTTTTCCTCGGAATCTGCTGCCATAAATTTTTTAAAGAAACATCCGACAAAAATTCATGTCGATTTACATCCTATCAGTCAGAAACGAGAAATTGTTCGCACCATAAACCTAAAAAATGTGGAGATATAATATGATAATAAGAAGCATAAGAAATTTCGGAAAAACATATGAACAAGTTGCAAATATAATCTCCGACACGGAGGAATTAATTCGAAGTAAAGCAACATTAGATTTTGAACCGGATGATTGCGAAGTTGAATTGTCCAGAGATTTTCCGGAGACAATTTACCTACGGTCATCATTAAATCCAATCAGAATACGAGAATCCACTAAATTGATTCGATCAGATTCAGGAGTGGACTTTGTGATCGAAAATATTTATGATCCCAGATTTTTTCATTCGGAATCAGAAGTGAAAAATCATTTTTGCAAATCTGTCTCGATAGTTTATGAAGGTACGGGATATTATATAAAAGATAATAGAAAATTTGATTTTTCCGATCGATATTTTGAAAATTTCGAGTTAGATTTTCCCGACGAATTATTTCGAATGGATTTTCAAATTTGTGAGGAAAATTTTTTATACGAAAAAGTCGAAAACTTAAAAATTTCCATCAATCATAATGAAAAATATTCCAATATTTTTTATCCGTACGGGGGATTTTATTTTTATGGATGCCATCCTAAACACATTGAACCTTGCCTTTGCCGTGCGCAATTTGAACAAAAAAATTTGTTGATAAAATCGTACACTTTCTCATCATTGTTAAATAAAAACATTGATGTTACGCAATCCGATCAAAGAAATAATAAAATAGAATTTAAAGAATCTCCACACATCGGTCTGTACGAAAAAATCAAAAACGGAACAATAAAAATTAAGCTCAAAAACAAAGAAGAAGCTATTTTCAAAAGTACCGCAGTTTTTAATTTAGAAAACACAAATTTAATTACAATAAAATTTATAAAGGAAGAAAAATGAATAACGATTTAAAAATTTTAGCAAAAACAATTTATGGAGAAGCTCGGGGTGAATTGAACAACTTCGGACTGGCTCCACTGATTGCCGTTGGTAACGTCGTATTGAATCGCTTTCGAAAAAAATTCGCTAAATCGATAGCTGACGTCTGCCTCGCACCATACCAATTTTCGTGTTGGAATCGAAAAGATCCAAATTATGAAAAATTAAAAAATTTGGATGAATCTTCATCTATTTTTAAAACATGTTTAGACATTGCAGAAAATTTAATTGAAGGAAAATGGCCTGATTTAACCGATGGATGTGATCATTACCACGCAAAATCAATCAAACCGTATTGGGCAGGAGGTCTAACTCCAAAACGCATTTTCGGAAATCATTTATTTTATAGTTTAAAAAATTTTCTCAGCAAAAATGGGAAATAGGAGAAGGCAAATATGGATGTTTTAAATTCAAAAAGTAACCAAATACGAGAAATGAATGCTCGTGAAAAAAATAAAAGACGATATTTCATGATAGTAGGAGCAAGTTGTGGCCTTGTTTTATGTCTGACAACTTTGGTAATTTTCAAAAAGGAAATGTCAGAAGAAATCACCGGAATAATTTATACAATTGCCGGAATTTTCGGTGTATGTCTGACCGAAGCATATAATTTCGAATTTGGATTTTTTAAAAAAAAGTTTCGTAATAAAAACAAGCTAAAGAAAAATCAAAAATAAAGACAAAAAACGCGGAATTCTGAGACATAGAAAAATTGACGCTTTTAAACTACAATAGACATGTTAAATACCGTGAGGATTAATAATGGATTTTGAAAGTTTGCTTTGGGCGATTCCTTTTCTGGGAATAATTTTTTCCATGTCTTTTCTTCCGCTGGTTGCTCCAAATTTTTGGGAAAAGTATGGAAGCTTGATTCCGTTTGGATGGACCGCGATTTATCTAATCTGTATTGCGTGGGTTTTCGGTTTTCAGGAATTATTACCGGCAACTTTCGAACCCTTACTCAGCGAGTATGTTTCTTTCATCATCCAGATTGCAACGCTATATATAGTCGCAGGGGGAATTTTTATTGATTTTCCTAACGGAAAAGGTCCCATTTTTAATACAATGCTCCTGTTTTTTGGATCATTGCTGGCCGGATGGATAGGAACGACAGGAGCTGCGATGCTTTTGATTCGACCGTTTTTGAGAGCAAATGCAAAGAGAAAATACCGAATTCATCTAATGG
The DNA here is from genome assembly GCA_002393025.1 of Holosporaceae bacterium UBA3830. GTDB lineage: Bacteria > Pseudomonadota > Alphaproteobacteria > UBA3830 > UBA3830 > UBA3830. The sequence goes on along the minus strand of DGIE01000005.1, from coordinate 11,084 downwards.
TTTTCTTCATATTTTTGGTTGCTAATATAGGGGGAGCAGCAACTCCGTTGGGCGATCCTCCTTTATTTATCGGATTTCTAAAAGGTATTGATTTCTTTTGGTTTATCCAGCATTTATCTCCAGTTTTGTTTGGAACGATTTTTGTTCTTTGTGGGTTGTTTTATGTCCTCGATACGATTCTATTCAAAAAAGAAACCGGTCGTTTCGAAACGATTCACGATAACGTGTCTTTTATAATTAAAGGAGGAAGAAATTTATTTCTTCTCGTTCTAATTTTGCTCACCGTGATTTTATGTCAATTTGAGGGATCATTCAGATTTGCAGATGAAACTTATAACTATTCTTCAGTTTTGCGCAATATGACTTTGTCAGCAATAGCTTTTCTTTCGCTGAAACTTACTCATAAAAATATCCGAGAGAAAAACGGATTTACTTTTGCACCAATACGAGAAGTCGCAGAATTTTTCATAGCGATTTTCATAACAGTTGCCCCTATCCTTTCAATCTTATCCAAGGGTGAGAATGGTGCAATGGCAATGATCTTCAATTGGATCGCTCCTGGCAAAGAATTCGTCCTGAGCAAATGTTTCTGGGCGAGCGGACTTCTTTCATCTGTGTTGGACAACGCGCCAACCTTCTTAATCTTCTTCCATCTCGCTTCAGGAAATGCTGCTGAATTAATGACAACCAAAGCAGCAATTTTGACATCGTTCTCGATCTCTACAGTGTTCATGGGAGCACTAACCTACATCGGAAATGCGCCAAATTTAATGATACGTTCGATCTCAGAACAGCATGGAATAAAGGTTCCGTCTTTTCTCGGATATATGGGGTGGTCAATCGGAATTTTAGCTCCGATATTTTTAGTAATTTCGTGGTTGTTGTGAAAAATTTTGTACGGAAAAGTTAACCGTCCATTTTGAACTAGACAGAGCCCCCTAGAACCCGCTCTGAGGAAAACCGCATAAAATGTTTAAAAAGATTAAAGATTTTGTTAACCGGATTATTAGCCGAGAGGGGTGTCAAAATTCACTGACACTTTAACGTATACAAATAAATTCTGTGCGAGTCGCGTTGAGATTTTATTGGGGTGGATCTTCACTAAATAATCCCATTTTCGGAATGAAGACTACGACAGTGTTGAAAAAAGCATACGGGTTTTTTATTCTACATTTGGGAGTAATTGCATACAATCCTAAGGCTTCCTTCAAAGAGCTTTTTTGGTTTCCGACATTATCCTTAAAATATGTATTCCATTCCGAGAACAGCTCCACAATGACCTTTATCTCTCCCGAATCAATCTTTAAATTGGGATAGATTTCCGACGCTGAAGCATTTGTTTTATAATTAATTATTGAGTTATTTACTCCTGCTTGTGTCACATCATGCAGCAATGTTTCTGGAGATATTACGGAATCACTGTTTGTCCATACTCCTGCTCTCCACAAACACGAAGCCTTACCATTTTCTATTCCTTTAACACAATAAATATTTGCAAGTGGCAAATGAAATATCCCATGTCCTTTTCCAGAATAATACATTGTTTTTCCAGGGTACATAGTTTGATGCGATACAGCAAAGGCATATGTAAAATCAGTTTGTGTTATCCTCTTATCCGTTCTTTTTTGCGAAATATTTTGAATTACATTCGCCATCTGTTGTGCCATAAATTCACTTTGCGAATAATATCTTTTTATCTTAATTAAATCGTTGATATAGAACAGCAAAATAATCAGAATGGGCATGCAGACAGCGAACTCGATGAGAATGGAGCCTTTGCATGGAGCTCCCGCGAACTGTATTGATGACCTCTTGATTCTGCAACACCGAGTGGCACGGAAAACCACTTCCCCAATTCTATCATACTCCGTAAATGTTAATTTTTGGTAAAGATGTTTTAAATTTTTGAGCGTTTTAGAAAGATAACAATATGATTTATAACGATTTTTTAGGTCCTTACCCCCCCCCGTCAAATACCTTTTTGGCAAACCATTTCATCACACACTCCTCATCACAAAGACTTATACAATAGGTATTCTCACAGGAATTGTTTAATCTTTCGTTAATTTCTCATTCAAACTCTCGAGTAATCTATTTTTTCAAACTTCCTGAAAAATCACAAAAAAGTAATTGCTTTCGTCCGTAATACATAACGGAGATCATCTAATAAAAAAGAAAGAAGGAATTTTCAACAAAAGAAAATTCCCTGAAAAAATGAAAAATGAATTCTTCTTTAACCACTTCCTATGATTGTTTTTCGTCAATCGAATCGAAATTCTTCACATTATCACGCGGAGGACGCTTTGCTCCTTCCAACAAATTCGACATGAGACTTATAGCGTGATCCACATTCAATTTTATGATATCAGCATCGCTATTAAGTTTTTCGCAGAGAACACTTATGTTTTCTAGCTTCTTTTTAATAGGCACTGCTAACTTTGTCCAATCCTTCACTGAAATCAGTATCTTCAAAATGTTTTGCAGTCCATTGGTAATCGTGTAGAGATCTTTTTCTGTTCCCCCCAGATTCAAAATCTTAGTTTTTGAAGCAGCTACAAGCACGGATTTGTCAACAATCTTAAGCTCTTTGCTTTTTGCGAAATCATACCTCGGACTACGGTAATCAAAACCGACTAAAGCTCTTAAAATAACTCCGATTAATCGAGTTGAAAATCTTCTTTCCTTTTCATTGTCGGCAGTCACTACATCTAAATTACGAACTAGATCCTTCTTTTCTTTTTGTAGCTGTTCTAATTTTTCTTTAAGCTTTTGATTCTCTGTAATTTGAGAGTCGATATATTTGATAATATCTTCGCTAACCTTCGGAAGCTTTTTTAACTTATCGAAAGTATTTGCATTTTGAAAATCTGTTTCCAAATTTATAAGATTTGCAACCTGACTTTTAAGATCATTATTCAAAAAGGAATTGTTTACGACACTATTCACATCTTTCAGACCTTTGATTTCCTCTATTTGTTCTTCCAATGCTTGGATTTCCGCCAACGATTTCGGATCAATATCCGGAATTTTTTTAATTTTCTCGATGGAATCGGCGGTTTTCACCATATTCTCCAGAGTTTCATATTTGTTGATAACCTCATTTATTTTCTGATTAATACGAGGTATAGCCCGGACTTTTTCGAACGCATCTGCATCTTCAACCGCATTGATAAGATTCAAAGTCTTCTGAACTTCTTCTTTTCCCGAAGGATTCAATCCTAAAAGATTTTTTACTCTTTCTAAAGTATCCGCCTTTTCGAGACTCGATTCTAAGGAAACCAGATAATCAACTCTTCTTTTGGCCTGATCTATATCTTTTTTATTTCCTTTGATTTTCTCTGAGTCAACCTTTTCATTATGATTTGACTGCCCCACTGTTTTTAATAATTTTAAAATATCGTACTGGAGAAGTCTCACTTCATCCTGCACATACTCATTATCGTAAATTGCCTGTATATCCGAAAATTCAGGGAACTCTTTTTTATCAACCTTCACTTCTTCAGAGTCTTTCCTCTGGGTATCAATTTCCTGATTTTCTGCAAAAGCCCCAGATAAAAACACAACGCTGAACAACATACAAAATACTTTCTTCATTTCCAACATCCATACTAACTTTATAATTATTATAAGAGGCACAAGTTGAAATTTAGTTAACAAAATGAAGATTCCTTGATTTAATTTATATCTCGTGATTAAATTGCGAGTTGATGTCTCATAATTGAGTGTATTGGATAAAGATATGGACAAATTTAAGATCGGACCATTTCGAGCAACTGCACTGGTAGCCGGAAATATGATCGGATCCGGTATTTTAGTGGCTCCAGCGTTATTAGCACCTTACGGGCAAATGTCTTTGATCGGTTGGATTTTAACTACAATTGGAGCTCTCGCTTTGGCGTTGGCTTTTTCGAAATTAGCGATTTGGATTCCGAATTCTGGAGGGCCTTACACATATGTTAAGCACGTATTTGGAGATTTTGTCGGATTTCAGATGGCGTGGGGATACTGGATCAGTTCTTGGTGCGGAAGTGTTTCACTTTTAGTCGGAACATTACAATACATATCTGTTTTCGCTCCGGAATTTGTCGGTAACTCAACCTATTCTATGATTTTCGGATTGAGTATGATCTGGCTTTTTACTTACTTCAACATTAGAGGACTGAAAGAAACGACTTTCGTTGGGATCATTGTATTTCTAATAAAGGTTGTTCCTCTGGTACTTATTGCTGCTGTTGGAATTTTTTATGCAGATTTTTCGAGAGTGTTTACTTTCGAAAAGTGTGACTGGTCATCGCTGGGAAGTATGTCAACTGTGCTGCTTTGGGCATTTATCGGATTAGAATCAGCGACTATTCCGTCGGAAGATGTTCGTACTCCCGAAAAAACAATTCCTATTGCAACGATTGCTGGAGTACTGATCACAGCAGCGGTTTATATCATGGGAACGATTGTCATCACAGGAGTAATGCCGCAAGCAGAATTGATTAAGTCGGCTGCTCCATACGTAGATTCGGCGGCAAAGATTTTCGGATATCCGGGATACTTATTTATGATAATCACGGGAATTATCGGACTGGCTGGATCTCTAAACGGATGGATTTTAATCCAAGGGCAAGTGCCTTACGCTGCAGCAAAAGAAGGATTATTTCCTGAGATATTTTTGAAGAAAAATAAAAATGACGTTCCGTATGGAGTTGTGATCGGAAGTATTTTGATGTCGATAATGTTTATTCTGACTTATCAAGAATCATTGGTTGAAAATCTGCGTTTACTAATTGATATTTCCGTACTGGCGATGTTACTTCCGTATTTTTATTCCGTCATAGCCTATGGTTATCTGGCAGTGATGAAAAAAGATGAATTATCGAATCCTGAAAAATTTTGCATGCCAATTATCGGAATCATCGCATTTATATACTGTTTTATTTCCATCATCGGAGCAGGAAAAGAGTTGGTATGTCTTTGCTTTCTGATTTTCTTGATTAGCGTGCCTTTTTATTGTTTTGTCAGGAAAAAGACATTATATTAGTATCAGCTTAGGAGATTCACTGTGGAATTGAAAGTTTACCCTGATCCTATTTTGGCTCAGAAGTGTGCAGATGTTGAGATTGGAGACACGAGCGTTCTCCCGATTCTAGAGGAGATGAGCAAAAAACTCTACGAGTGGGAAGGTGCCGGATTGGCAGCTCCGCAGGTCGGGGTTTTGAAAAAGCTCGTTGTAATTGATGTTCGCGAAGATCCCGCAACATTGTATAAGATGATTAATCCGAAAATTGTGTGGAAATCGGAAGAATTAGTTGATTCAAAAGAGGGGTGTCTGTCTTTGCCCGGATTGAGAGATACTGTCGTTCGCCACGAAAGGGTTCGGGTCGAATATTATGACACAAATTTCGAAAAGCAGATTGTTGATGGAGAAGGATTTTTAGCTTGTTGTTTTCAACATGAATTAGACCACTTAAACGGAAAATTATACATCGATCATTTGAGTCGTTTAAAAAGAGGAAGATTCCTTTCTAAATTCAAAAAATTGCAAAAAGAAAAATCAGAAAAAGAGACAACAGAGGATGAGGAATAAGCGCCTGATTTTCATGGGGTCGACGGAATTTTCGTTGGCCTCGTTGAAAAAATTATATGAAGATAGATTTAACATTGTAGCGGTCTATACCCGTGAACCAAAGCCGGTAGGACGTCATTATAAATTAACGAAAACTATCGTTCATGAATTTGCGGAATCAAAAAATATTCCCGTTTATACTCCGAAAACTTTCCAAGATGGGTTGCAGCTGGAGATTTTCGCTGGTCTCAAGCCAGATGTCGCGGTAGTGTCAGCATATGGATTGATAATTCCGCAAGTCATACTGGATATAGTTACTTTTATTAATATACATGCGTCATTACTTCCGAGATGGCGTGGAGCTGCTCCGATTCAACGAGCAATTCTTGCCGGCGATGATGAAACAGGCATTTCAATCATGAAAATGGATGCAGGGCTAGATACTGGTGATGTAATTTCAATGAGATCGGTTAAAATCGATGAAGAAATGAATTATCTGCAATTGTCGGAAGTCCTAGCCCATTTAGGCGCTGAAATGATCGAAGAAACCTTGTTGGATTTAGACATGTCTTTAAAAAAAGCCACCAAGCAATTGAAAGAAGGAGCTTGCTACGCCCACAAAATTGATAAAAAAGTGGCGAAGTTTGATTTATCTGACGGCGCGGTTGAAATCGTAAGAAAAGTAAAAGCTTTTGCGCCTGCTCCGGGGGCTTGGACGGAGCTGAACGGCAAACGACTCAAAGTTTTGGATGCTTCACTGGTAAAAAATTGCGAAAATTGTAAAGATGATTTGGTTTTCGAATCTTCGGACGGAAATTGGGTTGCGAAAATTGTTCAGCCGGAAGGCAAAAAGCCAATGTCAGGTCGTGATTTTCGCCGAGGATATTTGAGAAAGTAAGTGTATTTATCAGATTCGATTATTTTAGGGGCAGTTCAAGGAATTACGGAATTTCTTCCGGTAAGTTCAACAGCTCATACTGCTTTATGCAAAAAAATATTTTCGCTGCATCATTTCGGAAGAGATTTTGATATCCTGCTGAATCTCGGAACCTTGCTGGCTTTGATTGCGTATTTTTTTCGAGATTTTATGAAAATTTTTTTCGGCGGACTGAATTTTATTTGCAACAAAAAATCTAAAAACCGAGATTTTTTCCTGATAATTCTGCTGGCAAATCTTCCGACAATTATTCTTTTTGGAATTCTCGAATTTTTAGAGATAAAAGTTGCGTCTGCAAAACTGTCCGCTATCAATTTAATCGTATTTGGTGTGATATTATATTGGTGTGACCAAAAACCTGTGAACAAGAAGGAATTTTCACTAAAAGACGGCATAAAAGTCGGCATTGCACAAATGCTTTCGTATTTGCCAGGAGTCAGTCGCCTCGGAATTTGCTTATCGATGTGTCGATATTTGGGATATGGTCGTCGAGAAAGTTTCAAATTCTCAATGCTACTTTCGATTTTTCCTGTTGCAGGTGCGTGCTGTTTGAAATTGTTGAAAATATTTACAAAACACACAATTGAGTTTAATACCGCAACGGCCGGGATTACTTCAGCCTTCGTTTTCGGGATTGTTTCTCTTTTCATTGTAAACAGATTTTTGAAAAAACATACCTTTACTCTAATCATCATTTACCGAATAATTTTCGGCATTTTCATCTGGTTCCTTTAATTTTCTGAGAAAATTAACTTAACATAAAGATTTATGTGATTAACTATCAGTAGGTTATCAGGATGACGAGATATGTATGTAGATGTAATAATACCAAATTTCGACGAAAGTGGTGAAGAAGTTTTAATTTCGACATGGTACAAGAAAGTAGGAGATAAAATAGCCAAAGGGGAAGTTATAGCAGAATCGGAAACTTCGACAATTGCCTGCGGTATTACATCTGGATATGACTGTTTTCTTTCTAAAATAATAGCAAAAGAAGGAGACATCGTTCCTCAAGGATCAAAGGTTGCCGTCATAGAGGTTGATGTGGAAAAACCAACTCCATTATCGACAGAAAATCTTCGAGAAACTATAAAAGAAGAACTAAAAAATATCCATGTCTCACCAGATACCGAGAATGAACAAAAGGAAATACAAGAACAAAAAACAGATGTAGCCAATCTTGTACAAGATAAAAATGAAGTGTCGACAGAGCAAGAGTCCATTGCAAGGGAAGCCGCTGCCGCCTCGCGTGCGGAAAGGCGTCAAGCTCTACGTGACATGGAAGATGGGAAAATAAGTGCGGACGAAATTGAAAAAATGCGCGCACAACGTGAAGCAGAACAAAACACCAGGAAAGTCCCTCAAAACGAAGTGAAAAAAGAAGAAACAGCAGAAAAAGAGCCTGAAGAATACACATTATCGGTTTCATCAGATAACCAGTCCAATGATCTGGTTGCGGAAACAATTGATGACATTATTGATGAAGAAAATGATTTAATGGATGAAAATCTAATACTCGATAAAACGCTGGGGAAAGAAGTAGAAAAAGAGGAAGAAACAAAGGATTCCTCAGAAGGGAAAAAGAGCATAGTTACAAGTTTTACAGAGCAGGCGGAAAAGGAATTCAGAAGCATTCTCAAAGACGCAGAATTGCGAGCGCAAAATGAAGCAAATAAGCTACGCGAAAAAATTATCGAAGACGCTAGGGTTTCAGCTTTGGCTGAGAGCGAAGTGATGAAGGCGAAAATTCTTAAAGAATACGAAGATAGAGCATCAAAAGACGCGGGGAAAATGCATAAAAAAATCGTCCAGGGTTCCATTTCGGAAGCACAAAACACTCGAGCAAAACTGATAGAAGAAGCTAAAGCTGAAGCAATTAATGAAGCGAATGAAATCAAATCGAAAATGAAAAAAGAGGCACAAGAAGAAGCAGAAAAAGAAGCAAATTTTATCAAGCAAAATTCTTTGATATATGCCGAAAAACAGGCCAAAACCGAAGCAGATAAAATTTCCAGAGAAATTATCGAAAAGGCAATTGAAGAAGCCAAAGCAGAGGCCAACGAAATTAAGAAAGATATTATAAGATCTGCCGGAAAACATGCGAAAAAAGAATCTGAACAGCTGATAAAAGAAGAACTGCGTCATGCTCGCAAAAAATCACAACTTAAAGCAGAAGAAATTATCTCTTCAGCCATCATTGAAAGTAAAATATGCGCCGATGAAATACGAGAAGAAGTGATCAACAAAACTAAGGCCAGTGTCAAAGAAGTTATGGATAATCTTATGCAATCGGTCCTAGCAGAAAGCCAGCAGGAGGTCAAACAGTCCTCAGACTTAAAAGCAAAGATTGCCGAAAGCATGAAAGAAAGTATCGATCAAGTCATAAATACAAAAGAAAAAATTATGGATGAGATCAATCAAAATCGCGAAAACGCCATGAAAGAAATGAATGAAAGCAAGGATCAAATGATTGGAGGCATAAAAGAAAGTATCGATCAGGTTATGGACACTAAAAACAAAATTATGGATGAGATCAATCAAAATCGTGAAAACACAATGAAAGAAATCAATGAAAGCAAAGATCAAACAATTGGAGGTATAAAAGAGAGTATCGATCAAGCAGTCAAATTGAAAGAAAAATTAACTGAAGAAATTAAAGATCACTTGGATGAAGCTACTAAAGTCAAGGAGAAGTTATCAGAAAAGATAAAAGAAAATATAAATCAGGATTTACACCTTAAGAATGAAATTCTTGAAGAGATGAAGCATCATTACGACAAAGTATGCGAAGATATTTCTGATCATATACGTAAAACGGTGGACGAAGTAAAAAATGAGATTTTAGTTAATGCCGATAAAAAAATTCAGGAAATTCAAAACTCCTGCCAGACCCGAGACATCACTGGAGAAATTATCGAAGAAAGAATAAATGCAAAACAAAACGAAATTGTAGAGAAATTGCAGGAACTAAAAGATATTCAAGAAAAAAATGCAAAACAAGAAGTGAAAACTACTGAACAGTGTGTTAACCAAGAACTTCAGAAAGATCTGCAAAATCCAAATATGGATAAAGAAATTTCAAAGAAAAAAACAGATGAAAAAGAAGACGATTTTGTGAAAAAATTACTTAATATAGAGGAAGACAATGGTGGTACTCCGGAAATGTATGCAAATAATTGGAGAAAACCTAAGTTTTTCTATTCACCGGATGATCAAAGAGAGAACATAGATTTTCTCAGACAAAGAATTTCCGAGAGAATGAAGGATGCTTACGATTCTTCGGTAATCGCGACTATTTCTAATGAAGTGGATATGTCCTCGATTATCTCTCTGGAAAAGGCCTTCGGCGAGGCATTTTCGAAAAAATATAATACTCGTCTCGGGTTTACTCCTTTCTTTATAATGGCTGCTGTAGAAACGCTAAAACGTTATAAAGTATTTAACGCCCATGTGCATGAAGATGAGATTATATACAAAAATCATTTTGATATTTCCGTAATCACTTGCGGAAACGATGGCATTTCCGCACCGGTAATTCGAGAAGCGGATAAATTGAACTTTGCAGAAATCGAAAAGAAAATGATTACATTGTCTCGCCGAGCCGTTGAAGGAACTTTGTCCTTAGAAGAAGTTTCAAATGGTACTTTCACCGTAGTAAACGCAGGAATGTACGGATCTCTCATGGGAACAGATATTCTTACGCCTCCGCAGGTCGCAACATTGAGTGTGCACAAAATGCATAATCGTCCTGTTGCAACAGACGAAGGGGTCGAGATAAAACCGATGTTGTATATCTCGTTGTCTTACGATCACCGAGTTGCTGACACCAAATTGGCTGCTGAATTTCTGAGTAATGTCAAAAATTATGTGGAAAATCCCGGCTGGCAGCTGTTGGGACTGTAAATTGTTAAATATCGAGTAATATCATCAGCGCGAGAACTTATCTCCTTGTTTTGTTCTCGCGTTTTTTAAGATATGGAAAAAGTCTCAATGTTCATATATTGTTCACGGTCGCTGACAGGATCTGCTTACCTTGAGCTATTTTGTCTCACGACGGATAATTTTCCAAATCAAATAACCCCTGTTTCGGTGTGAAAATTACAACAGATTGAAACATATAACTCCACTCGCCATTTTTAAGCATCGGAGGATCAACAAAGCGCAGACCTAAGGCAACCTTATCTGAAGTATTTCCGTATTCGCTGGAATTTTTTCTTTCAAACAATGCATTAACGATGATTTTCTTTTCTCCGGGACCTATTTTGAGTGTCGGATAAATATTGGCTGGAGAAGTATTGGTTAAAAATTTTATGACACTTCCTGGTTTATTGTTTTTGGCCGATTCGTAATAGGTGTTGCTGGGATCTTCGTACATTGTTAATCTTATCCGCCATTTACAAGAAGCATTTCCGTCGCCAAGACCTTCCACATAATAGATTTCAGTCACAGGTTTATGTCCCATCGAAAAACTCGAATCCTTCCGAAAAATACTCGCTCCCGGATAAACAGTCTTCCAGGCGAGAGCATGCATATTCGCGATATCTTGTTTTGTTATTTTCTTATCCGTCCGTTTTTGCGAAATATTCTGCAAAA
>DGIE01000029.1 GCA_002393025.1 Holosporaceae bacterium UBA3830 | reverse complement strand
TTAAACATTTTTCGTCTCCTTTTTCTGTGATTTAGATTTAGTTGTTTTGCTCGGCTTTTTCGTGACCTTCTTCTTGGTTTTAGGTTTAGCAAGGAAATAGTTCACGAAGTAGGATTGTCCTTTACCTGTGACCTTGGCCGTTCGTCTCAGCGTTACTTTTCCGTCAGGTTCAGTAAAAACAGTTTCTTTGATTTTAAAAAGACCTAATTCCATGGCTTTCTGAGTTGGAGAGTTGTAATCAGAACCTTCCTGCCGAATTAGAAAGCCATCCTTACGCAACTTGGTGAAAAGGCGGTTCTGCCCAACATTTACTCCATTGCCTTTCAAGATTTTCGCAAGCTCTCGAATCAGGATGCCGTCTTTGGATGCTTCCACAGCAGTAGCAAAAGTGACCTTTGCTTTGTCTTTTTTGATCTTGGCTTTGAGCATGGTCTTTTCGCGACGTTCTTGCTGTAAAGTTCTAATTAATTTCACCCAGGTATCAGGCGATTGCATCAATTCTTCCAGTTTCCCCGATGAAATGTAAGCACCATGTCTCCGAATAGCTGGAAGAACTTCATGCGTAATCCACATTTTGAATTTCTTGGCTTCTTCTTTTCTGGATAACAATATGACTTGATAAAGGGCGGATTCGTTTATCAATGCTGTCTTTTGGGGCCTCTTGAGATTATCGGTGAGGTCCATAGTATGGACGTCATCTTTTTCTAATCTTTTGATCACATTTCGATGATTTGTGATTTCTAAAACTTTGCACACATCTTTCAGCACCCACCAAATTTCACCATCCTTTACGGTCGTTCTGACCTTATGGTTTTCGTAATTAAAAATTTGTAATTTACACATAAAACACTCCAAAATTTAAAACGGTTTCAAAAATTAGGTAAAACCCCGGGGATTGCGTCTCGATTCCGGACACGTTAATGAAATTTTCTCTGTTGTTTTACCTGTAGTTTTAGTTTTTATTACGGCGGAATAAATTCGCTCATCATCGCATCACCCATTGATAATTTTGTAAAAAGCCTTTTTTCTTACAGCCATCGGATCAATTCGCGCATAATCGCAGATTCTGAAATAATCAGGATCGTTGTAGAAAATCCAAACGAAAGCGTGTCTTTGATTCTCGTAAGATCTTCCGAACAAATCGTCTATTGCCTGCAAAACGACCGAACACCAAAGCTCTCTTTCCGGATAAATCATCACAAACTCCACGGAATATCCTGACCTGTCATGAATTCAGAATACGAAATATGTTCGGGCGTAATGATTGCCAGCACTCGATTTTTGTCGGGATAAACGCCGTTTTTATCGTGTTCGATGCCGATTTTTATCACCACGTCCAGATTGTTTAGATCCGCAAAAGATTCGATCGTTCTGGCTTTCTGAGCAATTTCGCTCATGTCTTTCGGATTAATCCCCTTTGCTGATTCGAGGATTGCACGAATGCGCGCTCGTCCCATGATTACCCAGCTGTCGTTGCCGGAAAGCCCGATCTTATCGAAGATTTTTCGCTTGGCATACTTACCTTCGAGAATGATAAATTCGCAATCTAAGTAAGACGTATCGCCATTTTTCGAGTGAGTAATGCAGTTGTCGACAGGATCATTACCTCCATTGATGACAAACCTGGCTTTCGCAAGAGTGTTGGCAGGAATTAGTTCGTAATTCGACTGCGCCCCTGCATCGTTAAAATCAATCATTATTTACCTCCTTTAATTTTCTTTAACAATTTTCCCAAATCAGCGGCTTCAATTTCATCCAAACGCCCTGATCGATCTTTTGCAGGGAATCCTCCGTGGTTCAAAGTCTGGCATACAAATTTACGCTCCGGCTGACCATCTTCATTTTTGTATGGAATCATCGAAATGACTTCATCGAGCACTCCCGGAATTTCAACCGATATTTTCGTGCCTTCGATTTGCGGGATCCAAAAAGTATTGTTGAAATCATCCGTCTTTGAATCCAAGAGACCAACGAAGATTATGTCTTTGTCCGGAATGTGCTGAAACTGATTCAACCAAGCTGACATTTCAGTGGCGAGCAATCCATAGGAAGCTCTCAAGTCGGGTTTTCCTGTGCGCTCAGAGCAAGCTTCGGGCTGAACTTTGCACCACAGCAGACAGATTTTCGAAGCAATTGTGATCGAATCAATAAAGATGCACCTGTATTTCGAAAAGTTGCAATCCTTGAATTTTGCTTTGGCCATGTCGAAGTGTTTCTGACTATAACAAGATTTGGATGCAGGATTAACGCCACCGATGAGGCAGGCAATGTCACGTGCATCTTCCCAAGTACGAACGGAGATCGAATCTCCATCCCAGCAACCTTGTACTGCCAGCAATCCAGCTTCAAAATCAAGGCAGAGAGTTGGTTCGTTAAGGGTTTTTAGAAGACTTGTTTTCCCAATTCCATACTTCCCGAAAATAGCGAGCTTTACGCCAGTATGCTGTTTCAGCCTTTCATCTGCAGAAATTATTTTCATTGTTCATCTCCTAAATTATTGGCTTCTGGTAATTTGATTTGATACTTAGTTTTTCCCGGAGTGACCGTACGAGCCGGTTTAAACAACAGCTGATATTCGTAGGAGAAATTAGAGTAAATTCTCTCATCGATGGAATGAGTTGTTTTGATGTAGTCTCGGCGGTGCGACTCAGGAATGGTTTTGATAATTTCCTCAATTTTTTGAGAATCCCAGGTGACTTTCTTCGGCACTTCAGCAACAATTTGAAAACCATGATCTATGAATTTCGTTGTGCCTGTGTCTTTATTTTCAAGCCGAAGATTTTCCTTAACGGTTTCGGAAAAACGAAGATTCAAAGCATCATCGAGCTTTGCTTTGAGTTCCTTAGCATGGCTTAAAAGCCTAGCCACCTGATCAGAAAGATCGGCAAGATCAAATACTTCAAGAGAACTCAGCTCTTTGGTATTCATGGTTTCGATGACTGATAGATTTTTGCTCATTCTTTTTCCTCCCTTAGTTTTAAACAAACAAAAATGCTTTTTAGAATTTTCGAAGTGCTGAAATGCGATTTTGATTAATCTTAAATCCCGATATATCGAAGATCTGGAAACGCCGAGTATTTGTGATATTTCTATAACAGTATGATCTACCAAAAGCCGACAAATCAGCCGATGTTTCATTGGCATTTCATTTAAAAATGCAGAAATATCAAAACGGTTTTCTAACAAATCATGATATTGATCTGAATTATAAGTATCTCGATCCTGTCGCATTTCATCGGAATACTCAGAAAATTTGATAACAGAATCTCGTTTCTTTCGCGTATAAGTTTCAATTAACGTTGCGCAACTTCTATTTAGTACTCTTCTAACAAAGTGTTCCAGTTGACCGTAACGTTCATCGAATTTCTCAATACAAGAAATAATTTCGTACATAAGTTCCTGCTCTAAATCTTCAATTTCCATAAAAAGAAACAACGCATTACGCTTTAGATTTTTCGCAAAAGTTTTAACGTTCGAAACAATTCTTTTATCAATTCCATCATACCGATTCATAGCATTCTCAATTCAAAAAACGTAATCAGTATGGAGGAAAAAACAAAACCAAGACATCAGTTGCAAGAGAAAAAGCATCAGTTATAGCTATATAAGAATCCTCAAAAATGAGCGTTCGATTTTTAAAGACATCAGTTGTATGTATTTTTATGCATTTTTAAAACGATTCTTTCATTCAAAACATATCTATGATTTTTAATCTCGATAATTTTGTTTGGACTTCCCTGGTAAGCCCTTTTTATTTTGGTTTGTATCTCCCAAATTAATTGGCGTACGTATTGTGCGGTTACAATTTTTTTGGTTATTCGTTCCATTTTTGTAGCCAATTCATACCACGTAGAACCAAATTCATTAGAATTGTTCAAAGCGAAAGAAGTTTGCTTTGAGAAAATAAGTTTCATCAATTCTATTTGTTGCTTGGATTTCTTATCCAAAACTTTTATATCGTCAAAGAAAAGCCCTTCGTCGGTGAAATAAGCAGGGATTATCTTGTTGCATGGGGTGTGGTTATTTCCTTTAAGATCACGTGCATTTTTGCGAATTTTTAATAATTGATTCTTTAAATACCTAAGAATATTCGATGCAATATTTATTTTTTTTAAACATACTCAATTCCTTCTACAACAATATGAATATGGGGTTATTTTTATAATTATAGTAAATATTAATAAATTTTTAATAAATTCACGAAATATATCAAACGGAAGACTATCAAAACTAGATCCAACCTAAAAAACTAAAAATTTTTGAAAAAAGTTTGAACATTTTCTCCCGAAAAACGGAATAAACATATATGGGAGGACCAATGAACATACTTGCACTCGATCTAGGATCGCACCTTGGCTATGCAATTTTATCTAATGAAAAGATCATAAGCGGCACGAAGAAGCTGAAGAACAAGACTTTCGGTCAGAGATTCTTGGATTTTCTGCAATGGCTGTACTGGACCTTAGATCAATACGAAATCGGGAAAGTATATTTCGAAAGAGTTCGCCGACACCTGGGAACTGAGGCTGGACACGTGTACGGAGCTTTTATGTATATACTTGCGGCAGTATGTGAAGCTCATCAAGTACCATATGAAGGTTGTGAAGTGGGAGAAATCAAGAAGTACATCGCGGGACACGGGAGGGCTACAAAGGACGAAGTAGTCAAGGCGATGTCAAACCTCGGCTTCAGTCCTGCAGATGATAACGAGGCGGATGCTCTTGCTATTTTGCTTCTGGCAATCGCCAAGGAGGAGGGTCAACCATTGAATAGGCATTATGGGCGAAAAATTTCGTGTCAAACGAAGCAGGGTCCTTCCTCAAATTTGAGGGTGCGGAGCGCAGACCCCCGCGATTTAGCTAGCGACAGAGGTTTTTTAGGGGTTGACTTGGCTCATTATTACTCAAGAATCCTTGAAAATGCAGTAAATGAAGGTCTTCGATCATGAGTAATGTCCCCGAAAATCTCTCAAGCATCAATAGTAATCTAAAGTTCAAAACATTCAAGACAGCTGACCTCGTTGAATACGTGAGAAACCCTCGAAAAAACAACGAAGTGGTAGACAAAATGGTTGGCTGCATCAAGGAATTCGGATTCAGAATACCAATCGTTGCAAAAAGTGACGGAACAGTTGTTGATGGACATTTGAGACTCAAAGCCGCAAGAAAATTAGGGTTATCCGAAGTCCCTGTCGTAATTGCAGACGATCTGAGCGAGGCTCAAATTAAAGCCTTCCGTCTGTTAGCTAATCAATCGGCCAATTGGGCGGAATGGGATGAGGAGTTACTCAAATTAGAACTTGAAGAACTCAAGGAAATGAACTTTGATTTGGGTTTAACAGGGTTCGATTTAGATGAAATCAGCGAAATTTTAAAGAGCGATATTGATGAAAGCACGTCAGAATCAAATGACGAAGAGCCACAGCAAGAAATGAAGATTGTGAGCAAATTGGGCGATCTTTGGATACTCGGAAATCACAGACTTCTTTGTGGCAATTCAACAAGCGAAAGTGATGTTCGAAAGCTGATGAACGGTCAATTAGCCGATGTGGTGTTCACCGATCCGCCTTACAATGTGAAGGTTTCAAACATCTCCGGGATTAACAAAGAACACAAACATGCGGAATTTCTCATGGCTTCGGGAGAGATGTCGGAGGAAGAATTTATCGAATTTCTCTCAAAGATTTTTCATAATTTGGCTTTGTTTTCTAATGACGGTTCTCTTCATTACGTTTGCATGGATTGGAAGCACGTCTACGAAATTATTACGGCGGGAAAGAAGAATTACGACACCTTAAAACAGCTCTGCATTTGGAACAAGGGAACTGGAGGTATGGGAAACTTCTACCGCAGTCAGCATGAATTGATCTTTATCTTCAAGAACGGAAAAGGAGAAAAACCATTTCACGGAAATCGAAGCAACGTTTGGACTTATCCGGGAATGAACAGCTTTGCGACGGAAAACAGAGATGAATTGCTGGCATCACATCCGACGGTTAAATCATTACCATTGGTGAAGGACACAATATTAGATGCGTCGGATGAAGGAGATTTGGTTTTAGATTTATTCGGAGGTTCGGGGACCACATTGATTGCAGCAGAAGAAACGAATCGCAAATGTTTCATGATAGAACTTGAACCAAAATATGTAGACACAATTATATACAGATGGATGAATTTAACAGATCGACGAGTCATTCATGCTGCAACAGGTAAGGCTTTCGAAGATATTAGTGCCGAAAGGTTCGTTGCATGACTGAAAACGTTTTAAAGTACCAAACATTTGCCGTTGATAAATTAATCGAGTACATTCGCAATCCTCGAAACAACGACGAGGTAGTCGACAAGATGGTCGATTGCATAAAAGAATTCGGGTTCAGAATACCGATTGTCGCAAAAAGCGACGGCAGTGTTGTTGACGGACACCTGAGATTAAAGGCAGCGAAGAAACTCGGATTAAAAGAAGTTCCTGTTGTGCTGGCAGATGATCTTACTGAAGCTCAAATCAAAGCATTTCGTTTGGTAGCGAATCAATCGGCAAATTGGGCTGAATGGGATAAAGACCTTTTGCGGTTGGAATTGCTGGATCTGAAAGGAATGGATTTCGATCTCAACTTAACGGGATTCGATTTAAGTGAAGTGGATCGATTAATCCAAGAAAACAAAACCATTCAAGAGGATGAATTCGAGGAAGATATCGAAGAAAAAGAGGTAATTACAAAGCCCGGAGATATTTGGATTTTGGGAAATCATCGCTTGATGTGCGGTGATGTAAAAGACGAAAAAGCGATCAATCGTCTAATGGCAGGTCAAGTTGCCGATATGGTCTTTACTCATCTCAAGGAAGAAACAGTAATAGAGCAACTTCCTCAAACTTTCAGAAATCTCAAAAATAAAACTAAAGACGGGGGTTTGTTTTTCCTCGGAACAAATTGGCAACGCATGTACGAAATTTTGTCCGCAGGCAAATCAGTCTTCGACGAATATAAACAGCTTTGTGTTTGGAATAAAGGGGTCGAACAGCAAGCCGAACTTTACACAAATCAATTAGAACTATTCTTTGTTTTCAAAAAGGGGGAAGCAAAACATACCAATAATTTTGGTTTGGGAGAGACGGGGCGATATCGGACGAATGTCTGGAGTTATCGAGCAGAGGAAGTTCCGGTACAGTTGGCTGCTGATGCCATTTTGGATTGCTCACATATAAATGAAGTAATTCTCGATCCTCTCGGAGGAAGAGGCACAACCTTGATCGCGTCCGAGGAAACAGGCCGCAGATGCTGTATGATGGAAATTGATCCAAAATATTGCGACTTAATCATCAGACGCTACCTAAAATATACAGGGCAAGAAGCGTTTTTGGAATCAACTAATAAAACATTCAACGAAATGGCGAGTGAATAATGGCACTAATTTCGCAATCAGAATGGGCAAGACGTCAGGGATTTTCAAAGCAATACGCCGCCAAGTTGATACGACAGGGAAAGATAACGCTGATCGACGGAATGATTGACGAATACACCGCCAATGCCGAGCTTGAAAGCTATCGAAACATTCATCTTCCGAAGCAAAGAAAGAGTCAGGGAACTTATTTTGTACGAGACGATATGCATCAGCTTTTGATGAAAACCAAGCTCAAAAACGAAATAGAAAAAGGGAAATTGCTCGAGGCGAGAGTAAAGGCTGAAACGGGCGAATTAGTTCCTATTGATGAAGTAAAAAAGGCGTTGTTTTCAAAAGCGAGGATTGTAAGAGACGGAATTTTCTCAATTGCGGACAGGATTTCCTCACTTCTTGCAAGCATAGATGACGCAGCAGAAATTCATGAGATTTTAATGAAAGAGTTTCGTACGGTTTTGGAGGAATTATCGAGAGATGACTTGCGATGATTATCTGAAATCTTTTGAAAGAGGAATCAAGCCGGATTCGGTGATCAGTGTCTCTGACTGGGCAGATGCTAACCGAGTGTTATCAAGAACGGCATCCTCAGAGCCGGGAAGGTTTAGAACTTCAAGGACTCCTTATCTGAAAGAAATCATGGACGCGCTTTCGCCTTCATCACCGTACGAAAAAGTGGTGTTTATGAAGGGTGCGCAGATTGGGGGAACCGAAGCCGGAAACAATTGGATTGGATATATGATCGATCAGGCTCCGGGGCCGATGCTAGTTGTTCAACCAACCGTGGAAATGGGAAAACGCTGGAGTAAAGGTCGCTTAGCTCCTTTAATTGAAGATACTCCGTGCTTGCGGAATAAGGTGAAAGATCCACGAACAAGAGACTCCGGGAACACAGTTCAGAGTAAAGAATTTCCGGGCGGTCAGGTCGTAATCACGGGTGCAAATTCGGCAGTTGGTCTTCGATCAATGCCAGTGAAATACTTATTCCTGGACGAAGTCGACGCTTATCCTCCTGATGCCGATTCAGAGGGTGATCCTCTTACACTGGCGATTCAAAGGACGGCAACTTTTACAAGGCGCAAAATATTTATCGTTTCGACTCCGACGATTCAGGGATTATCGAGAATTGAAAAAGAGTTCAACGAGACCGATCAAAGATACTATTTTGTACCGTGTCCGTTCTGTGACGGCTATCAAACGCTGAAATGGGAGAACATTCACTATGATCAAACTGATTCTAAAGTGTCTTATGTTTGTGAATTTTGTAAAGAACATATTGATGAAAGATACAAAACTGAGATGCTCCGAAAAGGAAAATGGCAACGTGACGTTGCATCCGAAAATTCGCTCCGCGAGGAGGGAAAAAAGAAAAATCAGTCACAGCCTACGGGGGCTTCCCGCCGAGAGGGAAAAACAATAGGCTTTCACTTGAGCTCTTTGTATTCACCAATTGGCTGGATGAGTTGGGAAACCTGCTATCGCAATTATGAATCGGCGAAAAAAGATGAACAGTTACTAAAAGCGTGGACGAATACGACCTTGGGATTGCCTTGGGAAGAAAAAGGTGACGTGCCGGATTGGGGATTGCTGTTTGATCGAAGAGAGAGCTACAAAATCGGCCGAGTTCCGAGAGGCGGATACGTTCTCACTGCGGGCGTTGATGTTCAAAACGATCGAATCGAGTTAGAAATTGTTGCTTGGGGCAAGGATCACGAAAATTGGTCAGTTGATTATCGAGTGATTTACGGAAATCCTACAACTCAGGCTCCATGGAACAAATTATCTGAAATTCTGAACGAGGAGTTTGAATCTGAAGACGGAGTTTATCGAAAAATCAACATGATGGCGGTAGATTCTGGATTTGCGACGCAGCATGTTTACGACTGGGTGAGAAAACAACCGATTCACAACGTTATGGCTGTGAAGGGGGTAGATAATTCGCTGGTTTCACTGAACGCTCCGACTAAAGTCGACGTAAATAAGCGAGGAAAGAAAATAGCCAACGGAGTGAGATTGTGGAAGGTTGGGGTTTCACTCTTAAAAAGTGAATTTTACGGATGGCTCAACAAGTCTGAGGCTTGGCGCGAAAATCTGCTCCGCAAGGAAGAAAAAAATCAATCATTGCCCGCAGTGGCTCACTGCCTGTCCGGAGGACAAATACCGGATGCAACGTCACGTTGCTGCCATTTTCCGGAGTATAACACAGAGTATTTCAAGCAAATCACTGCAGAACAGTTGGTAACCAAGATTGTTAGAGGATACCCGAAAAGAGAATGGAAGAAGATTCGAGATCGCAACGAAGCCCTGGATTGCCGGATTTATGCAAGAGCAGCGGCAATAGCTTTGGGAATCGATCGTTGGTCAGATCAGAAATGGCAGCAGATTATGGAGCTGAGTAACCCGGAGGAAAAACCGAAGGTTACAAGAAGACTTAAGAAAATTAGGAGCAGTTTTCTGTGATAAGCGACAGCGAAAAATTAGAAATCATAGAGAAAGCTATTCTGGAATTGCAGTCTGGAAAAAGAGTGACTTCAGTTACCTATGGCGATGTTCATGTGCAATATGCGTGAGCAGATTTGGAGCAATTGCTCAAATTAAGAAGCCAAATAAAAGCGAATCTCAAAAATTCAAGCAAAAGGCAGATTATTTTTACGACATCCAAGGCAACATGATGTTGCATCCAGTGTTTGCCCTCCCGGCGGGGAAATAGTTTCAAATATTAAGACAGAGTGATGAAAATTTTCAATTCGATAGCAAATCTGTTCAAGAAGAAAGCCCAAGCACCATACGACGGAGCGGGACACGGTAAGAGATTGAACAATTGGTATCCTACAGGATCATCAATCAACTCTATTTTGGACTCAAATTTAAGCACACTGAGGATCAGATCGCACGATATTATCAGAAAGAATCCGTATGCTGCGAATGCTGTCGAAGCGATCGTATCAAATTGTATCGGTACGGGCATCAAACCTCAATCTAAAGCAAGAGAGGCGGATTTTCGGAAAAGGATTCAGGAATTATGGCTTCAGTGGACGGACGAAGCGGATGTTTCAGGAATTTGTGATTTCTATGGCTTGCAGGCTCTCGTACTTCGAAGCGTTATCGAGTGTGGAGAGTGTTTTGTAAGGATAAAGACCGACCGAAAGAACAGTACCGTTCCTCTCAAATTACAGGTTTTGGAAGCCGAACATCTGGACGCAAGCAAGGATTATCCTCTTCCGAACGGACACATTATAAAGTCGGGCATTGAGTTCGATAAATCAGGTAAGAAAGTCGCCTACTATTTATATAAGGAGCATCCGGGAGACTCCTGCAAGTGGCAGAATTTCGAGTCCATTCGAGTTCCTGCAAACGAAATATTTCACATATATAAGCCGCTACGTCCGGGACAAATTCGCGGTGAACCCTGGCTAAGTAATGTATTGCTGAAATTACATGAACTCGATCAATATGAAGACGCCGAGCTGGTGCGAAAGAAAACAGCAGCGATGTTTGCTGGATTTGTGACACGACTTGATCCTGATTCTGAAATTTTTAAACAAGAGGAAGGCTCTGATCTGTATGGTTTAGAGCCGGGAACGATGCAGTTTCTCGATCCCGGAGAGGATATTAAATTTTCTACTCCGGCAGATGTTGGCGGTACTTACGAGATATTTATAAAGCAACAACTGCGAGCAATTTCCGTTGGCTTGGGGATCACCTATGAGCAACTGACGGGAGACCTTTCGGGAGTAAATTACTCTTCTATCAGAGCAGGATTACTTGAATTTAGAAGACGTTGCACTGCATTACAGCACAACTTGATTGTATATCAATTTTGCAGGCCGATTTGGAACAAATGGATTGAACTTGCTGTTCTTTCGAACTCCATAAAAATACCAAACGATAAGAATTTCGCGGCGGTTAAATGGATTCCGCAAGGTTTCGCATGGGTTGATCCTTTGAAAGAGCAGAAAGCTCAAATGGAGGCGGTTCGTTGCGGGTTCAAATCTCGGGCGGAGGTGGTTTCCGAGCTTGGTTACGACGTAGAAGAAATCGACGAAGAGATTAAAAACGATAACGCAAGAGCGCAAAAAATGGGCTTGAAATTTGATTCCGTACTGGAGGGAGTAAACGATGATACGAGTGACGAATAGACCTTTGCTGGTGGCTTCGGAATATCTTGAACCTACTTTAAATTTTGATTGGGTACCGAAAGGAACATTTGAAATCTCTGAGTATTCAATCGATAACAGCGTTGCGGTAATTCCAATCTACGGTCTGCTGACCAAACGGAGCGAGAGATTTTTTTACACTACGAATTATGACGATATTCACCTATTGGTCTCCAAAGCTTTATATGACGATAAAGTTGAATCGATTTTGCTGGACATCGATAGTCCGGGCGGTGAAGTCGGAGGTCTGTTTGATCTGGTCGACCATATCTACAAAGCAAGAGACAAGAAGCCGATTTACGCTTATGCCAACGATTCAGCATTTTCTGCAGCCTACGCAATAGCCTCGGCATGTTCAAAAATTTTCGTTAATCGAACAAGCGGCGTCGGCAGCATTGGAGTAATTGCGACTCACACTGATATTTCAGAGGCGGATAAGAAATTAGGTGTAAAGTACACGACCATTTTTGCAGGTGAGGAGAAAAACGATCTTACACCGCATGAACCTCTGTCTAAGAATGCGAAAGATAAATTACAAAGGGAAGTAAACAGACTTTATGAAATGTTCTTATCAACAGTGGCTCGCAATCGAAATTTGGATATCGAAAAAATCCGAGAAACTCAAGCGGCAACATATCACGGAGAGAATGCAATCGAAATCGGTCTGGCAGATGAGATAACGTGCAATCCATGGGAAGAAATTATGAAAAGGGAGAAAAAGATGGAAGGAAAAGACGAAATCGAAAAATACAGAGCGGAGATTCTGGAAATATCGAAACTTTGCAAGTTGGCTCATGCCGAAGAGAGACTGGCTGAGTTTATCGAGCAAAAATTTACTGCGGATCAGGTGAAAGAGGCGTTGCTGGCTTCGATGAATGCGAAAGAGGAAATCTCAAGCCATGTTTATCACAAAGAAATGCAAAAAGAGAATCCTGTAATAGCAGCAGCAAAGCAGCGTGCAGGCAGTGTGACATTGCATCCGTAAATTCGCTCCATGAGGGGATAAATAAGAAGCAACGAGTCGTTGCATCCAGTAATTCGCTCCGCGAGGGGATAAATAAGAGGGAGGAAGATAAATGAATATAGAAGAAAAAGATAGATTGCTTAGTTTGCTCAAATATGAAGCAGAAAAGAACTATTGCCGAGAGGTAGTGACGATTGCTCAAGGGCAGAATTTGAAGATGGGAACAATTGTCGGGGAAAAAACAGCCGATGGTACATACAAACAAGTGAGTTTGGTCGATCCGACTGAGGAGGAAGCAACGACTGACGGCACGGAAACTCCAATCGGGGTGTTGTTGCAAGACGTTGATGCAAGCACGGCAGCTCAGCAAGGATTAATTGTCGCGAGGGACGCCATTGTTATCGAGTCTCAGTTGATATTCCCGGAGGGAGCAACGGCGGATCAGAAAAAATCAATCAAAAAAGGCCTGGAAGCACGAGGCATTGTAACCAGGAAATCAGCGTAAGGAGAAAACAATGATAAATCCATTCGATACCGACGCATTTAACATGACGTCATTGACAGCTTCCATAAATTTGCTGCCTAACACTTATGGAAAGCTGGAAGCGATGAATTTGTTTCCTCAAAAATCAGTTCGCACGAGGAATATTGCAGTCGAAGAGCAAAACGGAGTGTTGAATTTACTTCCGACTCAAATGCCTGGCGGTGCATCAACTTTCGAGGGACGAACAAAAAGAAAAATGAGGTCTTTCACGATTCCTCACATTCCGCATGACGATGTTATTCTTCCGGAAGAAATTCAGGGAATCAGGGCTTTTGGCACGGAAAACGAACTCGAAGCCATGGCTAACGTGGTTACTGATCATTTGCAATCCATGAGAAACAAACACGCGATAACCCTCGAACATCTGCGCATGGGAGCGTTGAAGGGCAACATTTTAGATGCCGACGGCAGCACTTTGTACAACTTGTTCGATGAGTTTGAGATTACGCCGAAAACCGTAAACTTTGCTCTGGGAACAGCATCTACTGATGTGAAGAAAAAGTGTTTGGAAGTTCTGAGACACATTGAAGACAATCTTCGGGGTGAATTTATGACCGGCGTTCATTGCTTGGTTTCTCCAGAGTTTTTCGACGCTCTGACCTCTCATCCCAAAGTGAAAGAAGCTTATGAGAGATGGGAAGAAGGTGCCGCACTGAGAAACGATATGAGATCAGGATTTACTTTCGGGGGAATCACTTTCGAAGAATACCGAGGTCAAGCAACTGATCCTGACGGAAATACTCGAAGGTTCATTGCTTCAGGTGAAGGTCATTGTTTCCCGACGGGTACGGCAGAGAGTTTTGTGACTTACTTTGCACCTGCGGATTTCAACGAAACCGTGAACACTTTGGGATTACCTCTTTACGCAAAACAGTGTCCGAGGAAGTTCGATCGAGGCACGGAGCTGCACACGCAATCTAACCCACTGCCGCTGTGCTTGAGGCCTGGAGTGTTGGTTAAACTAACGGCTGCATAATGTTCAGAGATACTGTAATTACAGCAATTAACGATGTATTCAATCACCTGGGACAGGAAGTGACGATAAGATCTCGAAACGGTGAAACGAAGCAAGTTATTGCTGTAATTAAGCAGCCTGAAAATCCCTACGAACTGGGAGATTCTCAAATTGTGGAGCAAGTAGCCGAGGTGTCTATCAAATCTTCTGATGCCACTCCGAGAATCGGCGATTTTATCTTGGTTAATGATCGAAGATACAAGATTTTCGAAGAACCATTGATGGACGGAATCACTCAAATGTGGAAGTTCAATGCGGTTTTAATTGGCGAGTAGATATGGATTCATCGATTCAAAAGCAGACGGTCAACATAATAAAAGCGATTGATGCTTTGCCCGAGCAAGCTTTGATTGCGACCATTTTCGCATTAAATCGAACTGCGGAATGGCTGAAAGGTCATTTGTCGAAAGAGATATCTGCTCAAAAACGGGTAAAACTAAAGCTGATTCGAGATCGTATTTCGATACAAAGAGCCAATCGAAAAAATCCTCAAGCGCAATTAGTATGCAGATTCAAAAGCGTATTTGTGAAGGATTTACCCAGTGTCAGGCAGACTCCAATTGGAGTTTCGGCAGGAGGCAAAGTATACCCACATGCTTTTATCGCGACTCTCCAGAAAGGAGGAAAGCCCGGAGTTTATCGAAGAAAGACCACGAAGCGAATTCCCGTGAAATCAGTAACAATTTCAATTTTTGATGATGCAGTAAAGAGCATCGAATATTTAATCGGAGCCGAAGCCGCGAAAGTTTTTGAAAGACGATTTCTGTACGAAATCAAAAAAATGGACAGGAGAAAATGATCCAACAATTGTTGAGCAACATCAAAGCAGAAATCCTGGAATTACCTGATATAGAGAGCTGTTTTATATATCCGGCACCGCGCTGTAATTTGGCTGCACCGGCAGTATGTCTTGAGGTTGCGGGATTTTCTTCGGGCAATGATCCTGCTACGGGTGAGCTGGCTTTGAACATAAATCTTGAAGCAAGAGTAATTATGGACTCAACAATCGAAAACGCCGAAACTTCTTGTCAGACTTTGGCTTGTAATATTGCAAATTTAGTTCATCTGAATAATTTCAACTGCGTAGTTTCTCCGGGAGAGGTAACGGGAATTTCAAGAGATTCGTTCAAACCAGAGTTTGATGCCTTCGTTTGCTGGATGGTCGAGTGGTCTCATCAATTTCATTTGGGGCAGTCCGTTTGGTTGGAATCAGGAGCGACACCGCATTTGCTTCACATCAACAATGAGGTCGTCAATGGATAACAGTTTTGCATTTTCTGAGGTCGTAAGGAAATTAGCCAACATAATCAGGCTGGGTAAGATTGCGGAAATCGACGGAGATCAGGTTCGAGTGGAAATTGGTCGAGTAAAAACAGGCTGGCTGCCGGTAGTTTCGAACGCGGGAAACACTTCTTTATGGCTTCCGATCTCAGAGGGAGAGCAAGTTGCGGTATTTGCGCCTTATGGTGAGATGGCTCAAGCTTTTGTATTGAGATCGATTCATTACGATACCTATAAAGTTCCGGAAAACGTGAATAATTTAAGCCTTACGACCGATAAAAACGTGAAATTCAGCAGCCCGGAAAAGTATGAATCCTCATTTTCCAAGGGATTGAAGTTTGTTTGCGATAAGTGCGTAATTTCATTA
The DNA here is from genome assembly GCA_002393025.1 of Holosporaceae bacterium UBA3830. Classification (GTDB taxonomy): domain Bacteria; phylum Pseudomonadota; class Alphaproteobacteria; order UBA3830; family UBA3830; genus UBA3830. The sequence continues at coordinate 7,502 of DGIE01000029.1, read as the reverse complement.
GACGATCACGGAATTACGCTAAAAGTCGGGAACTCAACGATTAGTTTGGGTGAAAATTCAATCAATTTGATCAACGGAGCATCAAGTATTGATATCACCCCTTCAAATATTTCACTGAGTTCCGGCTCAATCACAACTAATCCTCCTATATGTAAATGCAGTGGTGGACTTTAATGAAGGGAATAAGTAGCGAAAACGGACAATATTTGAGCGATTTAGATCACTTAAAGCAGTCTTTGGTTAATATATTAACCACTCCGATAGGCACGAGAGTGATGTGCCGAGATTATGGATCGCATCTATTTGAGTTGGTCGATCAACCTGTAAATCGGGAATTGATTCCAAAAATTTACGCCGCTGTTGCTGAGGCAATCGACCAGTGGGAGCCAAGATTTAAGCTGGAAAAGATCACGATTGATTCGATAAAAGAAGGTCACATTACACTGTCGCTGAGCGGAAAATATCTGATTACTCAAGAGAAAATAGTTTTGGAGGATTTGGTAATATGAACTTATCTGACCTGGAAACTCCTCAAATTATAGAAGAGCTTAGCTTTTCTGAGATTATAAACCAGATGAAAGACCGATTTGTTGAGATCAACAGCGAGTTTACGGCTTATCTCGAAAGTGATCCGATTATCAAATTATTAGAAGTCGCAGCCTACCGAGAACTATTGCTCCGCCAGAGAATCAATCAAGTGGCTAAATCTAATCTTCTGGCTTTCGCAACGGGAAGTGATCTTGATAATTTGGCGGTACTTTACGGAATCGAGAGAAAGGAAAACGAAACCGACGATGAATTGCGTAAACGCACTCAAGCCAAGATCGAAGGATGGTCAACAGCAGGAAGCAAGGCAGCTTACATATTTCATGCGCTAAATGCTGATACGAGAGTCAAAGAAGCCAATGCTGATTCACCTGAGCCAGGCTTGGTGAGAATTTCGATTCTCTCAAAAGAAAACAACGGAATGGTTTCAGATGCTCTGTTGGAATCGGTAAATTCTTACATGCAGCGAGATGATATCAGAATGCTGACGGACACGGTTCAGGTCATTCCTTGTAATTTGATAGACGTTGATGTAAGAGCAAAGATAACCCTGATGTCCAGCACTCCGATTGAGTTTTTAAGCACGATCAAGACTTCATTCAGAAAAGCTTTTGCGAAAATCGCGAGCATGGGAGTTTCAATTTCGCGGTCGTGGATTATCTCAAATTTGTTTCTTGACGGAGTAAAAGATGTGCAGTTATTGTCTCCGATTTCGGACGTGGAAGTAATGGAAACAGAATGTGCTCGCCTTTTAGAGTTGGAGTTAACGATATGCTAGCGCAGCGTAACACGGGGTGCAGAAACTTTCTGCTGGAGTTAAGTGTATGAGTTCTCTGCTACCAAGCAACGCTACAAAATTTGAAAAAGCCCTTGAGCAAGCGATTGTTTATGACGTGAATCCAAATATTCTGTCCGGATTTAAGACCAAGGCAACGGGCAATCTCAATCTGACTCTGAGTTGGGAATATTCTTTAGCTCAAATAAATATCGATGACTTCAAGCAGAGGATTATCGAAGGTCTTAAATTCCACAGAATGGCTGGTACACCGTATTCTCTTCGGCAGGCTTTGTCTTGGTATGGCTTAACAAACATCAAGATTGAGGAAGAAGAAGTCGGGCGGCACTTTTCGGAGTTTCAGGTTGGATTTGATGAAATACCCGACGGCACTTTGATCGATAAAATTGTGGAAACAGCAAAGTTAGCAGCTCCGATAAGATCTCGGCTGACTCGAATGTATAATAACGACTACGATATCAGACGGTTTGTGTTGGATGATTCGAGTTGGGGCGATTTGCTTTCCGATCATTCTGGGATTTACAACGGCGCGTTAAAATTATCTTTCGGAAAGAAGCTCAGATGCGAGGCAAATTTCGGGAATTACAACATCTGCAAATTCAACTTTGCAACAAAATTCAGCTTCGCAAAAATCGAAGACACATTCAAATTGAGTTTTGGAATTCTGGACGATACAAACTTCGGTCAGCCTACCGAACACAATATATACAGAGCAGGAAAAGTCGCACAAAATACGAAAAGTATTGGTGAAAACATTCCAAACGATTTAATCAGACTCAACACCTTTTCGAGGGCAATGATTGTGTTGTCGGATTCGATTTTGGAAGACGGCCAAAGCTGTTTTTCGGGAAGTTATGAAAACAAAAACGATTCAAAATTCATCCTTGGCTTCAGTTATCTTTCCGAGATTCCAATCAGACCTGACAGCATAATGATAGATGTGCGCAGATTTGAAGATGTGATTTTCGATGGAACTTACAACTACGAAACAGGAACAACGAATGTCATATATTCTGCGAATTCTGTCTATGAATCGGAATCGAATTTTCAAATTTTCGAAACAAACTCAATTCAACACAGTATGAACGGGCAGTACAGAGGCAATAACACATGGCACGACCACAGGCATTTCGATGTGCCGTGGAATCAGCAAAATAATTACAGCAAGATGGTGGAAACATGGCAATAGTAACAATTTCAGGAAGAGCAGGAATGGCTCGGAGTATCAAGCAATGTCCGTTGTTTATAGCTTGGGGGCAAGGCGAAAGCGATGAGATTACGACAAAGGTGAATGAAAATCCCGCTCAAACAGCACTGTTTCGTGAGATCGGACGGAGGGTAATCGACAATGTCCAATTTGTAAACGCCGATGATCAAGGAGATTTAGTTACTCCGAGCTGTAGATGGACAATATCTCAAACTCCAACGAATAATTTATACATTTCAGCAGAGTTCGATTTTTCAGACGGCAATGGATACACGGTGAGAGAGTTTGGGCTATTTTTGAACACGGTAACAAATAATGGCCTGCCGATCGGTCAGAAATACTTTCTACCCACGGAAATCGAAGATCCGGGAGAGCTGCTGATGCTGGAAAACACGGTTCCGATCATAAGAACGGGAGACACGAGATACAACTGCGCATTTGTGTTGTCACTGTAGGAGGATAAGATGACGTTATCAGGATATTACGACCGATTTAATTCAGAAAAGAAGTACATGAAATCGCTGTTTCTGGCGGGAAAAGGACTGCAATCAGCTGAGCTGAACGAAATTCAGGATTACGCGAGCGATGCCATAAAAAGAATCGGAGATGCTTTATTTGCGGATGGGGATGTGATTAGTGGATGTGAATGTATCATCGACGACGGTTCGGTCACATTAGAAAAAGGAAAAGTTTATCTGGACGGGGCGATTCGAGATGTACATGAAAGCAACTTGACCATACCAACTGATGTGTCGGTAAGAATTGGTGTTTATTTCAAAGAACAAACGATCACTGAATTAGAAGATCCTGAGTTAATAGACCCGGCAGTTGGTACGAGGAATTATCAAGAAGCAGGTTCGGCAAGGTTACAATACATAACGACTTGGGGCTATCAAGCAGAAGGTATCACTAGTGATAATGAAGAAGCAGGGAAATTCTATACAATATATAATGTAGAGAAAGGAGTGTTGGTTCAAAAAGCACCAGCTCCTCAATTGGATTCAGTGAGTACAGCTCTTGCAAGATACGATAATGAAAGCAACGGCTCATATGTAGTCAATGGCATGGAGGTAACCTGTTTAACGGCAGATGATGAAGAACAAATCTTTTCGGTAAATGAAGGAAAAGCTCACGTTAATGGGCAAGAAGTCGGATTACCGCACTCAGCAAGGTCAGTTTTTCAAAATGAATACGACATTCAAAGAGTAGAATCTGATCCTTACATTTTTGAGCCCGATGCTCTGGGAAAAATGACAATACATCTGAACTATACGCCTTTGGATGAAGTTATTACCGTTGATGTTACAGCAGAAAAGAGAGTCAATTTAACTCATGGAAGTTATTCCGGTGCGCTTGACCCGATTCCGTCGACGGCAGTGCTGGATATTATTCAGATAAAACAGGGCAACACAATATATATAAAGGGAACTGATTACAAACTTACTGCGGGACAGGTAGACTGGTCGTTGTCAGGGGCAGAACCTGCACCGGGAAGTTCGTATGAAATAATTTATCGTCATCGAACTCAAGTAACTCCGACAAATATCACTGACACCAGTATTGATATTTCGGGGGCGGTTGATGGCTCAATGGTTTTGGTGACCTATACTTGGAAAATGCCAAGATATGATTTAATTACAATCGATGCTGAGGGGATAGTTCGACGTGTAAAAGGATTGGCACATCCGTGGTCTCCAGTAGTACCAAAAGCACCTAATGGGCAGTTTATACTCGCAGTTATAAAACAAACATGGGAAACGGATTCAGTTCCGGATGTCACAAATTCTGCTATACGGGTAACGGGTATGTCGGAAATTGCGACAATGAAAAAAATGATAGAAGACTTGTACTATCTCATAGCGCAGGAAAGACTAAGGAGCGATGCAAATGCCAGTGATCCATCTGCTAAGAAAGGCATTTTTGTCGATCCGTTTTTTGATGACGATATGAGAGATCAGGGAATAGAACAAACGGCAGCTATTGTTGATGGTAAATTGCAATTGCCGATTGATTTTTCAGTTACCGATTTCGCGAAAGATGAAAAAGTATATATGTTGCCTTATACATTAGAAGCAGTTGTTAGCCAGACGATGTTAACCGGCTACATGAAGGTAAATCCTTATAACGCTTTCGAACCAATTCCGGCAGATTTAGAAATTACTTTAAACGTAGATCACTGGGTTGATCAAGTAACTCAGTGGACAAGTCCGGTAACACAAAGTTATTGGGAGCATGTAAGTTATGCGACTTTGAAAAGTATGGTCGGAGGTGGGCCTATTGTAACGGGAATGAACGGAACTACAGTTAATTCAGTTTCGACCACTTCTCAAGTAGTTGGCAGTTCAAAACAGGCAGCAAAATACATGAGGCAGGTCGATCAAAAGTTTTCAATTGATGGATTTAAAGCAGGAGAAAATATAAGAACAGTCACTTTCGCCGGAAAATCAATAACGGCGAGATCAGTATAAATGGGGAAATGAAATGACGTTAACTGCGAATTCAAATGGAGAAATAAAAGGAGAAATAACAGTTCCTTCAGGCGTTCCAACAGGTACTGTTGAGGTAAGAATAGAAGGTGATCAAGGTTCTGTAGCAACCGCAACATATACTGCGAGTGGAACGGTCGAGACAACTACAAGGCGTACAGTCAAGACAACTACTACCTACTGGGACCCGTTAGCTCAGACTTTTACTTTGAATACCGGGAGACATATAGGCGGAGTGGATTTGTGGTTTACAGCAAGAGGATCTTCGAAAGTCTATATACAAATCAGAGAAACGACAGAGGGATTTCCAAACAAAAATGTTATAGCCGAAGCGGTTTTAAAACCGAGTGCGATTAAGGTAAATGGCACAGCTACCCGCATTACTTTTAGACCTATTTGGTTGGAAGCGGATGTTGAGTACGCCCTTGTTATTTTAACAAACGATTCAGCAACGGCTTTATCTGTGTGTGAGGTTGGTAAATACGACAGTGTTCACAAAACCTGGGTTACGAAGCAAGCTTATCAAACAGGAGTTTTATTGTCATCGAGCAATGCAAGTACCTGGACATCCCATCAGACGATGGATTTAACCTTCCAGTTGTTGGCTTGTCGATTTACCGAAACAAGAGCAGAAATTCCATTAGGGACTTTAACGGCCAATACCGCTACTGACGTGTTAGTACTTGCTAACGTTGAAAGAGTATCGGCGAATACTGATGCACAATTTGTAATAACCGATGAAACAGGAAAAACTAACTCTATAAACGAAGATCAAGGTGTTCCACTGCACTCAGAGCTGGATGGAGAGGTGTCTCTGAAGACTGTTCTGAGAGGTGACTCTACACATTCGCCGGTACTCTATCAGGGAGTTCAGTTAGTGTTAGGAACTCAACGGTCTACAGCAGATTACGTAACACGTGCGATCACAGCGGGAACAAATACGACAGTACGAGTGATTTACGACAGCTATACCCCTGGGAATTCCAATGTGAAAGTATATTTTCAACAACCTGACTCGACTTGGACTTTGATTCCGTTAACCGAAGGATCGCCACTCGGAGACGGAGTCGAAGAAAGAACCCATGTATTGACCAACTATAACCAAGCAACCGTACGAATAAAGCTCGTACTCGAAGGAAATGTTTTGTACAGACCTTATGTAAAAAATCTCAGGGTAACAACGGTGTGATTTTATGGTGAATGAGACGACGAACAATAAGAATTATCCACTTCCGCATCCGAGCAATATTGCGTCTCAGGATGTAACGAGAATTGCAACCGCGATTGAAATGATAGATGAAGATATTTCGGAATGTTCAGATTCAATTAGCACACTCGATAATGTCGTTCAAAATCTCAATTCCAAATCGCTTAAGATTCCGTCAGACTTTGTTGGTCAGGTTGATACGGAGTTAAACAACCTGCAGCCGGGACAATATATTGTAGTGAATGAAGACGCCAGCGGATTTTCCTCAGTTGAAGGCGGCGGAGGTGAAGGCGGGAAGAAAGGTGAAGTTCTCGTAAAAAAATCAGATAAAAATTTCGATACCACATGGGTTGACCCAAGAGCGATTCTCAAAAAAGCACCGACGGTAAAAGAAACCATTTCCGATACTCAACTACAAAATAACGGCACTGTAATTTTAGGTGATGTCCATAGTACAGACGCCATCGATGATTTACCACGTCATGGCTTAACTCAACGCCAGATTAATTCCGATGTTACTGCCGACTCATCATATACATATATATTGTGTAATGAAATCGATGATACCACTGAAGATGATTCCGATATTGCGACCAGAGAAAAGTTCGGCAGAGTGAAAATCGGTTCAGGTATCAACGTCAATAATGGAGAAATTTCAATTCCAATTATCGGGGTAGCTTCAGAAAACGAATTTGGATTAGTGAAAATTGGCGATGGTCTTGATATAAATGACGGAGTGATTTCGACTAAACCGTATCAGCATGCAGATTCTGATAACTTTGGAATCATCAAGCCAAGTTCTGATTTTGTTTTTGATTCAAATGGAGCGTTACAGCTTGCACATAAAAGTGAAGATATAATTTATCAGACGGCGACCAAAAATATTGTAGAAAATGGCGTTATAAAAATCGTTTCAACATGCGCTCATTACAGAGCTTTCATAGATTCCGATACTCAATTTTCTTTTGATTGGGGCGACTTTATTCCGAAGACGGATATAGCTTTTGATTTGGAAATTGTCGCAGACGGAACTTATGTTGTTAATTTCGGACCGAATGTTGTTTGGAATCTTCCGTGCGCAGGAGTTAATGCGGGGTCAACAATTATTCATTTCGATAAGTTGATGGGGGACACTCAATTTCGAGGCACGTTGAAATCAGCAGATACATCAAGCGTGAGATTACTTACTATCAATACGAATGCGGATATCAATGAAAACTATATTTGCGGTCATAATGGATTAGCGGGGACGGGTTACAA
>DGIE01000043.1 GCA_002393025.1 Holosporaceae bacterium UBA3830 | reverse complement strand
AATAGAATGTTAACTTTCTCTTTTGATAGGAGAATCGCTATATAACGAAAGTTATACTTTCTTACAATAATAATTAGTTTTATTTGGCAAATAATGATGAAATTTTATTGCAATAATGTTCTACCTATGGCACCCTTTAGACAAGGGGCAGTGGTGTTCCTGTTTTTTGTTGTGTTTAGGTAGGAGTAAAAAATGAGACAATTTATATTTGTAGCTTTAGTGTGTTCCTCAGCGGTGGTTTTGGGAATGCAGGGGAATAGAGGCATTGATTGGGCGTCGGGAGAGCCGAGCGCTTCTGCGATGATGAATGTCATAAAAAGTCCTCATGAAAAAAGTTCATCTAAAGCAAGCAATATTTCGAGCGATGTAGATTACATAACAAAGCTTCGAGGCCTTTTGGAGAGTAACAAAGATAACAGCAGTGCACCTAATTTAAGTAATGTGATGTTTGATTATGCAGTAGGTGGAGAGGGGATTACTTGTAAGATAATCTACAAAGGTTCTGAGTATTATCCGAAGGGTGAGGATGGTAATGTGGTATATTATAAAAGTAGGCAGGAAGCCAAGAATGCGGTTTGTGAATATTTTTATAATGAGCTGAATGGAAGTCAGGCTTAGTTAAGTCGTATTTATTGTCAGGAAGGAGGATGTTCTCCTTCTTTTTTGTACCCGGAAAACTACCATGTAGTTCGAGAGATCAAAGGACTTGTAGTTTAGGTAGGGGGGCCTGTTTATGCCGAAGTGCGGACGGGAGGAGTTCTTTTGCGTAAGTCTGAAGTGAGCAAAGTTTTCTGTTGACGGAGTCTCTCTCGTGTTACGGAAATGGTGAGATTTGTTTATTGCAATTGATCGTATGCTTTTTGCAGTGTATTAATAGATATTTTATTTGGATTTTTTTCGATGAGTGTTTGGTGTACAACGGATACTCGGGTGCAATCCAAGGCTTTCAGTATTGTAGATGTAAAGCTGAAACTAAATACAGGTCGGGAACTTTGATGAATACTGTGTCCTTTTAGTTTTTCTATTGGCCATGAGATTTGCACATCTGTTTTTGGCTGATGAGAGACGGTTATAACTGCGTTAGAAAATAAATTATAGAGTTTTTTATTTTTCGTTTTTATATCAATTGTGACGCCGTTTATTCCAAACGATTTTGTATCCGCAGACCAATGTGCCGATTCCTCATAAGTGTCAATTTGCGACGGAAGGGAGATTTCGATTTCGCCGTCTTGTAGTCCCGCTGTTTTCAGTTGTTTTATGATATGCTTTTGATTCTTTTCTATATCATCAAGAAGTTTCTCTCTGCTGCTGTATCCTTGATAATCTTGAACAAAATAAACATGGTATGTATTTATCTTGAAAATTGAAGAAATCAAATCAATTCTCTGTGAAAAGCTTGGTATTTCCTCGAAATGACTCCACTTGCACACATCTTTTACACGCCAATCTAGTAACATGAATACGAAAAGAAGTAACAACAATACAAATCCGCAGGTGATAGCTATTCCATTTCTCCTTTTTCCACTGATAACCGGATCTACCACACATTCAGTCGAAACGTCCTCTACAGGTTCACCATCACCGTTTAGATTTTTTTTCCCATAGAAATTCTTTCTCTAAGCAAAGTCGTCGAAAATTTGCTTCACCTCATTGCCGATAAATTCTGTGCGAATAATTTTCTGTTCTCTCGTCTTTAAATTACGAATTATTGCTTTGCTATCCAAAATTTCCATTTCATTGGCGATTAAAACAAAATTAATTCCTTTTCTGTTTGCATAAGTAAGCTGCGCTCCGAGAGGTTTATCCTGCAAATACGTCTCAGTTTTTATGCCCAACGCTCTGAATTTGTTGGCCAACTTCATATAATAAGATACTAAGCTTCTGTCCTGTACTGTGATTAAAAGATCAGCTGTAGATTTTTTATTGACGCTGACCAACCCCAATTCAATTAATTTAGGAACTAATCTTGAGATTCCTATAGTGGCTCCGACCCCTGGATACTTTTTAGAATTTCCCAGAGTCATGGTCAGATCTTCATAACGTCCTCCTCCCGCTATGCTTCCGGTATCCTTTATATCGTCGAAAACGGTCTCGAAAATAGTTCCAGTATAATAAGTAAGTCCGCGAGCCAATTTTGTACTGATTTTTAGACGATCATTGGATAGCCCTAACTTTCTCAAAGTTTGTACTACCACATTTAATTCATCAACTCCTTGCATGAATTCATCTCCCAGGCTGAGAGATTGCAACCAGTTTAAAATCTCTTCCATGCTTCCTCTTTTTTCGGCATCAAGGAAGCTCTCTACCTTCGAAAAATCCTTTTCATTATTAAGAAGTTTTACCATTTCGGTTTCGAATTCCTCCAAAGAGATTTTATCAGACTTATCAACTAACCGAATAGCATTGATTAAATTATTTGGTCCAACTAGTTTGGAGAAAAATCCCGTTAAAATTTTTCTGTTATTTATCTTTGTATGAAAATCGGGAACTCGTAGTGTAGATAATGCCCACGTAACCAACGAAATAATCTCGGCATCGTGATCAATTGAAAGTGTACCATCACCAATTATATCAACATCACATTGATAAAATTGACGATATCTTCCATATTGAGGTCTTTCTCCTCGCCACACCGGAGCAACCTGATAGCGTTTAAATGGGAATATTAACTCTCCCGCGTTTTGGGAGATATATCTGGCCAAAGGAACAGTCAGATCGAATCTTAATCCCAAATCCTTTTTGGAATTTTCATCCGCTAAACGATACAACCCATAAATTTCATTGTCGTTTCCTTTTGCAAGGAGTACATCTACTTTTTCTACTGCAGCCGTATCCATAGGTACAAAACCGTACAATTCGAAATGATCTTTTATCGACTGGGAAATCCTGTTAAAAACAATCTGCTCATTCGGAAGAAACTCGGGAAATCCCGAAATATTTGCTTTCATAAAAACTCTCCAAAGTATGACATGGACTAATTTACACCAAAGGAGTAAAAAAATCATTAACTATCCACCAAATTGCTGGGAACATGTCGAAATTCCTAAATATTTCGGACACAAAAGGCGGGAGCTTCTGTTGCCCGGCGCTCCCAAACCGCGTCTACTTACCTTCAACTAGGCGGCCAAAGCTACCTCATCAAAGTTATCGTTGCATGCGACTAAATTATCGTTCGCATTTATATTTATCAGTTCTATAACGGAAACCACCCCGAATGAAAACCATGCCTTTCAGCCCGTGTCGAATCTATTCACTCCCATAAGATTGGTGGAAGTGTCGGGCTCCGCCCCCGAGTCCACAGCACCTATTACTCACAGCGTTTATCATCATAGTTATCTCTAACAGTTCAATTGTAACATTTTTTGATTTAATTACAAAATTTTTCGTAAGGTAGAATCTATAATGCTATCAATTTGTTGTAATGAGTTGTTATAAGTCATCTGCTTTGTTTTTCCTTCTATTTGTTTTAATAGATCTTTGTTTGAGAAAAAATCGCGACAATACGAGACGATATCCTCAAAAGATTTGACCTCGAATCCAGTTTGACTCTTCATAGCCAAATCTCGAACTTCAAGAGAGTTATCCATATACGGACCAAATAGCACGGGTTTTCCGAGAGATATTGGTTCGTATATATTGTGTCCTCCTATCGGAACTAATGATCCTCCGACAAATGTAACATCCGCCAAACGAAAACATGTTCCTACCTCTCCGAATGTATCTACACAGATTAAGTCTGTAACGGCTAGCGTAAGTCTGGATCTCAACTGATAAGTTAAAGGATATTTACCAAAAGTTTTTATAATTTCAGTAATTCTGTTTAGATGTCTTGGAATAATAATCGTAACTAAATCAAATTCTTTTTTTAATTTGATATGGGCTTTGATAATTTCTTCTTCTTCTCCTCGGTGAGTACTAGCAGCAACCAGTATTTTTTTGTTCTTACAAATTTCTTTCAACTGTAAAAATAGTTTTTCGTTGCAGGGTGGGAGAGTATTTGCGTATTTCAGATTATCTATTCTGAAAACATTTTGATCTGAAAAGAATCTATATTTTTTCTCATCTAATTCAGATTGAGCAAGAATTGCGGTAAATTTTTCCAACACAGAAGAAAGAAATCCCTTTAAGTATGACCATCTTTTAAATGACCTCTGAGATAGTCGCGCATTTAATAAAAATAAAGGGATCTTTCTTTTATATAATTCGTTGACTGTATTGGGCCATATTTCCGACTCTAGAAAAAATGCTTTCTCCGGTTTCCAATAATCCAGGAATTTTCGAATCCATCTCGGATTGTCAGTCACAGCAAACTGATGTATACATCCACTAATATTTTTCAATTTTGATTCTAAAATTTGTGCTGATGTAATGGTAATTGTTGTTATCAGAATATTTAGCGTCGGATTTTTCTTTTTCAGATGCTTTATGTAGGTCAATGCCGCAGTAGATTCTCCGATACTCGCAGCGTGGATCCAAATCAGCGAACCTCTCGGTCTACTTTTGTTTGGCTGACCGAAATGGTTTTGAACGTCTTTCCAATTATCTTTTCTATATAAGCAGCGAGAATAGAAGTATATCCTCAAAATCGGAGCAAGCAGAGAAGATAATATTCTGTATAAATTATCCAATTAACACCTGGTACGCTTTTTGAGAACATTCATTGATTTTTGATTCGACATACGCGCAGGCTTCTTCTTGCGTCATATTTTTGAGATCAGACCATTTTATCGGTTTTCCCCACACCATGACTCCTCTGTTGAACGGCCAAGCAAAAATAAATTTATCCCAAGAATTTAATCTGTAATACCTCTTAACGCAGAAACTGAAAGGCAAAATATCAGTCTTTGTCAAGCGAGAAATTACCACTGTTCCTGGTGCTAGTCTGTGCCGTGGTCCTCTGGGACCATCTGGAATAATTGCTATGTATTTTCCGTTTTTTACAAGTTTAATCAAGTCACGAGCCGCAGCGACACCTTTTCCTGTTGATCCATACACCGCCAGCATACCAAAATGACTGACAACTTTTGCAATCAAACGACCGTCCTTATGATTTGAAGCCAAAACATGCAAAGGATGTTTCCAGTGCCAGACGCAAGGAGCCAACATAAGTCGATCATGCCACAGACTCACAAGAAAAGGTTCTTCGGATTCATGATATTTACAAGGAATATCATCCCCGATTATTGTCCACCGCGTCGTTGCATAAGAAAGCCGCATAAAAAACGCCAGGACACGAGATACAACACTCTCGAATCTCTCATTTTCCATCCACTTCTTCAGAGTTGGAAGTCTTTTTAAAATAAAATTCCTCAACTAAGTTACCTTGTAAAAAATTGTTTCAGTTTTTCCAAAAACTCTTCCTTTTTTGGTTGGGGAAGGATAGGCGGTACGAAACTTTCATGTAAACAAACTACAATATTTCCCTTTACCTCTCTCAAGTCAGTAATCTCCTTCAGAGAAAAAACAGGAGTTTCTTCTAAATAATAGATCTTATACCTCAGATCTCTCAAAATCTTTTCAATTTCCTCTATGGAGGAACCGTTGGCCTTTAAGGAGTTCTCATTAACTCCTATAATTAAAGCTGGACGATATTTCTCTATAGTATCTATCGCTCCGTTCAAAGCTTTTGACTCACTACCCTCAATATCCATTTTTATGACATCGACACGGTCAAGGTCTTCTTCTTCGACGAACGCATCCAAGGTCGTTACGTCCACTTCTTCCGTTTTGACTTTTTCTATTCCCCTATTGCTGAATTCCGTTCCCAATGTGTTTAAAGCACTACGTTCCTCCGTTGCAATAGAGATATTAGTTTTCCCGATTTTGTCGGAAATAGCTAACCGGTATACACTGACATTGTCCAATCTATTAAGATTAACGTTATCCACTAACCTCAAAAAATCTCTCTCACTCGGTTCGACGGCCAAGATCCTTCCATCTTCTCCCACTGCTTTGCTCATCAAAAGGGAGCAATAACCCATGTTAGATCCTATATCCAGAAACACTCCTCCGTTTGGTAATAAAGTATTTATCATCACGACTAAATTTGGATCATAGATTCCTCTGACGAATATAGATCTAAAAACCTCATTTTTAGGATAAATTCTCAAATATAAATTGTTCATCCACTTCATGACAACAGGCTGTTTCAAACTAATGTATTGCCACCATCTTTTCCATTCATTTATGGAGAACGCTGTATCTCCCGAGTATCTGTTCCATCCGACGATCGAGCCCAGCTCATCGTACGCCGGAGCATCCACAACATTGCTGTCAATTTCTATTGCAACAGCATCATCCCCCAATTTTTCAAAGTTTTCAGCAAAAATATTCGCGCACGACAAGGATGCCAACACAAAGGCAAGACAACTACACTTCAATAAATTCAACACACAATCTCCCTTTTTTGTACACTTTAGATGTTACACCTCGATAACTCAAGTTCTTTGTTAATTCTTATTGCATTTTTTAATTCCACAAAAGGTCCTTTCCTTCAAGAATTTCGTGACTTGATCCTTTTAACTCTTCGTTGTTTAAAGATTCATATCGTCCACCCAAGAATTTCGCTAAAAATCTTTCGGTGAAAGCGATGTAAGATTTTATATTTGGTTCGCGATGGAACCCGTGACCTTCATCCGGGTATAAAACATAAGCAACAGGATGTTTCTTCTCCTTCAAAGCTTGAACTATTTGGTCAGATTCTACTTTCGCAACCCTCGGATCATTCGCTCCTTGGAATACCAAAAGAGGTTTCTTAATTTGATCCTTTTTGAACAACGGAGATATTGACTTTAGATAAGGAATATCTTCTTTTACATCTGGATTTCCTGCAATTTTGTACCAAGTGACCATACTCGGTTTCCAATATTCCGGAACGGATGACAGCAAGGTAATGAAATTCGATGGTCCCACGATATCAACCCCACAGCAGAAGAAATCGGGGGTAAACGCAATTCCTGCCAATGTCGAATATCCACCGAAACTTCCCCCCATAATCGCAATTTTATTTTTATCCGCGATCTTATTATCGATTGTCCAAGTGACGGCGTCGATTATGTCGTTTCTTACTGATTCGAGGTTTCTGTTAATTGCATTAAAAAACTTTTTACCGAAGCCTGTTGATCCTCTGTAATTGATTTGCAGAACAGAATAACCTCTATTGGAAAGCAGCTGCGCCATTTTATCGAAGCCATATTCATCTCGTGCCATGGGACCTCCGTGAATATACGCAACGAGCGGAGCAGGGGATCCTTCCTTGAAATTGTTCGCTCTTGTTAAGTAACAAACCAAATTAAATCCATCTCGAGATTTTATTACAAGTGGTTCCATTTTCTGCAAATGGTATTTATCTAAAGCAGGCTGATTCGAGAATAAGAACTTCAACTCTTTTGTTTCGTTGTTGAAAAAGTAATATTTCACGGATTCATCAGATTCCTGGGTAACGATCAGCCAGCTGGCGTCGTCTAGACTCCTTCCTTGGATATAAAATTCTTTTTCTCCAAACTTTTCTCGCAAAATATTCAAGTTTTCAGAAATCTTATTGCTTAATGGAATATCTTTCTTACGAAGATAATTTACTTCTGCCAGCTGTGGTTCAAAATTTTTTGGATCGCAACTTGATAAAGTTACATCTGCTTCATCGGAATCGCAAAGAGTTTTTATCTCTTTCGTATCAATATTTACAGAAACTAAGGAAGCTTTGTCCTTCCCGAGAGGAAGCGAAGCGTAAAGAACATTCTCTCCTTTTTTTAAATGGTAAGTTCCGAAGACACCTGTGTCTTCGAATGGTATTTTTAATATCAGTTTGTTGTTTGAAGTTAGAAGTTCCATATCTCCATTGGACAGAATTTTCGTTAAAACTTTCAGCTCAAAGTTTTCATTAAAAGTCATATCAGCATACGCATTGTTCTCGAAAACTTTTTCAGATTTTCCCGTCTCTATATCAATATTATAAACATCGAACCACTGGGCATTTCTCTTGTTATTGCAAACAAGAACTTTACTTGGGAATTTTTGAGATCTCCTTA
Organism: Holosporaceae bacterium UBA3830; assembly: GCA_002393025.1. Lineage (GTDB taxonomy): Bacteria > Pseudomonadota > Alphaproteobacteria > UBA3830 > UBA3830 > UBA3830. Next base: position 28,974 of record DGIE01000043.1, on the reverse strand, counting down.
TGACAAAAGATTTCGACTTACCAAATGGTGTAAGATTATTCTTTTCACCTGTCGCGATATTCAAGCAAAGGATATGGTCATTTTCATCCCCCTGATTATCTTCTGGGAGCAGAATGTGATTGCCTGTGTATACCCAGCAATAGGCATACATATTCCTGGCACTCGTCACCGGGAATTTGCGAACTAATTTTCCGTCGATTGTTTCTACACAAAGAGTTACTTCGCTTTCCGATCTAGCGAAGTACGAAATATATTTTCCGTCAGGACTGAGCTTTACGCAGAACTTATCAGGTTTTGCAAACAAAACTTCCCTCGGAATTAAAGTACCTTCTTCAAGCTTCACTACATCTTTGCTTAATTCACACCCACACAGGCTCGACAACACCAATGAGCAAGATAATAAATATTTCAACATGCTATCTCCTTAAAACCAGTCTAATTCTATAGAAAATTCAGATTATTATCCAGATAAAAAATAACTAGTTTAGAAGTAGATTGCTTTTAATCAACGGAAATATTTGATAAGACTTTTAGCGTAGTCGGATAGAAATTATGGATTCAATTAAGTCGTTGTTGGGTAATGTCTGGAACATAAAAACACGAGAGAATGTTGACGAGAGTAACGTTGTGGATGTTCTTTTGAAAAATCGAGGGTTTTCTCGTAATTTCATGGAATCAACAATGAGAAATACGATGCCGGATCCCTATTCATTTATTGATATGGAGAAAGCAGTAGAACGAATTTACGAAGCGATCAAAAAAAAACAGCCGATAGCTATACTCGGAGATTACGATGTAGACGGAATTTCATCGACCTGTATTTTTCTGAAATTCTTCAGGAAGATAGGAGTCGATTGCGTTTATACGATTCCTAATCGAATGGATGAAGGATACGGATTAAATATTTCGAATATAGAAAAATACAGGAGTCATTTAATTATTGCGGTGGATTGCGGTTCAAGTTCAGTTGAAGAATTGAATTATGCCCAAGAAAACAATATAGATATAATCGTTATTGATCATCACACTATGAATAGTGTTCCGGAAGGGGCAATTGCGATAGTGAATCCCCATCGTCCTGATGAAAAAGATGAGTTTAAATATCTTTGCGCAACAGGATTGGTTTTTATGTGTACAGTTGGACTTAATCGCTTGCTTAAACAAAAAGAATTCTACAAAAATATCGATGTTCCTCAGTTGATGGATTATTTGGATCTCGTTGCTTTAGCGACTGTTTGTGATGTCGTCGCGTTGAAAGGGTTAAATAGAGCTTTCGTGATAAACGGATTGCAAATAATTCGCATGAAGAAAAATATTGGTATTCGTGAATTACTTTCACTTTGCAATAAATCTGAAATCAATGTAGAGGCTATCGCGTTTTTTATTGGTCCTATCTTGAATGCTGGCGGAAGATTAAAAACTGCGGATATCGGAGTAAGACTTTTAACAACAAATGATCTTTCAGAAGCACAAAGCTTGGCTCTTGAACTTTATAATCTGAATAAAAAGAGACAGGAAATCGAGGCTTCTATGTTGGAAGAATCTGTTTTGAAGATAGAAGAAAATCTAAACTACATTTGTGTGTTTAATCCAGATTGGCATGTCGGAGTAATCGGAATTGTAGCAGGGAGGTTGAAAGAAAAATATAACAAGCCGACAATCGTAATTTGCTGTGATAAAAACGGAGTAGGGAAGGCATCTTGTCGATCGATCGAAGGCGTTGATATATCAAAGATTGTGAAGAGAGGAATAAGTGCAAACGTGATTAGTTCAGGAGGTGGTCATGCTATGGCCGCTGGATTCTCCATTGCTGTTGAAAACATTTCTTTGTTACACGAATTTTTGAAAACCGAAATACAATACGACTCTAAACCTAAGACTTTCGACGTCGATGCAATTGTAAATCTATCTGATCTTTCTTTTGATTTTTTGAAAAAAGTGGAGGAACTTTCTCCATTTGGTCAGGAGAATCCATCTCCTATCTTCGTGATTTCTGACGTAAGAATTATTTGCTCCAGAATTTTGAAAGACCAACACGTATCTGTGATGTTATCGGATGACTTTGGAAATAAGTTAAAAGGAATTTCATTTAGATGTATGGGGACAGCATTGGGAGACGCGTTATTAAATAGTCGAGACAGATTAAAAATCTTAGGAGAATTATTCATTTCCGTTTGGAAAGACAAACGATCGCTGACTTTGTTAGTTCGGGATATGGTAGAATCAGATGAATGTTCCATTCCTGTATTACCAATATAGATTTCGATTTTTTCCGTATAAAGCTTAAAATTTTATTATGTTACGAAATGCTAATTCTCGGACAAAAACAATACATCATTTTGATGTAATTTTTTGTAAAATTATTTGTATTGTATATTGTTAAAAAAATATAACAATTCATTTTTTTGCATAATGTGAACATTTTTTATAAGACTGCTATAGTCATTTGTATTAATGATTGTTTTATATGTATAGGCCTATTAGGCAATGATGCGGTTTTAGTTAGATGGTCGTAAAATGAAACGTATTGTAGTTTTGGTAAATATGATGTTCGCATCAATGAACGTATTTGGAGTGAATCAGTCAAATTTTTCGTTTTCCCAAGCAAGATTTAGTGATAAAGGAAATGTGAGTGAATTGGTTGTCATTAAGCCATTTTCAAGTCTTTCAGAAAAACAGAAGGAAAATTGCGAGAAGTTGATGACTTGTATTCGGAAAGGAGATTTTGATTCGGCGAAGTGTATTATAGATAGCGATAATTCGGTAATTAATGTCGATTACGAATATGGCGTCACTCCGTTAACAGAAGCTTTACTTCATAATCATGACGCTGCGGAGAATATTCGCGAATGTTGTGTTTGATATAGTTAGTGTAACATTTGTTGAGAGTTCTCTGGGGTTCTAACTGTTAGCTATTGTTTCAATCCCTTTATTGCTGTTAGATCTCTTAGTAAATAGTTTTTGTTGAATGGGTAATCTGATTTTTGTTTGATTTCCGCATCCATAAGGAAGTGAATTTTCTGTTTTAATTTTAAACCGGTGTAACTTTGATCTTTTCCAAAAATGTTTTCTTTAATCGCCGCTTGCAGTGCAAAGCGAATTAGCGAAATTCCTTCAAGATTATCCAAAAACATTTGTTTGCTTTTTATATAGTTTTTCAAATCTTCTAAATTACCTTCATCCAAAAGCAACGATAGTTTTTTGAATAGAGACACCAAGCTCTCATCAGTTTCATTTATAATTTTTGTAATTTCGTTATAGATAACCGAAGGTAACTTCGGCAGAATCATACTACAAAGAGATGAGAAAGTCATATTATTGTTGAAAGATGCCAAGGCAAATGTGTCCGGAGATTTTATAAGCGCTTCGACAACTTTTTTTGATTTCAAAAAATCTCCGCTTTCCAAGATAAAAACACGGTTTTCTCTCGAAAAATTACGGATTTTTTCAAGATGCTTATCTTCGATTCCCCTGATGCAGTAGCAGACTAGTTTATTTTCGAACAGATCACATTGAGAGAAACTCTGATCTTTTTCATACTCTGTTATAGTGCAGTTTTTTATCCGCACATTTCCACGTTTTTCTTTCAATTTAAAAGTAATAAAACTACAAAGCAGATCAAATGACCTTTTGTAGTTACCATAAAGGAAGAAAATTTGTCCTTCTTTAATGTTATACGGAACGTTTTTGAACTCTAACTTCACTTTATCAAAGCAACCTTTAAATTTTCAACAATTCTGAACGCTAAATTCTTTAACATATCGGTACTGACCCTATTATACATCGACAACAAAACATCCCCTTGAGTATTTGCAATATTTCTCGTATTTGACTCAGAAACTGATGTAGAAACGATCTTTTTTCCCTCCGAATTTTTTAGAACAACATTTGCAATCAAATTAATTTTTAGCCGTTGAGCATTACAGTCATCCGCCAACGCATACGGAATCTGATTTTCATGGAGAATAACCGACAGAGTGTAATTTTTATCAGAAACATCCAAATCTCGGATCAAATCCTGAAGATATCCACGAAGCATCTGGCCGTTTTTTCCCCCAATAACGTCCACATAAATACTATTCTGATACTCAGACTCCATTTTTGATTCATGCAACGGACGAATAGAGCAACCGCAACACAATAAGAGTATTCCTAATCTACACCACAAAATTGACTATCTTTCCCTTTATAAAAATCTTCTTTCTGATTGGCTTATCACCTATAATCTTTCTCACATTATTCACTTCCATAGCTTTCCTCAAGATATCCTCCTCGGAGGCATCGAGAGAAACATCTATGGTTCCACGCAATTTCCCGTTAACCTGAATAGGAAGATTAACTGTTGACACTTTGATATAATCTTCACGGAATCTCGGCCATTCATTTTCAGAAACTAAATTCTTAAATCCAAACATCGACCAAGCTTCCTCGCAAATATGAGGTGTAATCGGAGCTAAAAGCCTGATAAGGTCTCTTATGATGACCGAAAACAGCGAAACATTATCTTCCGACTTATCCAGGACAGAATAAATGCAATTCACTGACTCTCGAATATAAGCAATCGCTTTATTCATAGATTGAGATTCAAACGAGTCGGTAACATCCTTGATTGTTTGATGAAATCTTTTATATATGTCCTGCATCTCCTCGGTCAAAGAAGAAAGATCAATATCTTGAACAGTCGAAGCGGAAACACCTTTATTTTTAAGATGAACAAACAGTCTCCATACTCGATTTATGAAACGCCAACTACCATCCAACCCCTCATCAGACCAAGGAAAATCTCTATCTGCCGGGGTGTCCGAAACGACAAATAGTCTTAACGCATCTGCTCCATAGGTTTTTACTATTACATCAGGATCTACTACGTTCTTTTTTGACTTACTCATCTTTTCTAAACGACCAACGATTACTTTTTTCCCTGTGGCAATCTCTATAAACTCTCCTTTTTCATTCTTCTGAACTTCGCTTGGAAAGAGCCACTCGCCTTGCTCATTTTTATAAGTAACACTGCAGACCATTCCCTGAGTAAAGAGATTCTTAAATGGCTCCCTTACATTGATCAAGCCACAATCAGCAAGTGCTTTCGTAAAGAATCTTGCATAAAGCAAATGCAAAATTGCATGTTCAACTCCTCCGATGTACTGATCAACAGTCATCCATCGACATACCTCGTTTTTATCGAGCAAATCCTTGGATTCTTTTCCGACGCAGAATCTGAGGAAGTACCAAGATGAATCAACGAAAGTGTCCAAAGTATCAGTTTCTCTCGTTGCATTATTTCCGCAAACAGGACATTTTACATGCTTCCAATGTGGATGCTGATCCAAAGGATTTCCCGTGCCTGAAAAGCTTACATTAGCGGGAAGTTTTAACGGTAAATCTTTTTCCTCCAATGGAACCGTCCCACAATGCGGGCAATAAACTATTGGAATAGGACATCCCCAGTACCTTTGTCGAGAAACTCCCCAATCTCTCAACTTAAAGAATATCTCTTTCTTTCCGAGATTTCTTTTATCAATTTCTTCAATAATTTTCTTTCTAGCTTCGATTACGGAAAGTCCGTTCAAAAATTTTGAGTTAAACAGAGTGCCATCCCCGAAATAAGGGACCTCACCATTTTCCGACTTTATAACGGGAATGATCGGCAGACTATATTTTACTGCAAAATCATAATCTCTTTCATCATGAGCCGGAGTTGCAAATATAGCTCCAGTTCCATAATCCATAAGTACAAAATTAGCGATGTAAACAGGTAATCTTTTATCCAAAAACGGGTGCTTGACTGTAAGACCTGTATCGATTCCCTGTTTTTCTTGCTTATCCAAAACCTGCTGAGAAACGGAGCCTTTCTTCAGTTCAGAGATAAATTCTTTTATTTTCTCATTTGCGTCAGCAATTTTCTTTGCTAACGGATGATCCAATGAAATCGCCAAATAGGTTGCTCCAAAGAGAGTTTCAGGTCTTGTCGAGAATACCGTAATTTGATCACCATTGTCGCAGGAAAAGTCTATCGAGCACCCTTCGGACTTTCCAATCCAATTCCTTTGCATGGTTTTCACATTTTCCGGCCAGCCTTTGAGATTATCCAGTTCTTCTAAGAGCTCATTAGCGTAATTAGTGATTTTAAAAAACCACTGCGACAGCATTTTCTTTTCTACTAGAGCTCCGGAACGCCAACCCTTTCCGTCAATAACCTGTTCATTCGCTAAAACGCAGTTGTCGACGGGATCCCAATTAACTTCAGACTTTTTCCTGTAAATTAATCCTTTTTTGTACAGAGCTAAGAAGATTTTCTGTTGAAATCCATAATACTCTTCATCACATGTAGCAAATTCTCTCTCCCAATCATAAGAGAACCCTAAACTACGGATTTGATTTTTCATCGTTTCGATATTCTTATAGGTCCAATCCCTCGGATGAGATTTTTGTTTTAGCGCAGCATTTTCTGCCGGAAGCCCAAAGGCATCCCATCCAACCGGATGCAAAACATCAAAGCCACACGCCCTTTTGTACCTCGCAACTATATCTCCGATTGTGTAATTTCTTACGTGACCTATATGAACCTTCCCTGAAGGGTACATAAACATCTCTAAGACATAGTATTTTTTATTATTGCTTTTTCTTGTTTTAAACGATTGATTATCCAGCCAAAATTTCTGCCACTTTGGCTCCACAACAGAAAAATTATACGAAGCAATCTCCGAAATATCTAACGACATAAAAATCTCCAAGTAACGATAAAATTACAGGTAGGATGATACAACAAAAAGTGCTTTCATGAAAGACTCACAGAGAATGTAGAGCTCTTCTTATTTTTTCTGCGCGAATAACCCTCTCAGATTCAGATAATTTCCGCATATCTTTATCCCAAACTGTTTGAGGCCACAAAGGATCTCTTTTATTTCGACATACTATGTGTACATGTAGTTGTGGGGTTTTATTTCCAATAGAAGCGATGTTTAACTGATCACATTCGAATAAATTTTTCATTACCTCGGAACAAAAGTTTATTTCTTGCAACAAGCTAACTTGATACTCAAAAGTTAAGTCTGTGATTTGTCGTACATTCTCTACTCTGGGTACCAACAAAATCCAGGGAATTTCTTTGTTCTCCAAAAATATGGAAGATAATTTTAAATCGGTTATAAATTCTTCCCTTTTGAAGGAATCTAATAGTTCAAAGCTCATCTTATATTTTCGAAAAAATGTCTTAGCATGTGGGTAGGATATTTTAAAGTTTGATCGGTATACGCCAACTTAGTACCGATACGATTCGACAATATCTCCAGTTTTTCATTCATATGTTTTCCCGTCATTTTTTTGAAAAATTCTCCGGATACACCGGTCATTACCAGAGCAGAATCTATTCCAGAGTTATGGGCACCTAAAACATCTGTCCACAATGTATCACCTATCATCAAAATTTTATCAGTCTCAGATGAAGAGACTTGTTTAGCGAAATCAAAAATTCCAACAAAAGGCTTCCCGAAATAGACAACATGCCCACCGAAAAATCTTTCATAATAACTTCCGATGGCTCCCTGAGTCGCCACCAAGTGTTTGCCTTCATCTATCTTGAAAGGTGCAAAAATGTCAGGGTTCGATAAAAATAAAGTCTTTCCTAACTTTGCGAGTTTTCCCAACAAAAAAGAAAACTCTGCAAGTCCTTTTCGTCCCTGATCATCTTTCAATTTTCTCCAATCTTTGTCGAGAAACTCCTCAATGCAAACTTTATTATTATTTTCGTCATACAGATTATCTATACGAACGGATCCATAATGGGCTCGAGGTGATGAAACATAAACCAAATCGGCTTCTTCATAAGTTGTGACGATCGATAGTTGTGTATCTTTAAAAATATTCGTATTTCCAAAAAACAGATACTTTACGGAAGAGAATTTTCCTCCTGTACACCTGTTGTCTAGAACCTCAGGATTATAAAGTAGGGTGTTGCGAAGGAACTCTCCCGCTGTAACAAAGTAATCATAATGAACACCGCATTTCATGCCTCGTTCAAGATATCCACGTTTAGCATCTGTCGACAATTGTGACGTGTTGGAAACAAGGACTATCTTTTTTCCTCTTTCTCTTATTTTGCTCAGAGTTGCCAGGGTTCCATTATATAACTCTGATCCATCAAACAAGACCCCATATATATCAACAAATAAAGTATCATATTGATCCACAACGGAGAAAATATCTTCATAAATTTCCACGGCAATCTCCTTGTTATTTTCTACGCAATTCCTCTCAAGTTGCTAAACCATTAATTTTCTATAACGAATACGACGAGGAACAATTTCCGTAATTCCCAGACGCCTCTTTTTATCTTCTTCATATGAAGAAAAGTCCCCTTGGAACCACTCAACCTTACTGTCACCCTCAAAAGCCAATATGTGGGTGGAAATTCTATCCAAGAACCATCGATCATGGCTTATGACGATGGTACATCCGGCAAAATTCAACAAAGCATTCTCAAGATTTCTCAGCGTTTCAACATCCAAATCATTTGTGGGTTCATCCAACAGTAAAACGTTTGCTCCTGATTTCAACATTTTTGCGAGATGAACTCGATTTCGTTCCCCTCCCGATAATTGGTTAATACACTTTTGCTGATCCGTTCCTTTAAATCCGAAATACGAGACATAAGCTCGACTTGGAAATCTTCTTTTACCCAATTCAATCTCATCCAACGAATCCGAAATTTCTTCCCACACGGTTTTTTTGTTATCGAGGTTATCACGGCTTTGATCAACATATGCTAACTTTACGGTTTCTCCGAAAGTTACGGTCCCCGAGTCTTGATTTTCTTTTCCCGTTAAAATTTTGAATAATGTAGATTTTCCGGCTCCATTAGCTCCGATAACTCCGACTATGCTTCCAGGAACAATCTCAAAGGATAAATCGTCAAATAGCAATTTGTCTCCGAACGACTTGCTTAAATTTTCAACTTTTATTACGGAATTTCCGAGACGTGGCCCAGCTGGTATATATAAAGTTGAAGTATTATAAGATTTGTCTTCTTCTTGCTGCAGCATTTCATTATAAGCATTGAGTCGAGCCTTGCTTTTTGCCTGTCGAGCTTTATGCGATTGTCTAACCCATTCTAACTCTTGAGACAAGATTTTACGTTGTCCTTCCTCTTTCTTCTCTTCTTGGGTTAATCGTTTCTGATACATATCCAGCCATGCGGAGTAGTTCCCTTCGAATGGATATGTATTGCCTCGGTCTATCTCTAAAATCCATCCAGCGACATTATCAAGGAAATATCTATCATGAGTTACTAACACGACGGCTCCCTTATAATCTTGCAGATGCTTCTCTAACCATGCGATAGATTCAGCATCTAAGTGGTTGGTAGGCTCATCGAGTAAGAGTAAATCAGGTTTTTGTAAAAGTAATTTACAGAGAGCAACTCGTCTTTTTTCTCCACCGGATAGATTTTTTACAAGCTCTTCAGATGGAGGACACCTTAAAGCATCCATTGCTACCTCCACAGAATGATTTAAATCCCAAAGATTAAGAGAATCAATTTGTTCTTGTAACTCTCCTTGACGAGTAATCAAATTGTTCATTTCTTCTTCTGACATTTCCTCAGCAAATTTTGCAGAAATGCTGTCAAATTCGTCCAAGAGTCTTTTTTGATCTTGCAAGCCTGCGACAATATTTTCGTAGACGTTTTTACTTCCGTCCAGTTCTGGCTCCTGCGGGAGATAACCAACTGTTGCGCCCTTAGCTAACCAGGCTTCTCCGTTGTAGCTTGTATCCAATCCCGCCATAATTTTCATTAACGTGGATTTACCTGCTCCGTTTTTTCCTATAATTCCGATTTTTGCATCCGGAAAGAACGATAACCAAGTCTCTTTTAAAACTTGCTTACCTCCGGGATAAACTTTCGAAACACCTTTCATTACATAAATATATTGATACGAAGACATATAATCACCAACTTTAACGCCTATATAATTTTTACCTTTAAATCTCTAACAACTTTCAATTCTCTTATTGAAGCATCGCAGTTTTCGATTTGAAGTGCAAGGTATTTGTAAAATTTTCAGATATATATTATTTCTTTAAAAAGTATTTATGTGTATTTCAGTTTCCGTAACAGATTAAGGATTCTTCGTAATATTCCGTTAAGTTCACTTCTTAGTAGGAGAAGTAAGTCTTATAGATGCATTGTCTATCGGTTTTGCATTTTATTAATGTCAGTTTCACTCAATTTTGGTTTCATAAGCTTAAACATGGAAACATACGCTTTTACGTATCCTGTATTTATGCCTCCCTTTTGAAAAATTATGTCACAAATGTCGGTATTCGCGTTTTCCGTAAGTTTTAAGAGTTTTTTTGCGCCCTTTTTGTTGATAACGTACCCATATAAACCGTAAACTTTGTTGGTTTTTTGAATTTTTGCAACATAAGGGTGTCCCTGGACTTCGTCTATATCTCTGAATATGTCGCCTACCGAAATAAAATACCCATATTTATTGTTTTCGCGACTTACTACTAAGAAGGCAATATCCCAATCCTGAGGCAAATCTTGTACATATCTGAGAAATTTTCGTTTAAATTTTTGTTCAAAACAGACATTATCTTCAACGACTAAAGCCAGAGATTCGTCACTGGTTGCAATTTTGCGCCAAATTTCCCTGTGCTGTTCAGCGGACATTGATTTGGCAGGTTTGAACTCATCGCAATCTATGCCAAAAGATTTTAATTTTGAGAATAGTCGTTCATAAGATTCTTGGCTGCTATTTGAACTGACTATATATGCTTTTCCTTCGAATTTTGATATCCAGAGATCAGTTAAATTATCCCAAAAATTGCATCCGGATAATAAAAAACACAAAAAATAAATTACTCTTTTCATTTTTCGTTATCTTCCTTCACATTTCCGATTACTGAATCCATACGAGTTCCTGATAATAATTTTATTTTTGAAACATACAACGTTAATCCGGAAAACATCATAGTATTATCGATTGGCATATGCAGATGTTTTGTTTTCTCCAAAAGTTTTTGCGCAGAATTAAAATTTATTATGTACCCACGGGTGCCGCATACATTCGTATTTGGTCTTATTTTTGCGTAATATGCGGACTGTGTATTACAAAATTTGCTTAGCCAAAAATGGGGAGGCATAAAAGATGTTTTATTTTGTAGGGGAATAAGTGTGATATCCAGAAAAAACAAATCGAAATCGTCAGGTAAGTTATTCATTAACAAAGATAATTTTCCATAAAAATCTTTATCTAATGAAACATCGTCCTCCAAAACAATTGCTCTTTTGAGTTTATATCTTACGATATCTGCCCATACAGCCCGATGACTCATTGCGCATCCTAACTGTCCGAAATTTAGCAAATATTTATCCCTTATATAAAAAAATTCCGCATCCTTATATCGGTCCTTGTAACTTATTTTCAATGTAGCTCCGGAGTAATATTCGCTTGGAGTGTTATTCATTTTTTGCCATGGAATCAGCAGATTACTTTCTGTATCTCTTATTGTTATCAGCTTACCGTCAACTGCAGGAAACCTTTCGTGCTTTAGATTGAATTTGTTTAACTGATTTTTCATATATTCATATCGTTCAGGAGATCGATCCAATGATATTACATACATTTTATCATACATCTTGATGGAGTTTTCCTGAGATGGTGTGTAACCCTTTTGTTCATCTTTTTCAATTTGGATTTCTTTTGATAATTTTTCTGCAGTTATGTAATCCGGCCTTAAAAGTAAAGTTGTTAAGATAAAAAAAATTGTTTTTGATGAAGTTTTTTTATATGCAAAAAGCTTTGTTGTTGAGTTGCAGAAAGAAAGTATTGTTCCTGTAAATGGCTTTAAAACTTCCAACGTTTTTTCCCCGATAAATTTATATTTCGCTAAGCGAATTTTGACCATTTTTATTGTACAAAACCTCTTTACGTTTCATCCTTTCATATATAAGTTAACAAAAAGTAAAGAACACGAAGTATGCTGAGGGAATTTTAATCGCTGATTTTTGTAAATCGATGGGCTATTACCATTGCTGAGCATGACATCACCATTGAATACAAAAAAGAGGATTCATATCCCAAATTTACGCATAAAAATCCACATATATTGGTAGAAAACATATAGGCAGCCCCTATTACGCAGTAGAAAATTCCGATTGCCGTTCCTCTTAGATTTACGCTTACATGCAAATTTATCATAGATAAGAATAAGAGCTGCATGGCGGCATATTGTCCGCATATTATCAAGACTCCAAACAAAAATATAAATCCAGGTGTATCTAAGAGAACCAATGTGTAAGCAAACAATAGAAGAGCTAAATTAATTTTTAACAGAGTTATTCTATTGATTTTGTCAGAGGCAATTCCAATGAAATATGAAAAAAGTATTTGTCCCAATGCCGCAAAAATGCTGGTCATTCCCGATAAAGTCTGAGAAAAAAATTGCGTTGATCTTAGTGTAAGAAGAGATTCTCCGAAATGCCCTACCTCACAAAAAAAAGCAAGAACGATAATTTTCCAAAAATTTCTGTCCATTGATTTTAAGTATTTTTTTTGAAAAGGATTATCAAATTGTTTTCCTCCTGCAGGCGGTTTTATACGTGGTACTTTTATTTTCAAAACACAAAAAAGAGAACAAATCGCAGGGATAGCAGATAAAACAAACAGTAGACGATAATTATTTGAAGAAATCCATATAATGACCAATGCAATAATGCTTCCTAAGACTCCTCCGACTGTTTTCAATGATTTACAAAATCCGAATGATGTTCCCAATTTGGACGGTGCACTCAAGTCTGCAATCAATGCGTCTCGAGGGGAAGCTTGTACTCCACTTCCCAGCCTTTCAATAATTTCTGAAAGAAATACGGAAAAAACCGAGTGAGTTACCGCAAAAATAGGTTTTACTACCACAGCTATGGAACATCCGATGATTAACAATAATTTTCGATTATAAATGTAGTCACTAAAAGCTCCGGCAAAAACTCGGGTAAAATATGAGAAAAATTCAACAAATCCGTCGATGGTCGCTATCTGCGAGTCAGAGACGTCACATCCAAATTTAAGAAATAACGCTAGATGAGAATAAAGCATTTGCGTTGAAAGACTCAAAAAAGATCCATACAGTGCCACAAGACAGATTTTTTTCGAGAAAACTTGAGTCTTGAAAACCTTATTTAATACTTGGTACATTTTTTTCCTAATTAAAATTTTATTCAGTATTTTATATTTATCGTGATTTCACAATTGTTGTCTACATGATCTTTTCATCACGGATTTAGTGGCAGTTGTATTTCGGGAAAGATTTATCTCTGCAATAGATTGTTTTTTTTTAAAATGTTTTTTATATTTTACTGGTGTAACGGTAGGAGGAAAAATGAAATTTGTTGGTTGTTTTTGCTTGAATTTATTAGTTTTTGCTGTCTTTGCAGAAGAAAGCGGTGATTCTTGGGAAAGTTCGAGTCCGGAAATTTACTCAGATATCAGTAGAAAAGCGCAACAAAATGCTGTAAAGTACGACGGATGGAAGGTTGTTGGTGGGTTGACCTACTCTATGTCATCTTTTAGTTCTACTATCCGTACAGGCTCAAACAATACAAAACAAAATATGGATAACTTCATGCTTACGGTAGGAATCGATTACTCGAAGAAGCTGAAGAAAAGGTTCATTATCGGTGGAGAATTTTTGCTGGATTTCTGGAAATCCCAGAAGAAATCTGGAGATATGCAGATATTCAGTTACGATTATTATGATAGAATTTTGCAAAGCTGGGGTACTTCATACAACACTTTTTCAGGGGATCTGAAAATTCCATGTATGATGCCGGAACTTTCGTTAAAAGGAGGGTATATTTTCCGAAACATGGGAACGGTGGTCTTTTTAAAATTAGGTGCACAGCGCATGCAGGCTGAGTATAGATACTATGTTGACGGGAAACAAATTTCTTCGATCAATGCGATTAGGTATATTCCTATGTTCGGAATAGGTGGGCATAAACGCTTTAACAAAAAATTGGGTGTTTCTTTTGAGTTAAATTTCCCGTACAGGAGGGAATGCGAAAAGGTGACAGATAATCCGACACTGTATCATAGGGTGAAACTGGGAAGAACTACGGTAAGAATACTTGCGACTTATTCAATTCCGGGTAAAATAAATTAATCTATGGAAAATTGGTAAGATTTGCGTTATTCTTGCTTCGTGAGAGAGAGGGAGTTATGGGGCATCTTTTTGTTATTTCAGGACCTTCCGCGGTAGGAAAGACTTCGATTGTTAGGTATCTCTTGGACAGAAAGCCGGAATTGTCTCGGGTAATCACTTGTACAACGCGATCCATTCGTGGTAACGAGCAGGATGGCGTCGATTATATATTTTTGTCCAGAGAGGATTTCAAAGAAAAGATAGAGCGTAATGAGTTTGCCGAGTTTTCAGAGGTTTACGAAAATTATTACGGTGTTTTGCTGAAGAGCATTCAGGAAAGCATGGAAAATAATGAAGTTTCCATCTTGGTTATTAATTGGGAAGGTTTTCAGAAAGTGAAAAGATTTATCGCCGAAAATATTACGGGGATTTTTATAAACCCTCCGTCTGTAGATGAATTAGAGAAACGGCTTCGGTCCAGAAATACAGAGGATGAGGGAGATATTCAGAAAAGGCTGTTAACTGCTCGGTTGGATATTGCTCATTCCAATGAGTATGATTTTTCCGTAGAAAATAGGGAAATTCAACAAGCTGCAAAGGATATTTTTGATATAATCGAGAGAGTCGTTGCGACTCAATCGTCAGATGAAAATGTCCCCGATGCAGTCGGTAGGGTTTCTGTTGGTTGATTTAATAAAAAATATAAACAATGGGAAGAGTTATAAATTTCGGATGCCGTTTAAATTCCTGTGAGTCCGACACGATTTCGCAGTTTGCGGATGAGCTCGGCATAGTGGATTATACTATAATAAATACTTGCGCTGTGACGGCTGAGGCAGAAAGGCAGTTGCGACAGGAGATAAGGAAATTGCATAAACAAGATCCGAACATAAAGTTGGTTTTAACCGGATGCGCTGCTGAGCTGAATCCTGACGTTTATCTCAGTATGGATGGTGTAGTGGGGATAATTTCCAATAAAATAAAATTATCCAAGGATGAATATCTAAAATACGGTTCTCAGAAAAAGTCAATTTCGAAATTTGATGCCCAAAGAGTTCGAGGTTTCGTTCAGATCCAAAACGGATGTGATCATAGATGTACGTACTGCGTTGTGCGGTTGACGCGCGGACCTTCCGTCAGCTTTGATAAAGACGAAATAGTTTTTCAAGCGAAAGAATCTTTAAAACAGGGGCATAAAGAATTGGTTCTTACCGGTGTGAATATTTCGTCATACGGACAGGACCTCTCTCCGCAAGAAAATATTTCGTTTATTATCAGATATTTATTGAAGAATGTTCCGGAATTGAAGAGACTGAGGTTGTCTTCTTTGGATCCGGCGGATATTGATGATGAACTTATTAAACTCATTGCAGGAGAGGAAAGATTGATGCCACACATCCACGAAAGCATTCAATCCGGCGACAATATGATTTTGAAGAGGATGGGGCGGCGTCATAATCGGGAACAAATAATTGAAACAAATTTAAAGATTCTGGAAAGAAGGCCGGAGGTTATCTTCGGAGCGGATATCATTGCTGGTTTCCCGACTGAATCCGATGATATGTTTGAGAACACCAGAAAATTATTGAAGGAGGGGAATCTTTCTTTGCTGCATGTATTTCCTTATTCGAAACGACCGGGGACTCCGGCGGCTTTGATGCCTCAGATTTTGAAAAAAGTAGCGGTGGCCCGTGCGAAAACATTGAGAGAAGATGCCTCAAAAATTTTGAATCAAAAATTGCAAGAATTTATCGGGCAGAAAATTCATATTTTGGCTGAGACTTCGGAAATTGCAAAAACGGATTCCTTTTTAGCTGTGAAGTCTCTGTCTGAGCTCAAAGCAGGAAAAGAATATTGGATTAACTGCATAAAAATAGAAGACAATACAATTATAGGAGAGCTCTGAAATGGGGATTCTTGATAAATTAAAGAAAACTTTGAAAAAAACGTCCGAAAGTATTCTTACTGCGATAGCCGGGAAAAAAATTGATGAGAATTTCTACCAGGAAATAGAAGATACATTGATACGAGCCGATGTAGGAGTGCAAACTTCGATGATGTTAGCCAAAAAATTGGCTGATAAAAAATTTCCAAGGGACGCAAGCGAAGCTGAAATTAAAAAATTTCTGGAAGGCGAAATGACTTCGTTACTTAAACCTTATGAGGCAGATCTTTTCGAGTTAACGGGTAAAAATCCTGAAATTATCTTGGTGATTGGTGTTAACGGAAATGGGAAAACAACTTCAATTGCAAAAATGGCCAATGCTTTTAAACAAAAAGGACATAACCCATTACTGATTGCCGCTGATACTTTTCGGGCGGCAGCTGTGGAGCAACTGAAATACTGGGGAAATCAACTTGATATTGAGGTTTTCCACGGAAAAGATCAGGCAGATGCTGCAGGCGTTGTGTATTCAGGAATAGAAAAAGCAAAATCCGAAAACAAGGATATTGTGATTGTAGATACAGCAGGTCGCATGCAAAATCGTAATGATTTAATTGCAGAGTTAGACAAAATAAAAAGAGTTATAAAGAAAATAGATGAAACAGCTCCACATAAGACAGTTCTGGTATTAGATGGTTTAACGGGGCAGACTGCGCATCTCCAAGTCGAATCGTTTTTAAATAAAGTGGGAATCGACGGTCTGATTGTCACAAAATTGGATTCTACAGCTAAAGGAGGAGTGGTGATTTCTTTAACGCAAAAATACAAATCTCCAATCTTTGCCATAGGAATAGGCGAGGGTGTAGATGACCTCCAATCATTTTCTGCTAGTCAATATGTAAAAGCGATTTTAGGAGAATAAAATTATCGAAAAGATTTCGATAAATTTCTTTAGAAAAGGTTAAAATTTGATCAAATTCCCTTGAGGATGTACAATAAGAGAGTGGCTGGATAGTCGTTCATAGCGCTATTTTTGAGGAGGAGGGGTATCATGTTGAACATGTTGATATTTTTGTTTTGTTTTTTCATTTTCCTAGTGATTTATTTTATTCCCGTAATCATTGCAAAGTATAGACAGGTAAAGCACATAGGGTCAATTGCCGTTATTGATATATTTTTAGGAATGACTTTCATAGGATGGGTAATAGCCCTTGCTATGGCATGTTCGGATAATTTGAAAAAAGAACAAGAACCAGATCAGTTATCTTTTTGAGCAGCTTTTTCTAGCTTATCATTGATAGCAGTACCTATCCCAATTTTAGGAATGGGCATGACACATATTTTCTCTGCGTCAGTAGCATCTAGTTTTCTCAACATAAGGAATAAGTTTTTTGCTGCTTCAGTCAGATTGGAGTTGCTACTTAAATTTAAACAATACTTTGCTCCGAAGATTGGATCTCCGAAAGCCAGAAGAGCATCTTTTTTACCTACTTGATGAACGTTTATGATAATAGGCTTTTTTGGCTTATAATGGCTAAATTCAGAGTGATTTGCTTCGATCAATTTAAAACCGCATTTTTCCTCAATTTCTTCTTGCGAAATTGCTCCTCTTCTTAAAATTTTCGGTTTACTTTCGACTGACAGATCTACAATGGTGGACTCTATTCCTAAATTACAGATTCCTCCGTCAAGAATTACCAGATTCTCACAGCTTTTCAGACTTTCACACACGGATTGGGCTGTAGTTGTGCTTAATTCTGATGACGCATTTGCGCTGGGAGCAGCCAAAGGAAAGTCTAGCCTTTCCAATAAACTAAGAGCTATCGGGTTATTAGGAACTCTGATTCCCAAGGTATCTCCGCCGGCCGAACATATCCACGATACTTTCGAGTTAATTTTCTTCTTTAAAACTACCGTCAGCGCGCCCGGAAAAAATTTTTCAGCCAGAAGCTTCGCTTTTGAATTTATCTCTACATCCAGGTATGCCTTGCAAAACGAGGGATAACAAACTGACACAGGATTGAACGGTGATCTGTTTTTACTCTGAAAAATTTTTGTCACCACCTCATCAGAATACGCATCTCCCCCCAATCCATACACCGTATCAGTCGGAAATGCCAACAAACCACCGCTTCTCAAAACCTCGCAGGCGAAATTCAAATCGCCTGCTTTTATAATCTTCATGCTAAATCGATCAATAGATGAAAACTAACGAGCAATTAAGCGTGGTCGGCTGTTTCGTGTTCCTTCTATTAACCAAGCCTCTTGTCCAGGCTGTAAGTATGTATCCATTCCCTGAACAACAGTTCTCATAGATCCATTTTGCATTTTTACGACGTATTCATAGGCATTCTGTGACTTAAGAGCTTTTTCTGCGTAAGCACCGCCAGCGGCTCCAGCCAAAGCACCGATTCCTGTTGCTAATGTTCTGCCTCGACCGCCACCAATCATGTTTCCGGCTAATCCTCCAGCAACACCTCCCATTAGCATACCGGTCTGATTATTTTCGAGATAATCACCATCTTCAACCGTAACTGTTCTAACCTTGATGACTGTGCAAGGATGGGAGACCATTCCGGATCCGTTTAACGCTCTGGCATCATAGCTATTTGCTGAAATATTTCTGGCGCAACCCGATAACAACAACACACCGCAACACAGTACAGAAGACAATATAATGACTTTTTTCATGTTTTACCTCTTTTTCCTTATAAAAAGTACATTATTTATATCATAATATTGGATTATTAGCAAAAATTAACCAAACATTAACTTTTATTTGAGACAATACAGTCATGAGAGAACGTTTGATTTTAAGTTTAACATTGTTTTTGGGAATGAGTCAGTTGTCATGGACGATTTTTGCCATGGATGAGGATGATTATATCGTTGAAGATGAAGGTGACGATGAGGAATATTCAGAAGATGGGTATGACGAATATCAAGATGATGACAGCCAAGATGAGGACAGTGAGGATGACACAGATATGGACAACGAGACAGTTGAGCAGTTTCCAAATCAAACTCAGATGACAAACAATAGTGTTATACCAAGTCCGTTTCAAAATGCGATGAACATACAAAACAATACAACACCAATGCAAATGTCAATGCAGAATAATAAATTAGTTACAAGCAGAGGAGTAATGCAAGTTCCATTGATGCAGTTTCCGATGCAGGCTATATCGGTAGTACCTGTTCAAAGCAATGGATTAATGACAAGTCCTCGTGTAATTCAAAATACGACGATGTCACAACAACCGAATATAATGCTTCAGAATAGGGGAATGATGGGATCCAGTTTAATGCCGAATACATTGATAATCCAACAACCCAATATAAAATTTCGCAACGGGGGCTCAACCACAAATAACAAGACGATGATGCAGAGATCGCAGACTATACCTAATCGAGGTTTTTAATTTCAAATTAACCAAATAGTAATATTTTTATGAGATATTACAGCTATGAAAAGATGTTCGTTATTATGTATTAGTTTGTTGATTTTTGCGAATCCATTGTCTTGGTCTATGGAATATGATCAATATGAGGATGAGTATGACCAAGCTGAAGATGAGAGTAACACCAATGATACAATGATGATGCAACAAGCCCCGGATATGATGTCCTCAAATGGCATGATGATGAATCAAGGAATGCTCCAAAATTCAATGCCGATGCAGAACACCATGCAACAAGATACTATGATGATGCAGCAAATGCCTGGTATGATGTCCTCAAATGGCATGATGATGAATCAAATGCATTCTCCTGAAATAAGGGGACAAGAAGATGAGACTTCCAAAAAAGAATATGTCCAATCTTTGGTAAATAATATATTACAGGTTAATAACAGGCAGCAGAAGAAAGCCTCCCAAAGTACAAAAGGAGGCTCTGTTATCGACAGAAATTTGAAAAATAAAATTTTTAAATTGCAAAAGGACTTGGATGAAATTAGTCGCAGTTTGAGTGGAATTTCTCAATCTGGAGAGCTGACCATAGAAGAAGAATCTTCGAAAAGGTCTAAATCTTCCAAAGAAATAAAAACTTCTGGTAAGAAAAAATCATCTGATAAGTCTACAGTGTCGAAAAAGGGGGAATCTTCAGGGAAATTAAAATCAAGAAAGTCTTCAGTATATAACAGAAAACGGAGACGTGGTCGCAATAGAAAAATTTTCAGGTCTAACTATGCAAAGAATTTCTATACAGTAAAACAGTTGACACCGAAAAATGCCGTAAGGTATGTGCCAAAATACTATTCTTCTGTTTATGATAAAGCAAAAAATTTTCAACAGCCTACGATATCGTATAAGATTAAAAATTGGGGAACAGGAGAAGTTATTTCATCAGAGTCTTATTACTCTCCAAATTCCTACTTTTCAAACAAAGCTAAATGCGATAAAGGTTGCGGAGCACAATAAATTTGCGGATTTATTCGTAACTTTGCAGAGAACTTTTGTTCGCAGATCGTAGGTATCTTAGTCTAATTGCTTCTCGCAATCTGATTCATTTGAAAGTTTGGCATTTGATTGATTTGCGGGATTTGTCCAGGCATCTGTTGATAATTTGTTGGAAATCCTGATGTTTCAAGACGTTGCAAAGGTTCGGAACGAACCGCATCGCTAGTTAAATTTTGCAGCTCTTCATTAGTTACTTCCGGAATTTCTTCTTCCTGATTCTCCGGAATAGTTGAATCATCCTCCATTGAGTCAAGAATTGTTTTCTCTCCGGATTCTTGGATTATATTTACAACTTTTGCTTCAGAAAAATCGTGATTGCGAAGCCAATTTACGAGTAGTTCAGCATTCTCCTTTTTTCTAAATGGTCCGCAAAATATGAAAGATTCCCCTGGGCATGTTTTTGACTCTTCAACATGAACTTTGTACCCTTTTCCGGTAAGCAGCTGTTGAATTTGCAAAGCGATGTTGTTTTTAAAATATCCTATAAATACTACTTTTTTCCCGCGTAGACTATCTCTGCTGTAATTTGAGTTAGACCTGATATTTTGTTCGGTTTTGTCGGGAGAGCAATCATCATGTTCAGAATGAGAAGAGATAATTTCTTTTAATAGAGAATCTGCTGATATTTGAGATAATTTTGGGTGATTTATTTTTGTTACGACTTCTGAAACAGAGTGAGATATATTATCGGCGCCACTGGAGATTATTTTCATAACTTTTTCAGAAATATTGTTCGATTGAGCGGCAATTTGAGCATTAATATCTTGCAGAGACAACTTTTTTTCATCAGAAGTGTCCGTTATATCGGTTTTGGTTGGTTGTCCCTTTCCAAAGGTTGTTGTATTGCCCATATAGAAACCTGCGAAGAAAAACAAAGCTCCCAGCGTAATTACGACAATGATACCTAAGACTGCGATAACTTTATTCATATTTTTTATTCAACCTCTGTAACATCCAAATAAAAGTAGTTATAATACCCTTCGTTATTTGGTAGTTTATCAGATGAAAGTTTACGTTTAGTAAATTTTAGGGGGGGGTGTGCGAAAAGCTGAAGAGAAGACAGTCATAATACTGGCCGCAGGTTGTGGGTCTCGTTTAAAGTCATCCTTGCCTAAAGTGTTTCACAAAATCGGAGGACTTTCTCTACTGGATCATGTTATAAAATCTGCTTCTGAAGTTTTACCTGAAAAAATTGTGGCAGTATTGAATCCCGAGTATGAAAATTTTCATTCGGAGATAGATGAGGGTGTTGTTAAAGCGTTTCAGCCTATTCCAAAAGGTAGTGCGGATACTGTAAAATTTGCGATGAATAGTTTATCTCCTTCCGATTCGGGTTGGGTATATGTGTTGTATGGAGACGTTCCGCTAATTACGGCGGAATCTTTGAAAGCGATGTACAATGTCGCCGTTTCAAATGAAAATACTGCGGTTGTCGTCTTAGCTTTTGATTCAGGCAAAGATCAAAATCTCGGAAAATTGGAGATTGGGGAAAAAAGTGGGACTATAAAAAGAATAGTCGAAGCCAAGGATCTGGGAAGGGAAGATAACGTCGTTCCTCTGTGTAATGCAGGACTCTTGATCCGACGTGATGTGTTAAATAGATTGCTATACAAAATTGAGGCGAGCGAGGCTACTGGCGAGTTTTACATTACGGAAATTGTGCGGCTTGCGTACCAATCAGGGTTTGATTGCCGATATTATGTGTCCTCGAAAGAAGAGTTATCGGGAGCGAATACCAGAGCCGAACTGGCAACTTTGGAGAAATATTTTCAAGATCGTATGAGAGAAAAGATGCTTGATAACGGAGTGACTTTGGTTGCTCCGGAGACGGTATTTTTTTCTTATGATACCGAAATAGAAAAAGACGTAATTGTCTATCCTTATGTTGTGTTCGGAAAAAATGTGAAGATAAAATCTGGTGCAGAGATCGGACCTTTTTGCGTAGTTGATGGATCGGCAATAAAATCAGCTCAAGTGGGACCTTTTTCGAGGTTGCGTCCCGGGAGCGAAATTTATGATGGAGCAAAAATCGGGAATTTTGTCGAAATTAAGAATAGTGTTGTACGTGAAAAAACGAAGGTTAATCATTTATCCTACATAGGTGATAGCGATTTGGGAAAGAATACCAATATCGGTGCTGGAACGATTACTTGTAATTATGATGGATTTAGAAAATACCAGACGGAAATAGGAGAGGGCGTTTTTATTGGATCAAACAGTGCTTTAGTTGCTCCCGTGAAAATTGAGGATGGGGCTGTTGTCGGTGCTGGTAGCGTTATAACGAAAAACGTGGATACTAATGCTTTGGCGATAGCTCGTGGATTTCAGAAAAATGTGAAAGGTTGGGCTGTTAATTTTCGAGTGAAGCATTCCTCTGTTGTTAATGGATCTGAAAATTTGAAGTCTCGATCGAGTATATCGGTAGGAAGTCTGGGTTTACGAAATTTGGCAGAAGAATATTTGAAAAATTTCAAAGATAGGATTGGAGATAATACTGCAAATAATAACAGAGAAGAGACATAAATGTGCGGAATTATTGGTATTATAAGCAAGTGTAACAGTAACGTTGTTTTTGATATTGTCAACGGATTGGAAAAGTTGGAGTATCGAGGGTATGATTCTGCGGGTGTGGTAGTGGTAGGAGATAACGGGTTGCAACGTCTTCGCACCGTTGGGAAATTAAAGAATTTGGAAGATAAGCTAAAGGTTAATCCTATCTCTGGAGCGATAGGTATCGGGCATACTCGTTGGGCAACTCATGGAAAAGCCACAGAAGAGAATGCTCATCCCGTGCTTACGAAGGATGTTGCCCTTGTACATAATGGAATAATTGAGAATTATAAAGAATTAAAATCCGATTTATTGCAAAAAGGATATAAATTTGAGTCCCAAACAGATAGTGAGGTTGCCGCTGTTTATTTGCAAATGCAATTGGATAATGGATTTGATCCGAGAGAAGCTTTCCGAAAAATGCTGAGAGCCGTGAAGGGGACATATGCATTTTTGGTAATTTTCAAAAATCGTCCGGATATGATTTTTTGTGCGAGAAACAAAAGTCCTATGGCGGTGGGGTTTGGAAAGGATGTATGTGTAGGGTCGGATGCAAGTTCTATATCTGCTAATTGTTCCGAAATTGTATATTTGGATGATGGGGACTATGCGGAAGTAACAAAGAACGGCGCGACGTTTTTTGATAATGATTTTAAAGTTGTGGATAAATGTCGGGTTGCGGTTACTGATGATTTAATTAATACAGGCAAAGGTGGATATTCCCATTACATGATAAAGGAGATTATGGAGCAGCCGAGTGCAATACGAAAAACTTTGCTAAGCAATGATGTACCGGAAGCTTTTTTTGATAATATTTCCAGAATTCTCATCCTGGCTTGTGGAACTTCATATCACGCCGGTTTGGTCGGAAAATATTGGTTTGAAAAATATCTTAGAATTCCGACTCATGTGGAAATAGCCTCTGAGTACAGATATCGTTCTCCGGTGATTGAGGATAATACGCTTGTGTTGGTTATAACTCAATCGGGGGAGACAATAGATTCCCTTGAAGCAATGGAATATGTGAAAAAAAATAATAGTACTTGCAGATTGGCAGCTATTTCAAATGTTTTGAATAGCGCAATTTCTCGTTCGGCAGATTGTGTTTTTCATACAGAGGCGGGGGTAGAGGTAGGAGTTGCATCGACGAAAGCTTTTACTGCACAACTTACTGTTTTGGCTAAGTTGGCCTTCAGCAAAAACTCAAAATTGCTAAGTCAGTTGCAAAATCTTCCACAGGCTTGTGAAGATTCTTTGCTGTTAAAGAATGATATAGATAAAATAGCCTACAAGATCAAGGATTGTGTGAATGCAATTTATTTGGGTAGAGATAGTTTGTACCCGATTGCTTTAGAAGGGGCTCTGAAGCTCAAGGAAATTTCCTATATCCATGCAGAGGGATTTGCTGCCGGTGAAATGAAGCATGGTCCGATTGCATTGATTGATGATGTTGTTCCGATTATTTGCTTATGCCCTTCTGGAGATATGTTCGACAAGATGTTTTCAAATATTCAGGTAGCACAAGCCAGAGGAAAGAATATCATTTTGTTTACCGATTCTGTAGGTGCAGGGAGTTTCGATGGCTCCGTTGAAAAGATCATATTACCTTCGATAAATCAAGAGTTATATCCAATATTGTATTCGATTCCTCTACAATTATTGGCTTATGTCGTAACTGTATTAAAAGGGGAGGATGTCGATAAACCTAGAAATTTGGCAAAATCAGTTACAGTGGAATAAAAAAAGGAAAACGGAGCGAAATATGAGTTCAGATTTGGAATACGCAAAATCAATTTTGAAGCAGGAAATAGCAGGTTTGGAGGCGATGTATTGGTCTTTGGATAGCAGCTTTGTTTCGGCGGTGGATTTGATTTTCAAAAAAAAAGAGGGACATGTAATAGTTTCAGGAATGGGGAAACCTGGGCATATCGGCAGGAAGATTTCCGCGACCTTATCTTCGGTGGGAACACCTTCCTTTTTCTTGCATCCTGCAGAAGCTTCTCATGGTGATTTGGGGGAAATTTCAGACAAGGACGTGTTGCTGGTTTTGTCTCTTTCGGGAAACACTCAGGAATTGATTCCGATGTTGTCCTATGCAAATCGATTCGGGATAGATATTGTCGCGGTTACAGCAAATTCCGAAAGTATATTGGCAAAATCCGCCAGTGTAGTCATTCTGATGCCTAACATTAACGAGGCTTGTCCCTACAATTTAGCTCCGACGACAACAACAACTATGATGTTAGCTGTAGGAGATGCCTTGGCCTTATCTTTGTTAAACAAAAAATCTTTTACTCGAGATGATTTTAAGAATTTACATCCGGGTGGAGCTTTAGGAAAGCGTCTCCTGAAAGTTTCGGATCTTATGCATACGGACACTCCGATCATTGAGGAAAATGCGTCGATGAAGGACGTGTTGATAGAAATGACAAACAAGTCTTTTGGATGTGCTTGTGTGATTAGTAATAAAGGCAAAATTATCGGAATAATTACAGATGGAGATTTGCGAAGAAAAATAGATTCAGATTTTTTGAACAAAACAGCTGCTGAAATAATGACGCCCGATCCAAAAGTTGTATCGGAGGATATGTTTGCCCAGGAAGCTGTGAAAATTATGAACAAGCACTCCATAACAAGTTTGTTAGTTGGTAAGGATCAAAAGCCTTGTGGGATTATTCACATTCATGATTGTTTGAGAGCGGGTCTTGCTTAACAGAAAATGGAAAATACGAGCGATTTCGTTTTTGTTTCTGTCTGCTGCAGGCTTTATATGTTATAAGGTAGGGCGGTCTGTTTTGGCGGTGACAAAAGTTATTCACGAGAAAGCATCGTCTAAAATTTCTGAAAAGAATGAATTTAAGGATGTTGTTTACACGTCCTTCGATCATGGATCCAATAAGATTATGTTAAAATCATCCGAAGTGAAGGAAATTAACGATAAAGTCTTCGATTTCAGTAAACTGATTACAACATTTAACATATCTTCTGACGAAACAGTGACCGTTTTTGCCGATGAAACTCATTTTGTTTCGGAGGGGAATAGACAATGTGAAATGAAAGGCAATGTTAAGTTTTCTACTGAAGAGGGATTGTTAATAGAAACAGAGAAGTCTTTTGTTGATATTGATAAAAAAATTGCTAATGGAAATACTGATATTTTGATAACTCAGGATGATACGAAATTTTTTGCAAAAAAATATCAATTTGATATGAAAAATAAAATTATGACCCTTATAAAAGACGTAAAGGGGAATCTCTCAAATGATTTGGTAATTGCAGATAAGTTAGTTGTTGAGTTTGATAAGGTCATAGGAAAAGATTTTAAAAAAGTTCATGCCTTTGGAAATTCTTCATATAAGACAGATAAGTACCATTTAAAAGCGATTAAGGATATTATCTATACCAAACAATATGCCGAAGCCAATGGCCAAGTAAATTTAGATTTAAAGAAGGACAAACATAATTATTGTATCAAGTCTGAGCATATAACGATGAATCTTGAAAATAATATTGTGAAGAAGGTGATTGCTGAAAACAATTTAAAAATAAAAGTAGATAATTTAACTTCTGTTAAAGGAAACCGCGGAATTCTGGAAAATAATTTTATTACAGTCACGGGAAATACCATTATTTCCAATGAAAAAGGTAAGATTCTCTGTAAAAAAGCTATACTAAATATGAAAACAAATGATATAAAAGTATACGGTTCGAAAGGGGTTATAAAGAAAAATTAAATGGTAAGCAAGCTAGCATGCAAAAATATAAAAAAGTTCATAAAAAAGAGAGCTATTCTCAAGGGCGTTAGCATGGAAGCATCGCAAGGTCAGGTGGTTTCTCTTCTTGGTCCCAATGGGTCAGGAAAAACTACGACGTTTTCTATTTTATGTGGTTTGATTAAGGCAGATGAAGGAGAGCTTTTTTTAGATAATATCAGTATTAAAGATTTGCCTATGTATAAAAGATCTCGTCTCGGAATAGGATATCTTCCGCAGGACCCATCAATTTTTAGAGGGTTGTCCGTTGAGGAGAACATTTATGCGGTTTTAGAGATGAGAAAGTTACCAAAGTCTGAAATTCGAGAGATATTAGACTATTTGTTAAAAGATTTGTCCTTGGAGCATATCAGAAAGTCTCCGGCCATTACGGTTTCAGGAGGGGAAAGAAGGAAGTTGGAAATTGCTCGCGCTTTGGCGGCGAACCCGAAGTTTATCCTTTTGGATGAGCCATTTGCCGGAATTGATCCTTTGGCGATATCTGATATGAAAGAGATGATAAATGTTTTAAAAGCGAAGGGAATCGGAGTGATTATTACGGATCACAATGTTCGGGACACTCTTCCTCTTTCCGATTATTCTTATTTGTTGTTTGAGGGGAAGGTTTTGATTGAAGGAACGCCGGATGAAATAATAAGTAACGATAAAGCCAAAAAACTTTATTTGGGAAAAAGTTTTTCTGAAAAATAAATGTATTCAGCCGGACAGTTTAACATTTCTTAATATTCTTCAGATATACATAAAATATGAAGTGTAATTTTAAAAGATTTTATTTATACTACTTAAGTGTAAGGTTAGGAGGATAAAATGAACTTTTCTTTTTCAGGCAGACATATGGAAATCGGAGAGTCTTTGACTCAAAAAGCGAAGGACTCTTGTGAAAGATTGGCTAAAAAGTATCATGTGGAGTTTTTGGATGCTAACATCGTGATGAAAAAGGAATCATATTTGTTTACTACAGACATGACCATCAAAACCAATACGGGAAATTCCTATTTTGTTGTCAGCAGTGCTGAGGATCCTGTCGTAAGTTTTGACGTTGCTCTCCAAAAATTAGAGCAACAATTTCAAAAAAAGAAGAAACCAAGCAAAAGCAACAAAAAAGTGGAGATTAACACCTTTGATCATCCCGTGACGGAGATAGAGGAAAGTGCTCCAA
This sequence comes from Holosporaceae bacterium UBA3830, assembly GCA_002393025.1. Classification (GTDB taxonomy): domain Bacteria; phylum Pseudomonadota; class Alphaproteobacteria; order UBA3830; family UBA3830; genus UBA3830. The sequence continues at coordinate 1,005 of DGIE01000043.1, read as the reverse complement.
TGATTATCGCTGAGATTCTGGATGATTTACCACTGATGAGCGTGAGCGAAGCGGCAAATCATCTGGATGAAAATCAGCATGTTTTCATTTTCGAAAATATATCGAACTCCGCAGTTAACGTTGTTTATTGGAGAAATGACGGTAACATCGGATGGTTAGATTATAAAATTAAAAGGCAGGGTTGATCTCTGCCTCCTCATCTTCAAAGCGATGAGTATATCCACCCGAGGGTTTCTGGCGCTGACTCGGGGTTTTCGTGATATTGGTTTCCTGCAAAGTTCAAACATTTTAAGTTGTAACAGACGCTTTTTATTTTTTGTTCCCATAATTTTCTAGAATTTATCTAAAAGAAAAAAAGTTGTTTAACTTTTTTTTAACAATAATATGCCAAGATGGGATCTGTAAAAGTTTGATGGATAAAAATGATAAAGAAGAAAGAGGGAGAATCCTTAGTGCCCTCCGAAAGGGGTAAGGATAAGCGTAAGGTATTAAGTGTTAGTCAAAAATTTTTCAAAATTTGGAGTAATGTCAAACTATTATTGAAACATTTTTCGAAATATGATTTTTGTACTATTCAAAAACTCCGTAAAAATTTAGAGACTTCATCAAGTGGTTACGTGCTAATATTGACGCTGACGGTAATACCGATATTGCTGCTGGGAGCGAAATATGTGCTGGACAATCAGACTTTATTGAAGAGGCAGACGGAGGGGACGGAGTTTTTGAGGAACAACAGCCTCAACAAAGTAGTGAAGAGATGTGCGAAAGAAGCAGCGCTAGCGGTGGCGAAGAAATGGAATCCGGGGTTGAGTTACAAGCAGCAAAAAGAGAGCATGTTACGAATAGCTGATGAGATTTATAATGGATTGCCGACCTATTTGGACTCAACGATAACGCAGGCGGTTCCGGGGATAAACGTGCCGAAGGAGACAATCACAAAGGGAGGGACATTTGAGCCGCTGAAAGTGAGCTATTCCGGCTCGCAAAGTTTAGATCCGTCACTGA